>JANQDY010000175.1 GCA_028278625.1 Thermodesulfobacteriota bacterium
TTCATGCCCCCGTATATGGGCACGCCAAACCCCTGAAACCATGCGGCCACCGCCCGCTTCGGGTCCAGATGGTAGGTCATGCGGGCACCGGCCAGGAACATGCCGTGGGCAAAGCAGGTCTGGGTAAAGGGCGACAGACTGGTGGGCGCGTCCCCTTTGGAGTTGATAATGGCGTTGTCCGGAAAATCCCATTCCACGCACTCCAGAAGGCCGTTATTGGCGGGAAGGTCATGAAAAAACCATCCGCAGAAATAAACCATGGAGAGGCCGATGATTCCCTGAAAGTAAGTGTTCAGCGGGAGGTTCGGCAGCATGGGGGACGTGTCGTCGAAAGAGAACCTGAGCGTCTCCCCTTTTTTCTCCATTTTGATGTCGATTTTGGTGAGACTCGCCTCAGGACCCACCGTATCCAGAAACCGGGGCTGTCTGAAGACACCGTCATTTAAAAGGGAAACCTTTTTTCGCGCCGCCTGCCCGGTTACGGTGAGAATACGGCGCAGGGACCCTTTAAAAAAGGCGAGGCCCTTCTCGTCGATCAGCTCCACGATCCGCCGCTGGGCAATGCGGCAGGCGGCCAGCCGCGCCTTGATGTCCAGGATCATGGTGCGGGGATCCCGGGTCATGGCCGCGAACATGGTGAGCACATCCTCCTTTAGGGCGTAGTCCTCCCCCACTTTGAGGGGCGGCACCAGCAACCCTTCATCATATTTGCTTTGGGCCCGAATGCTCATGCCGCCCGGATCCGTCCCTCCGGACTCGCCGGTATGGACCACGGCCCCGGTGAAACAGACCAGCTCACCTTTGTAGAAGACCGGAACACAGAGGCCCATATCGGCCCCGTGAACCCCTCCGTAGAAGGGATCATTCCAGAAAAAGGAATCCCCTTCCTTGACACCCACCGAAGGCTCATTGATCCAATGCTTGACAATATATTTCACCGGAATCTGCCCCAGCACCGCATGAAACCAGATACCGGTGGCCACCACCGCCAGGTCGCCCAAGCCCGTATAGATGCCGAAGGCCACGTCCCCCCAGCGCATTCCGGAAGATGCGCCCAGCTTCATGGTGGTCTCCTTTCCTTCCTGGGCAATCATGTTGACCTTGTGGGTGAAAATATCAAAATCCACATCGTTAATCCCCGCCTGCGCGGCGGATTCATCGTCGGTCATGGGTTCCGGGTTCAACCGTTTCACAACCTCCAGATCCTTACCATAGGCCATCCCTTGCATACTTACCTCCTTGTTGGCTGTTAGCTGTTCGGCATAAATGCCAAAGGCTAACGGCTGAATGCTAAATGCTAATAGCTGAACGCTCTAAAATTGCATTGCGGAAACGATCCAACGTGAAACGCCACTCCGGTTCAATCACGTAGGTGGTATCGCTGGCCTCAACCAGGACCGGACCGTTCAGGACGTTACCCACCTGAAGCTTGTCAAAATCAAATACCCGGGTCTCCTTAAACCCGCCCAGGGCGGCCCAATATGCCTCCCTTGACGGAAGTTGCGCTTCAGGGACCGGTTCTTCGCCGTTTTCCTCAAAGGCCCGAAGTTCAATGGCCGGCAGCGTCACCATGGCGGTCAGATGAAAACACTCCAGGTTGATGCCGCCCATGGGGAAGGTGGCCTCCGGCGAATAGACTTCCGCATACTGGCGGGTAAAGGTATCGCAGATCTCTCTGAAATCATCGGGACCTTTCAAGGTGAGATGAGGGGAGACCACCTTCATGAGGTTGTACTGCATGCCGTAGCGCATATCCAACTCCAGCCGGAACTCGATCTGATCTTCAGTGTATCCTTCCAGTTGCAGGTCCCGAACCGCTTTTTCTCTGAGCTCCTCCACCACGGCGTTAAAAGCGCCCACATCCTCGGAATAGGACTGGGTGGCCCACTGGAAAATTTTCATGGTCCGGCTCATTTCCCAGACCTGGCTGACGTTCACCGTTGAAGCGCCAAAAGCGCCGAACACGGGCGAGTGGGGGGACACAATCACCTTATCCACCTTGAGGTAAGGGGCAAAACCGCAGGCATGGGTGGCACCGGCCCCGCCGCAGGCCATGAGGACAAACTCCCTTGGATCATGTCCTTTGAGGGCCACTTCGTTGAACACCTCCTGCCCCATGCGGGCATCCACCACCTGGCGAATGCGCACCGCCGCCTCCACCGGATCAATGCCCAGGGGATCGGCGATCTTCTCTTTAATGGCATCACGGCTCAGATCCGGATCCAGGAGCATATCACCGCCCAGATAATTCTCGGGATTGATGTATCCCAGCAGGAGATCCGCGTCCGTGACCGTGGGTTCCGTACCGCCCTGATCGTAACAGGCGGGGCCCGGCATGGAACCGGCCGACTGGGGTCCCACCTCCATGGCGTTGTCCAGGAGGCGGTTCACCCAGGCGATGGATCCGCCGCCGGCACCGATGGATTTTACTTCAATGGCGGGGATGTTGGTGCGCCACCGGTCGATGAGGGGAATGAAATCGTAGGTCCTGAGCTCCCCACCGGTAATGACACCGATGTCAAAGGAGGTGCCGCCCATATCGGTAAAGATGATTTTTTCATGGCCGTAATGCCTCCCCACGGTAAGAGCACCGTGAAGCCCCGCCACCGGCCCCGCATTATGGGTCAGGACGGCCCGCGTCCGACTCATCTTTTTCATTCCCCCGGTACTGTGCACCAGCACCAGGGGCCGCCGGTAACCCCCTTCACGCAGTTCGTTGCCCAGCTTGTTCAGTTTCTCCGCCATAACCCCGTGAATGTAGGCGTTCACGATGGTGGTGGTAAAACGCGTGTACTCGGCGGACTTGGGGGATACGTCACTGGAGAGGATTACCGGCATGGAACCGAGATAGTCTTCGGGGTATTCCTCTTCGATGATCTCCTTGATCATCCGTTCATGGACAGGATTTGTAAAGGACCAGAGCAATCCCACCACAAATCCCATGGCGCCCCGGTCCACCAGGTATTGTAATTTGTCCAGCACTTCCTCCCGGGTCAGCGGCGATATGACGTTTCCAAAGGAGTCGATCCGCTCCCGAACCCCCACCACCATCTCCGGATGGATCAGGGGTTCCGGCTTTTGAATGCGGGCCAAATCCTTGTTCTCCAGCACGGACCCGCCGTCGGCCCAACTTCGGGCCCGGCCCAGAAAGATGGCGTCTTCAAAACCGGCGGTGGTGATGAATCCCAGTTTCGGACCGGTACGCTCGATCAGTGCATTGGTGCCGACGGTGGTACAGTAGCGCACCACATCCGCGTGGTTTAAGAAATCCGAAAGCCCTTCACCGTAAGACCGGGCCAGATTCCGCATCCCCTTCATGAACCCAACGGAAAGATCGTAATGGGTGCTGGGGGTTTTGGTGATTTCCGTTTTGCCGTCATCGCCTCGGGCGTAAAAATCCGTAAATGTACCGCCGATATCGACGCTGATTGAAATACCCATATCACGTCTCCTTAGTTTTGGTTTCGTTATCAATGAAAGAATTCCTGAACCATTGTGTGAAGCGTTTCAACGTCCACGTCACGGGTGGCCGGTCCGAGGCTGGTAAAGAAGATGCCGCGCCCCCCGGTGGTCTCGTAAAGCTCCCGGCCTTCTTGAACAAGGTTGGCTGCCGTTTCAAGATCATCCAGAGGCAGTCCAAGCCCCACGCCCAAAGCCCCTACCCCGAGATCCCATATGCGGGAAACCGGCGGCAGGCTCCCGTCCCCTGAAGGGCCCAGCACATAGAGGTCCATCTTGAGGGAACGGAACTGATCCACCGCTTCCGGATCGTATTTCTGCACATAGAGTCCCGTTTTAACGTCGTAATATCCGGTGATGTTTCTAAGGGTGTTGTAGATCTTTTTTTGGGCGAGGCTGATCTTGCCGGATCCCAGGGCCCGGCCTTCCATGAAAATGAGCACATCCGGTCCGGTTTTACAGAAGGCTTCCGCAACCCGAACCATCAACTGCTTGATTTCCCCCAGGTGTTCGGCACCTCTTCCGCGGCCGAAGAGCATATCCGCCAATGTGGAAGGGCCGGTCAGCGCCGCAATGCAGGCCTGTTCATTCCGGCTTTGGTCAAAGACCCGTGCCGCAACTTCCATGACATGTTTCATGCGACCGTTTTCCTCGGGTTTTTCAAAAAGGCCCTGTTGGGGCGGTGTCGCAAGGGGTCGGTCATTCTCCCAGGAAATGCTGCAGCCGCAGGCTTCGGCCATCAGGGTGAAATCGAGCCCGACCACCACGCCGTCAAATCGAAACAGCTTGTGGGTTTTGACCAGTGCATTGGCCCAGAGGGTGGGGTCATTCATGAGCTGTTCCATGGGCATGTTCTCGATCCTGGACAGAAGTCCTCGAATCATGGGAACAAATACCGGCCTGGACAGCGCCCGGTCATTTAGAAACTGGTTGAAAAGCTCCCGTCCCGTGGCCATGGCTACATCCCGTGCCGTTTCTTGAGCGCGTCCACATCCAGCTCAATATCGTGGGTTATGGGATGGCCCGGCGGCAGATACTCGTTTTCGATGATGACGCCGCACCGGGGGCAGTAAAACTCCAGAAGGCGGCAGAAGTCAGGATCCGGGGAGAAACTGTATTCCTTTCCCTGGATCAGGGCCGGATGCACCTCCTCAAAGGGCTTTTCCGCCACCAGGCACCCCTTTTTGTAATTCTCGCGAGCGCCGATGAGGGCATGGCCGCAGCGCTGGCAGCACCAGGTTTCCTGCTCCAGATCCAATTCCAGATACTCGGTAATTCTTATTTTCATGACGCGCTCACCTCCGTAAGAAGAGCATTGTTGAGTTTGTCCACCGTCATTTGCCATCGTTCAGCCACCAGCACCGTGGTCTGTTCCGACTCAACCAGCGAGGGACCCACTACCCTGTGTCCGTGGGTGAGGAGGGCCCGGTCATATACCGGGATCTCTTCGGCCCCTATTTCCGGGTCCAGAAACACCTTTCTCATCCCTTTTTTGGCCGATGTTTCACCTGCTTCAGCCTCGGGAATTTCCTTCACGTTGAAATGGGGCGTTTCCGCCTGGGCCAGGAGGCTTACCGTATTCAGACGCAAATCCCCTTGAAATCGGTTTCCGTTTTGGCCCAGCAGTTGGCGCGCCTTTGAAACGGCGGCACTGATACCGTCCGCGGACGCGAAGAAATTCATAGCCACACCGAATTTGATTTCTTCACCCCCTTCACTCCCCTGTACCATCAGTTCGAGAGAGAGTTTCATCTCTTCAAAGGAAAAACCTTCTCCCCTGATATCCCGGCCCGCTTCATTTTTGAGCGACAGGAGGGTTCCATCAAGGTCCGTAAGATCACACGATTCATGAAAAGGGACATCAGCTCTGGCATAGTAAATGTGACCCACATCCATGCCGGAGGAGGCATAGGCGGAAAACACCGCCGAGAAGGGGGTGATCACGATCTTCTTGATACCGGCGGCCTTGGCCGCGGCACAACAGTGGGCCGGTCCCGCCCCCCCGTAGACCACCAGTAGCGGCGCTGTCTCACCTTTCAGTTTATTCCGAATGTTCAACAATTCCCGCCCCATGGCCTGATCGATGGTCTCCTTTACGGAGCAGGCGGCCGCCTCAACAGAGAGACCGAGGGGCGTAGCGATCTTTTCCGCCATCACGCTGTAAGCCTTTTCCCGGTTCAGTTTCATGGCACCGCCCAGGAAGTATTCCGGATCAAGAATCCCCAACAAAAGGTCCGCATCGGTGACCGTCGGGTCCATGCCGCCCAAGTCAAAGCAGACCGGCCCTGGAAGCGCGCCCGCCGATTGGGGTCCCACTCTAAGGACGCCATCGGAAGCCGAAGCGATGGAACCTCCGCCGGCGCCCACAGCCCTTATCTCCACCATGGGGACATTCACCTTGAACCCTTCCACATCCGGTTTCAGGGTATAGCTCACTTCCCCCCCTTCTACGTATCCCAGGTCAAAGGAAGTGCCGCCCATGTCCGCTGAAATCACCTGGCTGGCGCCATAGGCCGATCCCGTTACCAGGGCCCCCATGAGGCCGGCTGCCGGCCCTGAATTATAGGTATTGATGGCACGGGTCTTGGCAACCCTTGCAACGGCGTGGTTGCTGTGAACAATCAGCAAATTCTTCTGATACATCCGCCGCCGCAGGTCTTCCCCGGCCTTGTAGAGCATGTTCACCAGCTTGCCGTGAATGTAGGCATTCAGTACCGCCGCATTGATCCGTTCAGCTTCTCCTTTTCGGCTCGAAATGTCGGAGGAAAGAAAAACAGGCACGGAACCCAGAAAATCCCTGGGGTATTCCGTCTTGATGGTTTTCCTGACAAACCGTTCGTTTTGGGGATTGGCGTCGGAGTTCTTGAGTGCCACCACAAGGCACCGTGCACCACGATCGATGAGTTCCTGGGCCGCCGCCATCACCGTCTTTGCATCAGGCGCCTGAACCGCATCTCCCGATGATGACGTCTCCTCGGAAATGCCCAGAATCATATCCGGTTCCACAAGGGGCTTTTTGCCCCCCTCTTCCAGGCTGGGTGCCAAGGTCTCTTGACCCGCCGTCACCAACAGGCCCAGACGGCTCCCATCCCTCTGAATGATGGCGTTTGTGCCGATGGTGTTTGAAAACCGTATTATATCGGTATCATACAAAAGGTCCTCAACTGCCACACCGAATCTTTCAGCGCCGGCTTTAATGCATTCAAGAAAGCAATTTGTCAAATCGTGTGGTGATGTGGGCACTTTCACGGTCTCGACCCGGTCCCCGATTACAAAGAACCCGTCTGTGAAGGTGCCGCCAGTGTCAATGTCAATCGTATACCCCATGACCTTTTCTCCTCCTTGCATTAATTAAGTGTTACATGAACGAACAACATCCGTTACGCTTTTTATGACTCGCCGGTTCCGAAAATCCCGTTCATAATGAAAACGATGATTTCCTCCAGAGCCTCATCCAGGGAAAGGGGGCCGTCAGGCCGATACCAGCGAAGTTGCCAGTTAATAACGCCGAAAATATTAAAAGCCAAAACCGCTGTATTCCGGTTTTGAATCAACCCGATTTCTTCCAGCTCTTTGAGAACACCCTGATACATCCGATAGATCTCCCGCTGAATACCCCGATTGATCTTTTCGCCTTCCGGTGAGAGGTGCTCTTCATCGAGAAAAAATATCTTGCTCTCCTCGGTATAGGCACCGGCAATTCGAAGATGGGTATGGAGAAGTTGTTTCAGTTTTTCCTTGGGCGGAAGGTCCAGTGCCGCCACCGCTTTCAGATCACTCACCAGGCGCTTGGATGAGTGCTCCAAAATGGCAATCAACAACCCTTCCTTGTTATCGAAATAATGATAGATGGTGGAAATGCTGATATTCATCTCATTGGCGATATCCCGAATGGATGTACCGCGAAAACCTTTCGCGGAAAAAAGGGAAATGGCCGTTTTGAAGATTCTGTCCTTGTTGGTGGTGACGTTGCCCAAATCGCGCCCCCTTTCGTGGAAGCAAGTGACATGGTGGATTTCGCCGAAAGAAAGATCGGGATATGCCTGGAACGATCGTTCGAACCAACATTATCGAACGATCGTTCCAGTGTCAAGAAAAAAATGATGCTTCCTTTTTTTTGAATTTGAATAGTCTTGAATGTGCCCGTGAGGCCGTGATAAAGTCGGTCAAATCACAAGCATCTCTGAGGACCGGGCAACCAAATGATCGGCGCCATTGCAGGTGACATTATCGGGTCTGTCTATGAACACCGGCCCATAAAGCGGAAGGATTTCCTTTTATTCACCCGGGGGTCCCGCTTTACCGACGACACGGTGTTGAGCGTTGCCGTGGCGGACGCAATACTGAACGGTCGATCCTACGGTGAGTCTCTCATGGATTTCGGAAGGCGGTATCCCCACGCCGGATACGGAAGTTCATTTTTCCGCTGGCTTCAACAGGAGAACCCGGGACCCTATAACAGCTGGGGAAACGGCTCCGCCATGCGGGCCAGCCCCGTTGGTTTTGCCTTTGCATCGGAAGAAGAGGTCCTCTTGCAGGCCAGACTGACGGCGGAGGTGACCCACAACCACCCCGAGGGAATCAAGGGGGCCCAGGCCACTGCCCTGGCCATCTTTGAGGCCCGAACGGGGCTCGGAAAGGAAGAGATCCGTTTGAAGATCAGCGAGAAATTTGGCTACAACCTGAAACGCTCATTGGATGAGATTCGACCCGAGTATTCATTTGACATCTCCTGCCAGGGGACCGTACCCGAAGCCATCACATGCTTTCTCGATTCCGATTCCTATGAAGATGCCATCCGAAACGCCATATCACTGGGCGGAGACAGCGATACCCTGGCGTGTATCACCGGAGGAATCGCCCAAGCCTTTTATGGCGGCGTACCAGACGAAATCCGAGATGCGGCGCTGTCGCGGCTGCCGGCTGATCTCCTTGAAATAGTCCACAGATTCTGCCACATGGTTGAATAGTGGAACAACAGAGGTAAATATGATCAATATGATTAAACGCTTTGTGACAATCCTGATTTTTCTCTCACTGACGGCCTGTGGCGGCGTGCGCTACAACTGGAATCCCCAGCCCTCTCCGAACGTGGAGTACCAAGGAACAGAGACCTCAGATCCCACCAGTGAATTGTAGCCTCCATTTCATTTCCTTCCAATCGAAACAATAGATCGATATCATCGAAAAAAATCGTTGGACACGATATCTAATGCTATACTATCTGATAAAGCAATCAGTCGTTGGTTTCAGATGGTGCCAAAGGGCTGAAGAGACTTCCGGAACGCGGACCGGAAGGAAAAAATCATAAGGAGGTTCGATATAATGAAAAGAGATGAAATTGTGCAAAAGGCATTTGGGTATCACAATGGGGGCTTTCATTGCGCGGAGGCGGTTTCCAAGGCCATCGTTGAGGCTTACGGCAATGGGGGGAGCACCGAGATTCCAAAGGTGGCCAGTGCTTTTGGCGGCGGCGCCGTCATGACGTTTGACGGCACATGCGGGGCCTTAACCGGTGGTTTGGTGGCTCTCGGTCATTTGTACGGGAGGATGGAACCGGGCGATGAAAAGGCCAAAAAGGAGGTGTTCCAACTTGCCAAAGAACTGGGCAAGCGATTCGTGTCCCAGTTGGGAGCTTCCGACTGCAACACCATATTGGAAAAGCTGGGCCCCCAGGAAAACATGAACAAATGCAAACAGCTTTCGGGAACCGTCGCTGGGATGCTGTGCGACATCCTGGAGGAAAAAAACAAGGGATAGGTGACGGATAAGGAAGAAAACAAGGAAGATGGTCATGGAAAAGATAAAGATCGACTTTGGCAAATGTGTACTTCCCGCGATGATAACCCTTACCGGCGCCAACGTGGCGGGAAAACCGAACTATTTGACGGTTGCCTGCTTTGCCGTTCTGAGCCAGTTGCCCCCTGTTGTGTCAGTGGCGCTTTATGAAAAGCATTATACCGTTTCAGGTATCAGAGAAAACAGGACGTTCAGCGTGAATATTCCCTCTCTCGACATGGTCAAGGTGACCGATTACTGCGGTATGGTGTCCGGGCACAAGGTGGACAAGTCCCAACTCTTCGACACCTTTTACGGCGAACTTGAAACCGCACCCATGATACGGGAGTGCCCACTCTGCATTGAATGCAGGGTCTGTCACGAGATGGCATCCGGAAACAACGTGATCTTTATGGGAGAGGTGGCGGCCGCCTATGCCAACGCATCCGTCCTGGTGGACGAGGTGCCGGACATTCGGAAAATCAATCCCCTGGTTCTCTTTAAAACGGACTACCATTCATTGCAATTTGGCCCCACTGTTGCGCAGGCGTATCAGGTGGGTTCGGATCTCATTGGTCAGTAACGCGGGATTTCAAGGGGAGAAACATGTTCTGGAATGATCAGTATGAACGCTGCAATAAGATCTGGGGGGACAGACCCTCTGAATTGGCATTTATGGCGGTGTCATACCTTGACAAGACGGCAATCAAAACGGAAAGCCTCAGCGTTTTGGATGTTGCCTGCGGATATGGGCGGAATACCTTTTATCTGCACGAAAGACTCGGTTGCCGTGTGACAGGTGTCGATATCTCCCTTGAGGCGATCCGGATGGCCGATGCTTCCCTTTCAGACGCCCAGAAAGGGGTTCTACAATTCATTCATGGTAATTTCATGGACTTCCAGGCCCGGCAGTTCGATGTTCTCTTTGTTTCCAATTTCTACCACCTTTTGGATCGGCAGGAACGGAACCGGTTTTTAGGAAAGGTCGTGGAAACCCTGAAACCGAACGGGCGTCTGTTTCTAAGCACCCATTCCATACGGGATCCCCAGCTCTACGGAAAGGGGATCCCTCACCCCGCGGAACCCCATACATACTATCATAAGGAAATCTACCGTCATTTTTCCTCCGCTGAAACCATGGGAAAGGACTTTCATTCCCTTGAAATTGAAAGGCTCTTCGAACACGAATATTTAGAGCCTCGAAAAGAGATGGAACCTCATCACCATATCTCATGGATTCTGGTCGGAAAACTGCGTGGTTGATTTTCCCTCATCGGTGCGGCGGCGTCTTTCGAAAAAAATATTGACACTGCATGCACGGTCGGCTAATATATAGCCAGTTAATTATTAATCAGCTATACGACTGCGGCGCCATGGAATTTGTCGACCCCTATGAAAGTATTGGATTTCACTGCTCCTTGACCTATCGGGCCTTTGCCAGGGCCCTTGGGCTACGCCTGCACTCCAGCGGTATCAAGCCGTCTCAGTTCTTCGCGTTGTCGCACTTGGTGGCCTTGGGGCCCATACCCCAGGGTGAGTTGGCCGCCTATCTGTCCACCTCCGCCGTGTCCGTCGTAAAACTGATTGATCGCATGGAGCGAGACGGTTGGGTTATGAGAAAACAGAACGCTCTGGATCGGAGGATCAAGGAGGTATCTCTCACGGAGAAGGCAAAAGCGCTGTGGAAGGAGCTTGCTGTCCATGCCCGGTCGGTCATCGATCAGGCACATCGAAACATATCCCGGAAAGAAATTGAGGAATTGAAGGATGTTCTGCGACGAATAAGGAATAATCTCGAAAATCCGGCCGGATAAAAAATTTTCGATAATTAGTTAACTAGTTCATGATTAGCAAACTATCTTGTTGCATGCTTCAATGAATCCATGCATAGGGAGACGACAGAATGTTCGCCGCCGGTTTGTATTTTATTGCTGCCATATTGTTGCTGGCATCTTTTGTAAGGGACAAAAGGAAGACGGGAAAGGCTTTGAAAAAGTCCTGGAAGTCCCTGGAAAACATCATGCCCCAGTTCCTCACAATCATTCTGATCATCGGCATAACGCTTGCTTTACTCACTCCACAACAGATAAGTGCTCTAATCGGGGGCCAATCCGGGTGGTTTGGGATGCTGATGGCCTCAATCATTGGATCCGTAACTTTGATACCCGGTTTTGTTGCTTTCCCATTGACTGCGGCTTTGTATCAGTCCGGCGCCGGACTGATGCAGATCACCGTCTTTATCTGCACATTGATGGCAGTGGGCGTTGTCACGCTGCCTGTTGAGATAAAATACTTCGGCCGCAGAATCGCCATAATCAGAAATGCCCTGGCGTATGTTTTTTCTTTTGCCGTCGCCGCTTTGATGGAGGTGATTCTTTGATGACCAAGCTTCTTATGAAATACAAGTTTTTCCTTTCCTTGGTGATTCTTAACCTTATATTGATGTGCTTCTTTCCCAAATTGGGATCAAAATCCATTGAAATCTCAATCAGCAACCTTATTGAGATGTTGATTATTGTACCCCCGATTTTTCTTCTGCTGGGACTGTTCGACATTTGGGTGCCCAGGGAGACCATCATCAAATTGATGGGCGAGAAATCAGGTCCGTTAGGCATTGTCTTATCATTGACACTGGGTTCCTTTTCCGCCGGCCCTCTATATGCGGCCTTTCCGGTTGCCGCGGTTTTAATTCAAAAAGGATGCAAATTTTCAAATATCATCCTTTTTGTGGGCGCCTGGGCCACCACCAAAATACCCATGCTGCTGTTCGAGGCGGGCGCCATGGGATGGCATTACATGGTCACCCGGCTAATCATTAACGTATTCGGTGTTATTCTGATGGCCTATTTGGTGGAGATAATGATTCCACGCCGGGACAAAGAGCTTTTTTTCGAGGGAGGATCGTCTCTTTAAGCGGCTGCTAAAAGGACGGCGCGTCTTTGAGGATGTCATTCCCCGACCTTGTCCAACATGCGCCTTTTCTACCCGCAATTCCGCCCAATGCCATGAAAAAATGCATCTTCAAATGAAAAAACTGCTTGACTGTAATCTGAATTTACACTACATTAAAAGCCATTAATAGACTTTTTTTGAATATTGAATATTTTTTAGCGACGTTCAGATAAGTTTGGAACGCGTTTTTGGAGGTCGTGTGATGGCAGCTATGAAAAGAAACCAAATTGCCAGTTGGATTGCGTTTGCGTGCGGTTGCTTTGTCATTTTCCAGGGTGTTCAGCATTTTCCCATGGCCTATGACATGTCAAGGGCCAAAACAGATGCCACCCAAACCCCCGGGTGACATGGACCCATTTCTCATATTCGGCGGCATGATGAGCATGTTGGCGGCGCTTCTCCATATTGCCGTCATTTTGGGAGGGCCCGATTGGTATCGGTTTTTCGGTGCCGGTGAAACCATGGCCCGGTTGGCCGAACAGGGTTCCTTCATTCCCACGATCACCACTTTGGGCATCTTTTCTCTTTTATTCATCGCCGGGCTTTACGCCTTTTCCGGCGCGGGATTGATTCCCAAGCTCCCCCTTTTGAAGCCAGCCCTTTTGATCATAGGCGCCGTGTATCTCACGAGAGGACTGGCCCTGTTCCCGGTGTGCATCCTGAAACCGGCGTTTATCACCGGTCTTCATATCTGGAGTTCGTTGGCGTGCTTGCTCATGGGCGGCGCCTATGTCGCGGGAACAAAAAGGATTTGGCCTTCCATTTCTTGAAATCCGATAAAATTTGGCTGTTTAACCAGATCCCTAGCGAAAATCGCCGGCTTTTCACGCCAGGGTAACGGCCGCAAGTGGATGCGAAAAAATGCTTTTGCTATGAAGGAAGATTTTATTGATCAAAAATGGTATGTTCCTTTTGGAATTTATTGAGATCAAAAATCTCAGTCGAGTTAAGCTTTTTTTTCACAGGCAGGGTAAAGGCATTCAATCTAACGCCGCTTGACGTTCCGGACTGTTTCTTTTTAATGTGCGAGAGGAACCTTGACGGGCCGATTTGCTGTAGAGCCGACCTCTCATGATGTCCTCCTTTTAAAAGATCCAGATAAAGAACATGGATTCGAGGTTCAAAAATGGCCGAAAACCCACCATATGAAGACCTGGTCCAAAGGGTCAAAGAACTTGAAGACAGCGAAAGAAAATACCGCCATCTGTTTGAAACGGCAATGGTTGGAATATATCGCACCACAATTGAAGATGGTAGATTTCTTGAGGCGAATGAGGCATTGGCAAAAATGCTGGGTTATGAATCCGTGGATATCCTTCTTGAAGAATATTTTACTTCTGAACGGTATGCCGATCCGAAGCGTCGAGAGGAGCTCATAAGCCGACTGACGTCCGAGGGAAAAGTTGATGGTTTTGAGATTGAAATGTTGCGTGTTGATGGATCTTCTGCTCAGATTGCCTTAAACGCAACCATATATCCTGATGAGGGCTATATAGAAGGCGTCATCATTGACATAACCAAACGAAAAGAAGCTGAGAAAGCCCTTCGGTCAAGTGAGGAAAAATATCGTCTGCTGATAGAAAACGCCACCGATGCCGTCTATATCGCTCAGGATGGATTCATCAAATTTGCAAACCCCAAGGCTGAAGAGATGACAGGACTCTCTTTGGCCCAATTATGCGAGATTCCCTTTGTGGAACTTATACACCCTGAAGACAGGGATATGGTCCTGGAAAGGCACCGCAAACGGTTGAAAGGTGAGGTGGTTCCCGACATCTATTCTTTCAGGATCATGAGCCGGTCCGGAAGAGAATTATCCGTTGAACTCAACACGGTTTTGATGACTTGGGAAAGCAAGCCCGCAACCCTCAATTTCCTAAGAGATATTACCGAACAGAAAAGAATGGAGAAAAAACTCCTGCAGGCCCAGAAAATGGAAGCCATTGGAACGCTGGCGGGAGGCGTGGCCCATGACTTCAATAACCTTCTGATGGCGATCCAGGGCCGCACATCAATACTCATGATGGACAAGGACCCTTCTGACCGTGACCTTGAACATCTAAAACAAATCGAAAAACATATTGAAAGCGGCGCCGATCTTACCGGACAACTCCTGGGGTTTGCACAAGGCGGGAAATATGAGGTCAAGGCACTTGATGTGAACGCATTAATCGAGGAGAGTTCGGCGATCTATATGCGAACAAGAAGAGATATTATTTTCAATATGCGATTCCAAGAAGATGTCTGGTTGGTGGAAGCAGACAAGGGACAAATTGCTCAGGTGTTAATGAACCTTTTCCTGAATGCTTTTGAAGCAATGCCGGAAGGTGGCAATCTGTACCTTGAAACAGAGAATGTGGTCCTTGATGAAGGTTATGTGAAGTCATTTTCCGTTACACCTGGAAGATATGTAAAAATTTCCGTTACCGACTCGGGACTTGGAATGGATAGAGGAACCCTGGAAAAAGTATTTGATCCGTTTTTCACCAGCAAAGAAATGGGGCGAGGTGCTGGCTTAGGACTGGCCTCAGTTTATGGCATCATCAAAAATCACCATGGATTTATAAATACTTATAGCGAGAAAGGTGAAGGAACGACCTTCAACATCTACATGCCCGCTTCTACAAAGGACATGGTGAAAAAGGAGGAACCGGCTGAAGGCAATTTGAAGGGGAATGAGACAGTCCTGTTTGTAGATGACGAGGAGATGATAACCGAGATCGCTGGAGACATACTAAAGGCATTGGGCTACCAAGTGATGATTGCCCGAAACGGAAAAGAAGCGATTGATCTTTATGAGCGGATGCGGGAACAAATTGATGTGGTGATTTTGGATATGATTATGCCTGAAACAAGTGGAAGTGAAACATTCGACAGGCTGAAGGAAATCGATCCGCTCATAAAGGTTCTTTTGTCCAGTGGATACTCTATCAATGGTCAGGCAACGGAAATATTGAATCGGGGATGCAGCGGTTTCATCCAAAAGCCCTTTAGAATGGCCGAATTGTCACGGAAACTGAGAGAGATTTTGGATAAGAAATAGCCGCACCCATCAAAAGTCTTTGCCTCAGACAGAATCCGCGCCCAGATTAAACGCATACTGCAAAATGAGGTACAAACCATAAACACCCAGGATCCAGATGCCCTGCCACCGCCTAAACCAGCCGTCCTTGTTCATGAAAATGAAAACCCGGAAAGAGTAGAGAATCAACAGCATGGCAGGGAAATGAAAGCTGAAAAAGTTGGGGGGAACCATGAGAGGGCGGGCGGTTGCGGCAGCGCCCACGACAAAGAGGCAATTCAAAACATCGGCACCGACGACGTTGCCCACCATGATTTGAGGATACCCCTTTCGAACCGATGTAATGGCGGTCATCAGTTCCGGCAGCGAGGTTCCGAAAGCCACCAAAGTGGCTGCGATAATGTCCTGGGGGACCCCCAGACGTCCGGCCCCTTCGGCCGCCGCCGGCACCAGCAACCGGCTGCTTATGATCACTCCCAGCAATCCCATCACGGTAAAGAGAAGCGATTTCAGGCTCCCCCAATCAGGCGCCTCCTCTTCCTCTTCTTCCATATCCTTCCTCCCCTGCCGGGCCCAGTGATAGGCCATATAGAGATATCCCACCAGCAGCGCCAGAAAAAGAAGCCCCACCCAACGCCCCAGAACGGGCCGGCCTCCGGTGACGGTGTAACTAATAACAGATACCACCACCAGAAGCGTCGCCGCACCCACCTGCACCCATCCGGTACGGTTCAGGATGAATCGTTCTACGGGAATTGGACGGATGATGCACATCAAGCCAAAGATAAGCCCGGTGTCGCAGATAATTGACCCCACGCCGTTTCCAAGAGCAAGCCCTGGATTTCCCGTCCATGCGGCCAGGACGCTGACAAACATCTCAGGCATCGTGGTACCCAGGCTAATGACGGTGGCACCGATGACAATGCGCGGCATGCCGGTTCGAAGCGCCAGGGAGGCGGCGCCGTCTATCATGCGGTCCGCTGATTTGGAGAGCACATAGATGCAGACCCCCATAATCACCAGGAGACTCCAGGTTGGCAAACCGGCGATGAGGCGGTTTAAGAGCGCTTCATCAGCGACCCATTCCCATAGAGAGTGCTTCATTTGTCAAGACCGTTCCTTAAGCATTAAAGGATATCTGTAACATCCAGGACAATTTTGCCAATGTGACGGCTGCTCTCTATCAGTCGGTGGGCCTGGGCGGCTTCTTGCAGGGGAAAAACGGAAAAAAGTCTTGGTTTGATTTTTCCGGTTTTAAGGTGAGGCCAGATGAAGGTCTTAAGCTTAAGGGCAATATCCGCTTTGGCATTGAGCGACCTTCCTCGCAATGTGGAGCCGGTCATAACCAGTCTTTTGGTCATCATTTGCCTGAGGTCGATGGTTACCTTGCTTCCTTTAAGGAAAGAAATGCTAATCACGCGCCCATCTTTGGCAGCCAGATGAAGGTTGCGATTGACATACTCTCCACCAACCATATCGAGGATTACATCCACGCCATACCCATCTGTTGCGGCACCAATTGCTTCAACAAAATCCTCTTCCTTATACAATACGGCCAAATCCGCACCCAATTCCTCGCATGCCCGGCATTTTTCAGGTGTTCCAGCCGTGGTGGCAACCCACGCACCCATGGATTTGGCCATCTGGATCGCTGTGGTTCCGATGCCACTGCTGCCGCCATGGACCAAAAACCGTTCCCCTTTTTTCAACCGGGCGCGGTCAAATACATTGCTCCATACGGTAAAAAAGGCTTGCGGAACAGCCGCGGCGGTTTCCATATCCATACCCGGTGGCACCGGCATACACAGCTCTTTGGGAACAGCCACATATTCGGCATAGCCGCCGCCGGTGGTTAGCGCACAAACCCTTTCGCCTTTTTTCCAATCGTTGTCCCCCCGCCCCATTGAAACAATTTCCCCGGCGACCTCAACACCCAGTATATTGGAACTGCCAGGGGGTGGCGGATAGTTCCCCTGTCGTTGCAGAATATCCAGGCGATTCACGCCCGCCGCAAATACCTTTATCAATACCTCTCCGGAAGCCGGTTCCGGTCGCGGACCCTCTTTCATCACGAGAACCTCTGGTCCACCGCCGGCAACCGTGTCAATATACCGCATGTTCTCAGCCCTTTTGTTTTGAGACATTCTTCTCCTCCCTGAACAAAAAATTTATGTTCTTATGCGGATCAAAATTACGTACACATTTGACCAAAAAAACCTTATAATTCGAAATAGCAACCTCACAATGGCGCAGATCCATCGCCGAAACCCGGTAGAAAGATGAATTCCAACGGGCAGCCGGTCGGTATCATTCCGGTTCCAGTGAACAGCGAAATGCGCCCCGTCCGGTTGTAAGCGAAAGCCGTATCCTCTTTCTCAATGTTGTCTACCGTGCCAAATGACGGGGCAGGCGCCATTGAGGTTTGGGGGAACGAACCAGGCATCAACCGCGGTCCGTCTATCACAAGGTAAGGGGGGAACACTATTGCAGAAAACAGTTCTCATCAAGAATTATGGTCAAAATACGCGTTTGGAAAACACCATAAGGGAAAACTTCGATTCATTTTCCAAGAGCTTCATGAAAGTGGCGGTATTCCTGCTGTCCAACCAGGACAAAATACCCTTTGTTTCCGCTCGCAAGCTGGCGAGTGAAATTGGGGTCAGTGAATCCACTGTTTTAAGGTTTATCCATTTCATCGGTTACAAAGGTTATCCGGATCTTCAGCAGGATTTGCAGAAATGGCTGACCAAACGGATTAAACCATCTCGCAAACTGGAACAAATCGCCCAAAGCAAAAAAATCAAAGACATTCACAAATTGACCCTGGCCAGTGACATAAGGCGTCTTATCTCGCTCAGAAAAAGCCTTTCCTCGGAACAACTGAACATGCTTTACAAAGCCATATCAAGCGCCAGGAAAAAATATATCTTTGGCGAAAGGACCTCTTTTGCCATGGCCTATCTCTTCAGTTTCTTCCTTTCGCAGCTTTTTGACGAAGTCTACCTGCTGAAAATGGACGACCCCCACTTTATCCGGACCATTGCCGAGGCAAACGGGGAAGATATGGCCCTGGCCATTAGCTTTCCCAGGTTCGCCAAGCGCACCGTTGACATATCTTTGCAGCTAATGGAAAACAACTGCAGGGTGATTGCCATCACAAGTAGTCTTATTTCACCTTTGGGTCGGATTGCGCATGATGTGATTGAATTGGATACGGGCTCCGATTCATACTTCAATTCCTTCGCAACGGTCGTATCTTTCCTCAATTGCCTTATCCAGTTTATTTCAATTGAAAAGGCAGATCAGGCAACACCCGCTCTCAGAAAGCAAGAGAAAATCGTCGAATCCTTTGATATGCTACATATGTAATCTATATTTTCCTGGGAACGTGTTGATATTCACCGTGAACCTCCCTCAAAACGTCGCAGATTTCTTGAACAGTGGCATATTCCCTTATCGCCAACAGGACCGATTCAACAATATTCCGACTTCCCATTGCCGCATCCCTCACCCCATTTAGCGCTTCATCAACAGCCACGCCATTCCTGTTCTTTCTCAGCGCTTTCAGTTTTTTGATTTGGTTCTTTTCAGTGGTTGCCTTCCCTTTGAACGTGCTTATTTTCTGACCTTCTTCCCTTTCTCTAAAGCAGTTCAATCCCACGACCATCTTATCTCCGGCTTCAATCCCCTTTTGGATCTTATAGGCGTTTTCGGAGATCTCTCTTTCTATGAATCCCTTCTTTATGGCTTCCACGGCCCCCCCCATTTGAGCGATTCGATCGAGGTATTTGGAGGCCTCTTGCTCTATCTCATTGGTCAGGCTCTCCACATAATAGGAGCCGGCAAGGGGATCCACGGTTTTTGTTATGCCGCTTTCATGGGCAATTACCTGTTGCGTTCGAATGGCAAGCCTTTCCGCATCTTCGGTGGGAATCGCATAGGCTTCATCATACGACGAAGTTCTCAATGATTGGCTTCCGCCCAAAACGGCCGAAAGGGCCTCTATGGTCACCCTTACAACATTGACAAAGGGCTGCTGAGAGACCAGCGTCCCTCCAATGGTGCCGCTGTGGTGCATGAAAATGAGGGACTCGGGCTTCTTGGCCCCATATGCTTTCATCAAGCGGGCCCACATTCTTCTGGCGGCCCTCAATTTGGCGATTTCTTCAAACAGATCCATATGAGCGCCGAAGTGGATGCGGATCATCGGCGCAATATCATCGATTAGCATTCCCCGTTTCCGGGCCGCCTCAATGTAGGCGATGGCGTTGGCGAAGGTGAAGGCAACTTCCTGAACCACATTGGCGCCGGCATCCCGATAGTGGTATCCGCAAACCATGAGCGGCTGCCATTTTGAAAAGCGTTTCGCCGAATACTCGATGGCATCCACCGCAAGTTCCAAAGAGGGTGCAGGCGGAAAAATATAGGTATTTCGGGCCGTAAATTCCTTTAGCACATCGTTTTGGATAATGACCTGCGTCTGTCCGGGATCTGCCCCGTGTTTCTCCCAAATTGCGATGAACATGGCCAGAGCCAAAGGACCGATGGAATTGGCAGTGGTGCGAATCTGTTTTACTCTGTCCAAACGAATGCCGTCGAAAACGGTCTCCATGTCCTTAAGAGAGTCAATGGCAACCCCGATTTTGCCAACCTCCCCCTCGCTCATGGGATGATCCGAATCATACCCCAACTGCGTCGGCAGGTCGAGGGCAAGAGAGACGCCGCCGGCACCCTGGTTCAATATGAACTTGTAACGCTGGTTCGCCTCCTCCGCGGTGCCAAAACCCGCGTACTGACCCATTACCCAATGGTTCTTTCGATACATTTCGGCGTCTATCCCTCTGGTATACGGGAATTCCCCGGGTAAACCCAAATCTTCGCCCGGATCAAAACCCGTTTTCTGAAGGTCCTCTTGCGTGTAATAAGATTTAACCTCAGTGCCGAACGTTGTAAAAAACCGTTTATTTTCCATTGACAATCCCCACTTGCCCTAATGCGTTTCAAATCACGAATTGGTAAGCCCCGTGCAACTCTGCGGTTTGGGACTACTTCATCGATGCCAACATATCCCTTAAAAGGAACAGCCAGGGAAATCTATCCATATGGTGCAATTGATGCCGCAGCTCTCCATACGCCTTGCCGATCAGTGGCAGCATGACCCCCATGGCTTCATGATTTCCAATGAACTGAGCGCCTGCAATCCTTCCTTCATAGGAAACCACACACCGATAACGACCATCCGCCTCATTCTCCCGGATTTCCGCCGCTTTACCAAAAGCGCTACGCGTTCGGCCCATTGATCCCGCAAATGTTCCGAAAATATCCAGGTTGTTGAAGTCGGGCAACCAACGGACTTTTGTGTTTTCACCAATGCTGTTCAATCCCGCCACGCGTCCTTGTCTTTCCGCCTGGGGCCAGAGAAGGCTCAGCTGTCGTTTGCCGCTCCATGAGTCCCTTGCTTCCACGCAATCGCCGCATGCATAAACATCTTCCACCGTTGTTTCCATCCTGTCATCTACCCGTATACCTCCCAGGTCACCGATAGCGACTCCGGCGGCGCGCGCCAGTTCAACATTGGGGCGCACCCCCACTGCCAAAACAACCATGTGGGCTTTCCTTTCCCGGTTCGTGGTGATGACGCCTTCAACCCTCTTATTGCCCTCAATCGCCACGACCTTTTCCCCTCTAAGGATTTCGATCCCGTTTTTTTGCAGGATGGACATCAATAGAGAAGCCCCTTTCTCGTCAAATTGGTTTGGCAAAATCCGGTCCAGTGCCTCGATCAGACTGACGCGCCACCCCCTTTTTTGAAGGGCAACGGCCAACTCGACACCGATGAGACCCGAACCCACGATAACGGCCCGGCCTTTGGACGCCTGAAGGATGTATTCAGCGTCCCGCAGGGATTTCAGAAATCGAACCCCTTTCTTCTGAACCCCCTTGATCCCGGGCATGATGGGTCGGCTTCCGGTCGCCAGAATGAGTTTGTCATATGGGAGGGCCCGGTCTTTTAGAAAGACGCGTTTTTCCCCATGGTCAATTCTTAAAGCCCTGCATCCCAGAAGCAACTCTATCTTCTCTTTTTCATAATCCTTCAGATGCTTCAGAAGCACCTGGGATCTTTTCAGGTCTTCTGAAATATAATGGGGAAGCACGCAAGGTGAATACAAGGGATTCGGATCTTCAGACACCAGGGTCAGCATGACTTCGGAATTCTTCGATCGAATTGCGGAACAGGCGGCTTCGCCCGCGGCGCCATTTCCGATCACCACAATTCTCATAAGACCCTATCCTCCTTCTATGGGCGGCAGGAAGACGATCTGATCCCCTTCCCGCAACTGATATTCACCGTCGGCCACCGTCCCATTGACCATGATATTCACCGGAATATCCTTGGGGATCTTAAGGGTGTACAAAAGATCGGCACATCTGGAGGATTCCGAAACTTCCATTTCAATGGAACAGCGGTTTTCATCTCTATGGACATATTTGCAGAGAAACGAAACGAGCCTTATGGAAATTTTCATGGGACGGATATGCTTCTCTTTATGAAATTGACAATTTCCTTTGTGGATGTACCGGTCTGAAAGATCTTGCTGACCCCGGCCTTTTTTAGATCCGGTATGTCCTCCATGGGGATAATGCCGCCCCCTATGATGCAGATGTCCTTGCCGCCCCTTTCGGCAAGAAGCCCGCACACCCTTGAAAAAAGGGATTTATGGGCACCGGAAAGGCAGGAAAGGCCCACAACATCCACGCCTTCTTCCATTGCGGCGCTCACGATCTGCTCGGGTGTCTGCCTTATGCCCGTATAGATGACTTCCATCCCGGCATCTTTTAGCGCCAGTGAGATTATTTTCGCACCTCTGTCATGTCCGTCCAGTCCTGGCTTTGCAACCAGCACCCGGATCTTTCGCATACCGCACCCCCAAACAGATCGATGATCACAATCCGACACGCGCTGTTTCAGCCAGCGGCGGACGTATCCTCCATTGAATGATTTGCCAGGCCAATCTTAAGACGCCCTTTTCAGTAACATTCCGTAATTTCATCCTTGGGCCACTTGGTCATCACCTCATAACCGGTTTTCGTAACAATCCCCGTTTCTTCAAATCTGCACCCTTCCAATGGGGGTTCTTTTCGAGAGCCGTACCAGGATTCCAGTGCCACAACCATGTTCTCCTTCAAAGTAACCGGATGCTCCTTTGAAAACAGGGGGGTTATGCCGGGGGCTTCTTGTGTGGTCAGTCCTATGCCGTGGCCGATGGCAGCCTCTGAAATCTCCCACCACGAGTCCGCTCCCCAGTACTGGGGTTCGGGCCAGGTACTACAGAGTTCGGCGGAAGTAACGCCGGCTTTTACTTCCCTGATGGGCATGTAGGTCAGTTCAAGGCATTTATCGTAGAAATCCCGTTGCCGCCCGTTCGCCTTGCCGCAACAGAATGTCCGATAATAGCAGACTTTGTACCCATGCCATCTCACGGGATGGAGATCGAAGAATACCAGGTCGCCCTTGTTGATGACTCTGTTGGTGGCTGCGCCGATGAGCGGACTTGTTTTCTCGCCCGAACAAACCGAGTGTGGCGCAACCCCATCCGCGCCAAGTTCGTACGCCTTCTTGATTCCGATGCATTGCAATTCGAATTCCCGGATGCCAGGCCGTACGGCATCCCGGAGCGCGGCAAAAACGCCGTCACAGATTGCAGAGGCCTTTCTCTGGCAATTGATCTCATCCTCTGTTTTAATCATTCTCGCTTTTGACATACATGCGGCCCCATCTACCAGTTCTATTCCACCTTTTTGGAAAATCTGCTGCAGTTCCAGCGTGACCACCGGCATATCGATGGCCACCGGTTCATTGCTGAGACCATGTTCCGCCAAAGTCCTCTTCAGATCATCCATGAACGCCTCCGGATAGACGCCCCTCCCCAGGAAAAATCCCAGCCTGTAGCCGGGTCTGACCGTACCATTGAGCCAAGGGGCCAGTTCGGCATTTACGCGGTTATGAATCTGACCCCATTCGAACAACAACGGCTCCCCGGTCCTCGTCAGAATAACGTTTCTGGAAAGCTGAACCCCCCCGAACATGCCGCCCGGCACCCAGGTGTCATCAACGAGATATTTGATATTGTCCGGTGAAAAACATATGATGGCGCCGATTCCCGCACTGCTCAACTGCTGTCGAGCCTTTTCGACCCGTTCTTTCCTCATGCGGTCAAGATTGACCCAATCTTCTATTCCGAATTGTGGCATCTCATTCTCCTTTTTGCTTCACGCGCTCAGGTACTGTTTCGTCCGTTCTCACGGCTACAGTTTTTTCGCGGCCAGCGGGTAGGCCAACGCACTGTGACTCATTTTGGTTCTGATCAAAAACCGGGCCATTTCCACCGTAGCAGGGACCGGATTGATTGAAAGCACATTGATGTTCCTTTTGTTCAACTCTTTTTCCAATTCATCGGCCATCCACAAAAAGGCGCCGCAGCCGAATGTAATGGCCTCCGCACCGTCTTCCTCAATGGCTTTCAGGCACTCCGTCAGAGCTGGCTCAAAAACCTCGCCGGGGATGGGCCTTTTCATTGATACCATGCCCACTTCAAAGAGTGATATGGGGAAGGGCACGGGTCTGATGGAGACAATTTTTGAGGCAAATCCATATCGCGTAATAAGGTCTTCTTTGGAGTGCTTGGTATAGACTTCATTGGTCGTCAATACGGACACGTTTCCGGACAAGAGGGAGCAAAGATGAAGGGAGGTCTGGATGGGTCCGAGAACGGGAATCCGAACCGCCTCTCTCAAACAGAACAGGTTCGGATCGCCATGGCAGGTGAGAACAATGGCCTTGTACCCATCCTTTTCAGCCTCTACGGCCCTTCTTACGGAATCCATTCCCGCAAGGGCCTGGTCCGCACGCGTCAGGATCACGTCCGGTCCTTCACGAAGCCCTTTCACTCCGATATCATCTTGATCGGCAAAGAACTTTTCGTATTTGTCCACGCCATTCACCATTGGATGCAATACCATAACCTTATCCATCTTTTCCATCCTCCTTCTTGTTCCTTCTACTCCTTGGCCAAATGCCCTGACTTTTCAAGTTCATCAGCGAGCCATTTTAGTCCCAGGCTTTCGAGCTTGGATCTTGTGGGCAAACTGGTTTCCTTATTCCAACCCTTGGCATCGTAATACTCGTCAAGCATTCTTGGAAACACCTCTCCCAGATGCTTTCCTTTTCTCGGTCCTGTAGAAATCGGTTCTTCAAGAAACCTGACCGGCACGGTATCATCTTTCCGCGTCAGGCCAAGCCTTGCATTAAAGGCTTTCTGCAAATTGCAGATACGTTCTCCACATGCCATCATCCGTTTTAGATCAAAGGAAATTCCCGTGGCAGCCCCCAAGGCGTCGGCCAGATCCTTGGGATGGATCCAACCCACCTTGCAAGCCAGTTTGCACAGACCCAGTGCATCCAAGACGGCATTGTAGTTTTCAAACCAGGCCACAAGCTTTCCTTTTCCTTTGATTTTCATGAGTGAGGTGATTTCTTCAGTCGGCTGATCACCGAAGAGATCATCAAACATCTGGCGGTCTTCCCCCACCGCCACCGGCAGGGCCTTCAAATGGTCTCCGCCGCGGCTTGCCGTGGCAAATGCCAGCCCCCAGTGGGGCGCATTTCTGATTTCCACAAGACTCATGCCATATCCCTTCACTTGAATGGCAAATCGGTCCGCACCCTTGCCGATCCATTGGGCCGTCCTTTTGACGCCCAAACCGAAGATCCTCCCGATCCCTTCAAAATTGGCGATCTTGTAAAAGAGTTTTTCAATGGCATCCTGATTCCCCCACTCCAACGGAATCCCGTCGGTGTCTTCAAGTGAAATCAACCCCTTTTCATAAGCCTCAAAGGCAAGGGCCATGGTGTTTCCACACTCCATCATGTCGAAGCCGAACCGATTGGATTCATTTTGAAGATGACAGATAGCGCCCAGATCATGGGCTCCCAAGAGCGTTCCAAAGGCCTCCAAAGCGACAAGCTCCGGTTTCTCACCCATCTCCCCCGCATATTTTCCCTCTTTGATCTCAAACCAGTGCGAACAATGTACGGGGCAATTGAAACAGCTGACATCTCTCACCTTTGCCTTCTTTAAGAAGGCGTCACTGCAAATATCCTCATAGAGGTCTTCCGGAAGCCCCGCCTGTTGACGATTCCTGACCGGCAGCCTTCCCGATTCCTGATAGACATCCGCCACTCCCATGGTTCCCAGGTTCGAGTACTCAGGATAGCTCGCCGAATTCCTCATGGAGTTTAACAGCCGATCAACCGCCGCTTCAAAGGCCACCGGATCATGGATGGCGATCCCCTTGCGTCCACGAACCACAATGCCCAGGAGGTTTTTTTGCACAAAAACGGTTCCGATGCCGGTCTTTCCACAAGCTCTATACCTGTTTATAATGAGAGAACCGTAAAGAACCCCTTTCCAGGCCGAAGGCCCCACCAATGCGGTTTTGACCCTTTGATCATCCAATTCCTTTTTTATCTGTTCTTCCGTCTCCCAGGTATCTTTACCGATGAGGTGCCGTGCATCTTTGAGTTCAACCCGGTCGTCGTCAATGCGAAGATATAAGGGCTGTTTGGCTTTCCCCGTAATCAGAATCATGTCATATCCGGCGTACTTCAATTCCGGTGCAAAATCGCCGCCGCTGTTGCTGTCCGTAAATATGCCCGTAACCGGTGACAGCGTGGTGATGGATAATCGTCCGCTGGAAGGCACGATTGTTCCGTTTAAGGGTCCGGTTGCCACCGCAAGGCAGTTTTCGGGTGAATCCGCTTTCACCTCCGGCGAAACCAAATTGAACAGGAAATAGGCGCCAAGGCCCGCACCACCCAGGAACGTTTCAACCAGATCGAGGGGTGTCGTCTCCTTGACAATCTCCTGTTCCGTTAAATCGATTTTCAGGATCTTTCCTGCCCATCCTGCCATTGCAGCCTCCCCTTTCTATTGCCCCTTAAGAAAAGCCTGGACAATTCTCTTGGCGACCCCGTATCCCTTGTGGAGGGCGGCATCCTGAACCTCCACACATTTAATGGCACCCATTTCACAGTATTTCACGCAATAGGGATCCCCTCCACAGAGATCACATTTTGTAACTTTCCGGTTCTCAAGGACCTGCATTCCCGCAAAAGGACAGGCCATCACGCAGGCGCGACATCCCACGCACCTGTCTTCGAGATGTGTCAGTGTATTTGTATTCGCATCAGGCTGGATCGCTCTGGTGGGGCAGACCTCCTGGCAAAAGGCCTCTTTGCAGTTCAAACAGAAAAGGGGCACGGCCAGTCCAAGGGTATCAAATTTTACCAGGCGGATGCGGGATTTGGCCGGGTTACACTCTTGATGGTGTTTGAAAGCACATCTCAGTTCACAAGAACGACATCCGGTGCAACGGTTTACATCCACCACCAACATCTTGTTATTCATGCTTTTTCCTCATTTAGCCAGGATGTGGATACAACAGGCCCCTTGACCAATCCCCGGAACAGCGCCTCCCATGCAATGGGTCAGGCCGATCCCCGGATCGGCCACCTGTCGTTTTTCAGCCTCTCCTCTTAACTGCCATACGATTTCAACGATCTGCGCAATTCCCGTTGCCCCCATGGGATGCCCCTTGGCCAATAGCCCGCCGCTGGGATTGACGGGAATTTTGCCGTCCAGTCCGGTCATCCCTTCCTGAATCATCCTGCCGGACTCTCCGGTCCCGCAGAATCCCAGCTCTTCATAGTGAAGAAGTTCCGCGATGCTGAAACAGTCGTGAACCTCGGCCACATCGATATCCCCGGGAGAAAGATCCGCCATTTTATACGCTTCCGAGGCTGTTCGCCGGGAGAGTTCGGTCTCGGATGTCATCCTGCTGGTGCGAATGCTCTGGTAAACGCCGGAAGTGACCACTGAGGCCAGAACCCGAACGCCCCCCCCCTGATACTTGCGCACTACATCCTCGCTGCAGAGAATCGCCGCCGCTGCGCCATCCGTGATGGGGCAACATTGATAGAGGGTAAGGGGTTCTGAAACCATTCGAGCAGCCAGAATCTCATCGAGGCTCATCGCTTCCTGATAATGTGCATAGGGATTGAGGCTCCCGTTTCGATGGTTCTTGACCGAAACAAGGGCCAGTTGTTCCTTTGTGGTGCCATATTCATACTGATGACGTTGTGCCATCATAGCAAAACGGCCGGGATAAGTCCTTCCGAGAATCCCTTCCAAATCGTCCGGATTCGGAGGGATCAGCCCCTTTGTCATCTTTTCCATTCCAAAGGCCAGCACAAGATCGTAAAACCCTCCGGCAATGGCCGACCAAGCCAAATGGAATGAGGTCGCGCCCCCTGAACAGGCATTCTCCACATTGATAATTGGCATCCCGGTGAGTCCGAGATGTTTTAGAACCCTTTGCCCGGCCACCCGGCCCTGGAAGGAATGTGAGCAAAAGGCCCCTTCAATATCCTTTCCCCTCACCCCGGCGTCATCAATTGCCCCCTTGCAGGCTTCGCGCCCCAACTCGGTAACCTTGGTTTCAGGGTGCCGTCCGAATCGGGTCATGGCGACCCCTATGACAAATACTTTACGCATGACTTCCTCAACAACGGTGCCCTGAATACATGGGGCGAAATTTATAACCGATCAATGGATTCCCTTCGGTATCCACGGCGATGTTTTCCAGAACCAACTCCATTTCCATTCCGATTTCCAGATCCCCAGGATTCCATTTCGTCAAAAGGGCGTATATTCGAACCCCCTCCGGCAAATCGATGTAACCCGAAGCATAAGGCGTTTCAAAGGCTGTCGGCCCCTGATGGTTGATTGTAAAAGTAAAGAGATTCCCTCTGGAACTGAGCGCCGTCCCTTCGAGATCATCGCCGCCGCAATTGGGACAGAAGTCCGCTTTCGGAAACACGGTCTCCGTGCAGTTGCGGCAGCGGGCGCCCAAAAGCCTTGGCTTTTCAGACGGAGAAGACGGCATCAGAAACAGGCCATCACGAAATGGGCGTCTCGACTCAATGGAAACCATGTCTCATCATCCCTCCCGGTCCCAAACGTCCTCTTTGGACCACAGTTCTTTCAATTTATATTTTTCGACCCGCTCTGTTGGCGTCTTCGGCAGTCCGCCCATAATCTTCACATATCTGGGAACCATGAAATAGGCCATCCGGTCTTGGCAATAGGCGATCAGTTCATGGGGATTCATGGACATGGACGGTTTCGGAACGACAAAGACCATCACGTCATTCTCTCCAAGTTCGGAAGGGACACCGATACAGGCACTTTCCAATACCTTGGGATGGGAGTTAATGACCACTTCCACCTCCCAGGCGGAGATGTTTTCCCCACGACGCCTGATAACATCCTTTTGCCGGTCCACAAAATAGAACCAACCTTCTTCATCTTCATATGCAAGATCCCCGGTTCTGAACCAACCCCCGCGCAACTTCTCCCGGGTTGCTTCGGGATCCTTGTAATAGTCAACCCATTTTTCGTCATGATCCCTCGGCCTGATGACCAGTTCACCGGTGCGGTTAGGGGGCATTTTATTATCCGCTTCATCCACGATGCGGGCTTCGTTGAAGTAAGGCGGCTTTCCAAGGGATCCGATCTTTCCGCCGGGCATGTTCCAGATGGAGCCTCCTTCGGTGGTTCCGTAAGTCTCCACAAGGGTAAGACCGAAACGCTTTTCGAAACTTTTCCATATTTCCGAAGGAATACCTCCCCCTCTGGCCATGCGCACTTGATTCAGGGCATCCATTTCCGTCTGCTCCTGCTTGTGGAGAATGGGAATCATGGTCCCCACGAAGTTGAAGACGGTGGCCCCATATCCACGGATCTCTTTCCAGAAACTCGACGCGCTGAACCGCTTGCCCAGGGCCAGGCGGGCATTGGCCAATAGGGCCGGCAGGACGGTCAGGTTTTGCGCATTTCCATGAAACAGCGGAAGACATGTGTACAGAATGTCATCGCCGGTGTATCCCATGTATTGCACCGTTCGAAGCCCTCTCAGAATGGTATATTCCGACCACCTCACCACACCTTTGGAACGTCCGGTTGTTCCGGAAGTATACATGATTTCATAAGGATCGTGGGGTGTAAGGGTGACATTCGGCTCTTCGGCGGAGACGTGAAACAGTTCATTCAGCAGCCGAACATCCTCTCCATGCACCCCCTTTTCCGCTCTCAGGAAAACCTGTTGAATCTTCCTTGCGGATTCCAAGGCTTCCACAACTTGCGGATACAGCTCATCTTCAACAATGAGCGCTTTCGCATCGGAGTGATTGAGAACGTATTGCAGAAGATCCCCTTTCCAAGATACATTGATCGGGACCATGACAGCGCCGGCCTTTGCAATACCGAACCAAAGGTATAGAAATTCCGGACAATTTGGGAGCATCAATGCGATCTTGTCGCCCTTGCAGATTCCTTGGGCCATCAGCCCATTGGCCAGCCGGTTCGCCTTTTCATTGAACTGTTCGAAACTGACCTTTTTATCTTCAAACAGTAAGAAAGTCCGGTCCTTGTTTTTACGGGACTTTTCTTTCAGAAGCTTCCCCAGTGTCCAATTCTCCCGCTCCAATTCAATCAACTCCTCAGCCCAGATCGTCTCTTGTTTCAGCATTTCTATTTCACTCTCTATTGGTTTGTCCGCTTTCAGGACTGTCACATGTGGGCAGTGCCTGGAAATGTGTCATGTGCACTATTTATATTTATATAAGATGCAAATGCACCATACTGTTTTCAGAATTCTTTGTCAAGGGGTTTCCATTGCCCAATCGAAAAGTGACTATTCTTCGCCTTCGGAAATGATTTCTTCGATTTTTTTCTTTCTCTTTCTCCAAGCGGGAACCAGGCTGGACAGCATCATCACCGCGATAAAGACCATGATGACCGCCGAAATGGGCCGCTCCAAAAAGATCAGAGGGCTTCCGGCGGAAATTAGCAGAGAGCGCCTGAGAGATTGCTCGATCATCGGTCCCAGAACAAACGCCAGCACCAGCGGCGGCGCATCATAGCGGTATTTTCTCATGAGATAACCGACGATTCCGAAAACAACCATGATGTACACATCGGAGAAACTGTTCTTTATGCTGTAAGAACCGATAATGCAGAAGAGTACAATCAGCGGAAAGAGGATGCTATAAGGGACCCGCAATACCCGAACCCATAATCCGATCAACGGGAGGTTCAGTACCAGCAGCATGACATTTCCAATGTACATGCTACACACCACGCCCCAGAACAGATCGGGATAATGGCGCACCACCGTAGGGCCCGGCTGAATCCCATGGATCATAAATGCCCCAACCAGAATCGCCATGACCGCATTGGCCGGAATTCCAAGGGTCAGCAACGGAATGAAGGCACCGCTTGTGGCGGAGTTGTTGGCTGCTTCTGGTCCGGCAACGCCCGCAATCATACCGGTTCCGAATTTTTCCGGTTCTTTTGAGCAGCGTTTTTCAATTGCATAAGATGTGAAAGAGGCGATGACAGCACCGCCCCCGGGCAAAACCCCCAGGAAAAAGCCCAGGATGGTCCCCCTGACCAGAGCCCATTTGGACTCGATCCAATCCTTGGCGCTCGGGAGCACGCTGCTGATTTTTGTATCGCAGGCGCTCCTTTTGATGGGTTGTTCCAGGTTTGCGAGTATCTCACCGATTCCGAAAATTCCCATCACCATGGGAACAAGGCCTACGCCATCCATTAACGCCAATACACCGAAATCAAATCGCGTTGTTCCCGTCAAGTTGTCCGTTCCCACGGTACCCAGAAACAGCCCCACGCCGGCCATCAATACCGCTTTACTGACCGGACCGGAGGAGAGATAGGAGATCAGGGTCAACCCCAGAACCATCAATGCAAAATATTCAGGTGGCCCGAATTGGAGCGCCAGCTCCGACAGGGGGGGCGCCACCAGCATGAGCACGATGATCCCAAAGGTACCGGAAATAAAACTGCCAAAGGCGCATATGCCCAGGGCCGGACCGGCTCTGCCCTGCAAGGCCATTTGATATCCGTCAATGGAAGTGACCACGGATGCGGCTTCCCCGGGGATTCTGACCAGAATGGAAGTGGTCGAACCGCCGTACATGGCGCCGTAATAGATGCCCGCCAGCATGATGATTGCCGTGATCGGCTCCAGATGATATGTCAACGGCAGCAGGAGGCACATGGTGGCAACGGGGCCCAGACCGGGCAAAACCCCTACCAGTGTCCCCGTTAAAACGCCGATAAAGCAGAAGAGGAGGTTGATGGGCACGCCGGCCACGCTAAATCCGTTTATAACATTCTGTATTAATTCCATAATGACCCTTAAAAACCGAGAAATCCCTTGGGAAGATGCACCTTAAGCCAAACGCCAAACAGGAGATGGGTCACAAATGAGCTGAGCGCAGCCCCAATAACACTGTTTAGCCAGGTTTGAGAACCGATATACCGCATGAGGGGTAAAATCAGAAAAAATGAACTGAGAACAAAACCGACGACCCTGAGCAGGTAAGCAAACGCAAAGATCAGCAGGACCGTAAACACAAGCTTTCCAATACTTATGTCCGCCCATATGGCTTCGGGTTCCATTTGTTCGCCGAAAAAGGCCCCGGAGAGCACCCAGACAGATGACCCGCATATGACCAGACCACTGATAAAAGACATGAAACCGCTGTCAGGATTGCCCATGCTGCCTAAACCGAATCGCGGCGCATAACATACGACAAAAAGGCCGAAAGCAAGAAAAAAGATGCCACTGATGCGATCATGTTTGTTCATCACTTCTCCTTGACCTTAAGCGGAGTGACAATACGGAGACAACGCTGCTCAAGATCGATTACCGAAAATGGTTCTCAAAACCTGGGTTGAAAGATCATTTCTGCTTCTTGATCTTGCTGATGGCTTTACCGCTCGTATCATAGAGATCCTGGATATACGCTCCCAGTTCCTTGGGATCGCGATGGATGACGACCAGATTGAACTTTTTCAAAAGATCCTTATACCCCTGGGTCTTCATCCCCTCGTGGAGAGCGTCGTGGAGAATGAGGACGCGGTCTTCCGGTATTCCTTTTGGTCCCACCACCGAATAAAGGCTTGGCGCCACAATGTCATATCCCAACTCCTTTAGGGTCGGCACATCAGGATAGTCTTCCAAACGCTCATCCCCAAACATGGCGATCAATCTGAGCCGTCCTTCGTCCACAAAGGGCTTCCATTCAGGGGAGCCCGCGCACGCTGTCACATGGCCGCCCAAGAGCTGTGTAGCAGCCTTTACGCCGCCGCCCATGGGGATATGGGTCCATTTGACACCCGCCGCATCCGCCAGTTGCAGCATGACGATGTGCTGGGGCGTGGAGGCGCCGGCGGTGCTGTATGTTACCTTGTTGGGGTTCTTTTTTGCGTAGGCAATCAAGTCTTCCAAGGTCTTAAAGGGGGAGTCAGCCTGAACCACCAATCCATAGACCGAAGCCGTGTGTTGAATGACCGGCTCAAAGTCTTTAACGGGATCATAAGGGAGTTTTCGCATGTGGGCGCCCATGACGCCGCCCGTGGACAGGAAGGCAATCGTATAGCCGTCCGGCTTGGCATTTTTGACCTCACCCAGTGCAACGGCGCCTCCGGCTCCCGGTTTGTTAATCACAATGACCGGCTGCCCGAGCTTTTTTGACGCGGTTTCCCCCAAGTACCTGAGAGGCAGATCACCGGTACCGCCCGGAGCAAACCCCACAATGAGCGTTATCGGTTCTGAAGGAAATTTGTCCTCCGCAAAAGAAACAGGGCCAGTAAATGCCGACAAAGCAAAGAGAATTGTCCATAGCAGTGTGAAAACCGATTTTTTCGCCATAATTTCCTCCATTTTTAGCAAATAGTGTGAATCAATTTTAGTTCAAGACCGAATGCCTGCCCCATGGATTTGTCCTTATCACCTCCCCTGTTTCAAGGGTCCCGGATGATTCCCGGAAACCCCTTTGTTGTAAACGGTTTCTTGTCCCATAAAACAACCTCGGATCCATTTGGTTCCGTCATGGGGAACCCCTAGATGCGTCGCCCGATACGAAAGCCATCTGCGATGGCATCCACAATGAGGCCCGGTGACCTGCAATCACCGCCCAGGTAGACCTCAGGCACTTCCTCCTTCTGATGCTCAAAAGCACCGGTTTCCGGCTCGAGGGCCGTTGCAAGGAGAATTGTGTCCGCCCCGATGCTCCGGCTGTTGCCCTCCTCTGTTTTGACAATCAACCCGCCCTTGTTGACTTCCTGATATCGGATCTCAGGCAACAAGGTTGCCCCCTTCTTTTTCAACCAATCCAGTACTTTTATTTTGTGGAATGCCAACATGCCGTCACCCAAATCGCTCGTCTCTTCCAAAACAGTGACCCTTCTGTCGCGCTTCATCAAAAAAACCGCCAATTGGCAACCCTGTATCAACCCGCCCATAATGACGGTTCTTTTTCCCAATGGCATCCAAAGCTTTGTCAATCGCCGCGTCATACCCGGTCCGAGGATTCTCAGAAAACCGCTCACCAGGCCAAGAACCTTTTCATTGGTCATCACATTCGGTCCTCGTATACCGGGAATATCCGGAAGGGTGTGCCGTCCTCCGGTGGCCAAAACGAGAACATCCGGTTTCAGCGCTTTGATTTGGGCCTGATCCAACTCCGCTCCGAGACGAATCGTCACCCCCTGTTTTCGGAGCTGGGTTTCAAGGTACCGGTTCAAAGCCGGAAGATCCTCGATTGCAACGCCCTTTACAAAGGCAGCCAGGGGTAGTGATCCGCCCAAACGCGGATTCTTCTCGTACAGGGTCACTCGATGGCCCCGCAAGGATGCAACCCTTGCCGCCTCCATTCCCGCGGGGCCGCCGCCCACGATCACGACCTTTTTCTTTTGCTCGGCCGGTTTGATGTTGTACTCCCCCTCTTTTCCCAACGCGGCATTTGCCCGGCACGTTACATGCTTGTCTTTGTAAAACAGGTCCGAACATGTGGCACATCCGGTACACGGCCGAATGTCTTCCAGTCTTCCAGCGGCCACCTTATTGGGAAGTTCGGGGTCCGCCATCAACCGCCGGCCCATGGCGATCAGGTCCGTCTCTCCCTTTCTAAGGATCCGCTCTCCCAGAAAAGGGTCGAGCCTTCCCACCGCAATCACCGGTATTGTTACCACTCTCTTTATCGCCGCGGCCAGGGGCACCATGGGGCCTGCCAGATTTGGCCGCTTCACCAATCCGCTTGGAAGGGGGCTTGGCGCTTCGGGATAAAAGATCTGCTCCGGAAGCACCAACCGGAAAAAACGACCGTAGCCATATCCGGTGACATGGATATAATCGGCTCCGGCATTCTCCAGTGCCTTGGCGACCTCCTGAGACTCTTGCGGGGTTATGCCTCCATCAATCCCGTATTCCCCGCCATTGATTCTGAGGCCAACGGGGAAGTCTTGGCCCACGGCGTTTTTGATGGCCCGCACCACTCCCACTGCGAATCGGCATCGATTTTCCATGGTTTCAAAGCCGTATTCGTCTTCTCGCCTGTTCCAAGCCCTGGATAAAAAGCTATTGATCAGGTAGGAGTGGCCGGCGTGTACTTCAATGCCATCGAATTGGGCTTTCTTGACCCGCTCCGCCGATTCGGCGAATTTCTCAAAAAGATCCTCAATCTCCTGAATCGTCAAAGATCGCGCCACACTGTAGGCGCGCCCGGAAAACATCTCGAGCATCTCATCCTTGCTGAGGGTCGAAGCGGCAACGGGCTGTTGACCCGAGTATTTCTGGTTGTGGGCCGGTCCCACATGACCGATTTGCTGAAATACAGGACATCCGTGTTTATGAATCACCTTGGTCAATCTGGCCAGGGACGGGATGAATTTATCGTCCGTAACCAGTATCCTCTTGTCTCCACTTCCCCCTAGCGGAAAATCAATGCTGGCATCCTCTACGATGATCATTCCCGCGCCGCCCTTGGCCAGGGTTTCATAGAAATCCATGTTGCGCTGGCCCACATAGCCGGCCTTTTCCGCATAACCCAGAATCTGTCCGGCTTTTACCATGCGATTTCTGAATCGGACATGTTTGATGTCTAGCGGCGCCAGAAGCCTTTCAAACCTTTTCGTGCCGAACATCGGTATCCCTTCCCTACCCACATTCAAAATCCAGAGCGCTTCGCTGCCCCCTGCGTCGGTGATCATCTCCTTCTTGGGCTGCCCTTTCTTTCAGGACGGCTTCTAATAAGGAATTCGGCGGCCTTTCAGAACCCGCCTCTTTTCAAATTGATAACGGGCATATGGTGCACTTACACCATTTCAAATACTTTTACAGCGTGCCTACACCATTATGTTACGATTGTCAAGCTTTTTTTGCCCGTACGGGGGAATCAACTGCTGGATCGATTTGGAAATCCTAAACCATATGCCAGAAGGATGCTTTTCCAATCTTTCGCACCCATTTAAAAGAGATCGTGCCACCACCTTTCAAATCACATTATCTCTCTCAATTCCAATGACATAAAAGAAATTTTCAGCCTCGACCAACAGGAAACCGGGCGCGTGCCCCAAACACCGGTGGAGCCGAAATCAACACCTAAAACCCTTGACATGAGAGCTCAATTTAGCGTATATGCGTCTTAGCGTATATGCGTCTTTTAGTATATTTATATGGTCTATTTGCACCTTTTTAAAGGAAATGCAGCCGGGCCAGCTTGAAGATGCACTGAACTGCGGATGCGTCTGGTCTCCTTGTATGAAAGCCATTTTGATATGTCGTTCCGGTGTTATTGGCGGGAACATTGTTCTTTACGCTTTTTGGAGATCAGGTCCTGCATGATGTAACTGAAAAGAGGTTTCGAAAACACGAAACAAGCAATAATCGTGAAATAGAAAGGAGCGGTATATGTTTGAAATATCTCTAAAGGAAAAGGTGGCAATTGTGACGGGCGGTGCCGCGGGAATCGGAAGAGCCATCGCCCGGCATCTGGCGAAGAGCGATGCAAGAATCATGTTGGCGGACATTGACGCTGACGGGGCAAAGAAAGCTGCCGATGAGATTAACATCTTGAATTCAAATGGAAATGCCAGCGCCATGGCTGCTGATGTGAGCAGAAATAACGACGCTGAAAAAATGGTAAATGCGACTTTGGAAGAATACGGAAGAATTGATATCCTGGTGAACAACGCTGGCGGGGCCGGGCGAGACGATATGAGAGCGGCCTTCATTGAATCCAAGGAAGCGGCCTGGGACTTTATTGTGGGAGCCAATCTTAAAAGCGTTCGCAATTGTTGTCGCGCAGTTGTACCCCACATGGCTGAACAAAAAGACGGAAAGATCGTAAACATTGCATCCATCGCCGGAATGATGGGATCCGCCCATGCCATGGCTGATTATTCGGCGGCCAAGGGAGGAGTGATCTCACTGACAAAAGCATTGGCAAAGGAGCTGGGAAAATACGGGATCAATGTCAATGCCGTATCACCGGGACCGATTGGAACAGACCACTTCTTCACACTTCCAAAAGAAGTCGTTGAAAGGATAAAAAACACAACTTACCTGGGAAAAATCGGCAAGCCGGAAGACATCGCTAACCTTGTGACGTTCTTGGCTTCTGATAAAGCGAACTTCATCACCGGGCAGAACTATGCCGTCTGCGGCGGTAGGAGTTTGGGGGGTTGAGAAAGCCGATCAACGCACGATCACCCGCCAAAATCGCCATTGATACTTAAAGATGCTCCTCCTCCATACGGCCGTTTTTTCCCATGGGGGTCATTTTACGGGCACCGGGATACCCCCGGCACCCGTAAAATGCTTACCGTTAATGTCTTGGAAAAAGCCGCTTCCCGGGAAAACCTTCTGAAGAAAACCGCGTCAACCGCCTGGCCTTCATTGACCGGCAGCTTTGCTGCCGTCTTTCAGGCAACGCACCGAAAAGCCCCAGGTTTTTGAAACCGGCTTCCGTTTGATCTCGTCATGGCCGGGGTGCGGCCAAAGCCATACAAAGGATCTGTTCCAGGCCTTCTCCCGGCCAAAG
>JANQDY010000177.1 GCA_028278625.1 Thermodesulfobacteriota bacterium
TGAACGCCTTTCTGGCTGCGTCAACTGAACAACTTATTAAAATGGCAGCGTAATTTTCTTGTTTTTTGTTACAGGGTTTTAGGAAATAAGGCACTAAACCTGTTTTCACTTAACTTTTGGTGTGATTTTCATTATTGGCAGCACCAAAATAGCCCGCTATTTTTCCTGATGTCCGATGAATCAGCAGATGTACCTCTCTAATAGACGTCGCACCGTATGAAAATGTGTAACGTCAAAGGAAAAAGCGCCACCGAATCCGCTTGTCAGATGTAATTGCACAACGCTGTCATTCGTCCGGTCCTTCAGGCAAGCGCTACGCGGTTAAGGTAAGCATTGCTTTACACTATCTGATCCCTTTGTTTGCCATGATGCTAACCTTTAGGATTGATCCCCACCAAATGCAGGGAACCGCTACAAGAAGAATGAAAGCGAGAAACGCCAAGCATATATGATAATAATGTCTGATCCTTTTGAACCTGATTTCATCTTGTTTGGATGCCGGTGCCCTTTTTTCAAAATGATCCAGTATTAGTTGGCGGATCAGGTAGACCAGGGATATGGCGCCTGCAAAAAGATATACATTCACCTTGGATTTGAGAATTTTCAGTGCATTAAAGATCTCAGCATAGAGCACGCCGAAAAGGAAGAACCCGATCATGCACGAGATAATGCGGCCCATTTCATTCCGGTTTGAGGTTATGGGATTATCACATATTGAACTTCCTACTGATTATGCGCGATTCTTCAATTTCGTCCTGCTGTTTTTTGAGTGATTCCCTTCAGTTTATCCAAAAGCCATGCCTTAAGGTAAGTCCACAATCCTGAAGTTTTGCTGCCCGAATCGCCTCGGGAATGGATTGTTCCTTGGAGATACATGGCCTGGGTCTTGAATCTCCGCAGCTTGCCGGAAGATGTCTTTGGCAGAGAGCGGGGTGCTACCAGCACGACCCGATCCGGTCTGCACCCGGTTGACTCGAAAACTTCCGTCTTAAGGTTTCCGCCTAAACGTTCCTTATCCGCTCCCTTTGATACTTCCGCGATCAAGACCATATCTTCCGTGCCGCGATCCGGATTCTCAATGGCAAGGGCACACAATCCACCTGGCCTGACACCTTTGACGGTCGAACCAGCCTCTTCAATATCCTCCGCAAAGTAATTGCGGCCTGCCTTGATGATCATATCCTTTTTCCGGCCGGCAATATAGAGGTATCCATGGAGAATGAACCCGACATCACCAGTACATAACCAGCCATTTTCCATGGTCTTTGCCGTCTCCCGAGGATTTCCGAGATATCCTTTCATTACTGAAGGGCCCCGGACCAGGACTTCACCTGTCAATCCTTCATCAAGTTGGCGCTTATCCCCGTCCACTACGGCCACTTCAACAGATTCAATCGGTTTTCCAACGCTTACGACGGCCCTGGCGCCAATTCCGGGGGTAATGGATATTGCGCGTCCTTGAACCTTGAACTCCTTGGCATCCACATAGGCCAGCTTCGGCGGAGAATCAAGGTCGGAAAACGTCACGGCAAGTGTGTTTTCAGCCAGCCCATATGCGGGGAAAAAGGCCTCGGGCCGAAACCCATATGGTTTGAATCTTTGGGTGAATCTCTCAATGGTTGATGGGAAAATGGTCTCTCCCCCGCATAAGGCGAGTCGCCAGGATGAAAGGTCAATCCCTTCAATGCTGGCCGGACGGACCTTACGGGCAGAAAGGCTGTAAGCAAAATTTGGCCCCGCGGACAAGGTACCCCTGTGATCCGAAATGACCCTGAACCATCGGGACGGGTCACGGAGAAAATCAATGGGTGACATTGCGACGACAGGGACATCCCAATACAGGGTACAGATCATCAGCCCGATCAAGCCCATGTCATGGTAAAGCGGTAACCATGACACCGCAATATCATCCGAATTGAACTTAAGCCAGTGACCGATGGCCCTTATATTTGATAACAGGTTCTCTTGGGATAGCATTACCCCTTTTTGATTTCCGGTACTTCCCGATGTGTATTGGAGCAGGGCGAGATCGCTCCCGGAGACAGAGAAGATATCAAAAGAAATCCCGATCGCCACATCTTCAGGGACGATGAATCTAAATCCATCGCTGACAGTTTGCGCTATGGGCCGAACAAGGGGGCGAATCTGACGGCTGGTTATCATGATCCTGGCGCCGCAATTCTCCGTCAGTTTCGCCAGATTGTGAAGGTATTCGGTCATGCGTCCCAGCTGAATCGGCGGATATGCCGGAACAGGCACCGCTCCCGTGATCAGGATACCCCAGAATGACTCGTAGAATGCCTTCTCCGTCGGAAGAACCAGCAATACCCTATCCCCGGGATTGACGCCCGCTTTGGACAGGCAAGCGGCCCAGGCAGATGCACCCTCAAGCAAACCTGCAAAGGTCAGTTTACACACCACCTTATTTTTTGAATAGAGTGTGAGCCACACCCTGTTACCGGAAAGGGCGACCCTTTTTTCAAAAACCTCGTTTAAGGTGGTCGCATCTTTCAAAGGATCTTTCATGGTTCATCCACTTGAATCGAAATTGATCCCTATGGGTCGGCAATGCACCGTATTTGGATGATCAAGGGCTTCCGGCCACACCGATAGCGTCGGCTGCATTGGGACGGAATTGAGACATGAACAGAAAGGGATAACGCTGGATCACTACAAGAACAGCAGATCAACTCGAGGGAAATCAGAAAGTCCACACGCACCTTTCAGTGTTCTAGATCTTTGGCGCAGACCCTACTCCCCATTTTTTTAGAATCACCACATGGTGGTTCCCGGTTAACAAAAGCTGCAAGAATATTGGACCTGTTTATCATAGCACAGATATGCTTGCCTTTTAACAGAATAATTGTATTCTTGAAATATTGTGAATTGAATGGGGGCATGGAAAATGTCAGCAATGCTGGAGCGGTTTTTGAAAACATCGGCAGTGAGAACCCGGCCCAATCGAAGACCAGTCATATGGGGTCTGATATTCGTGGCGACGGTGCTAATGACCGCCACAAGTCAAATGAAGGCTCTGGCGGATCCAATGGCCCCGGATTTTTGCCTCAGTGACGTTTTCGGCAAAAGGGCATGTTTAGCGGATTATCGCGGAAAGGTTGTTCTATTGGATTTCTGGGCAACCTGGTGTCTGCCGTGTCGTGCTGGTATACCTGAATTAAACAGGCTAGAAGAGCGATATCGTCATCAGGGCTTTGTGATTTTAGGAATTTCCATTGAAGACGAGAAGACCCTGCCCGATGAAGATTTGAAAATATACAAACAGACAAAAGGAATCAAATATACTGTTCTGCGGTCTAACCAGGATCTGATAAATGCCTATTTTCCTGATCAGCGCCCCAGAATACCGTCATTTTTTCTGATCAAGCGCAATGGTCGAATTGCGGAAACCATAACGGGAATCTTACCCAAAACCTTTGAGTCAACGCTGGTGAAATTTTTGAAGTAGTGACATTCAGTGGGAAATCAAAATGAGAGCTTCCCGATCCAGACCGAAGATCGTTTATGTAGCCACATCTTTAGGAAGTGCTCTGGCGACATTAAGTGGTTTTTAGTCCAGAAATATTCTTAATCCGTGTAGGGTTGTCACGGTATTCTAAATCTTGAGAGCCGGGGGTGTATACCCCCGGCCGTTCATTGACACATCTAAAAATCGGAGAAATTATCCTCATCAAAGGGAATCACATCCTCGGGCCCCTTTTCTTCATCCCTTTTGCGATTTCCGGTTTTTGTCTTGGCTGCAGCCAGCACATTCCGGACTCTTTTTCCGGTCCCTTGGGAGGTTTTTTTGCGGGCGCTTATCCTTAATGCCACGATCCAGGTGGGTCGTTTTCCCTTCCACCAACTTCACCAGTTCTTCAACAAAGTGTTTCATCTGCTCCGCCTGGGCGTTTAGCTCTTCTGAGGCGGCAGCCGATTCCTCGACATTGGCGGCATTGGTCTTGTCAGAGGCACAAGTTGTGCCGGCCAACTGCCATGGTCTTGTCTTTTGTTCAGAAGTGTGCAAGGATATGAAATAAGAAAAATAGTTTCTTAGAATTCATTTTATTATCAATAACAGGCAGCTTGGCGGGCTCTATATTGAAATTGTAAAGTTTTTGCATGATGATAGTTGCAGAGGGTTTTTCAAGCATCAGTCTTTATCGGCTGCTTGACAGTTTGTACCTGTTTTATAACAAAATATATGGCATGGAGGTGATGATCAAGAAATGGAAAAATCCATTGAGGAAGTTGGAAAGACCCTGGAAACCTTGACCGACAGGGAAGGCAAATATCTCACATTTACATTGGCTGAAGAAGAATACGGTATCGGTATCCTCAAAATCAAGGAGATTATCGGCATGATGCCGATTACTTCCGTACCGAAAACACCGGAATTTGTTAAAGGGGTCATCAACCTCCGTGGCAAAGTGATTCCGGTGATCGATCTAAGGCTCCGTTTCGGAATGGAGGAGCTTGAGTATACCGACCGCACCTGCATTATTGTCGTGGAAATCGAATCCCAGACAGGCATCGTCATGATCGGGATTGTGGTGGACGCGGTGTCCGAAGTGCTCAACATCAAAAAAGAGGAGATGGAGGGCACCCCCAGTTTCGGTGCCAAACTGGATACGGAGTACATTCTGGGAATGGCCAAAATGGAGGGGGGCGTCAAGATCCTGTTGGATATCGACCAGGTCCTTAACACTGAAGAGCTGTCAATGCTTCAAAAGACCGGTTGAAATAGAACCATCGGGATAATCAAAGATAAGATGTTTTCCCGGGGGGCAATTCGGGAAACAACTCCCCGGGAAAACAATGATCTATCTTAGGAGCGTTGCCAAAAGTCCTTAAGATCGCCTTCATCAAATGGAATGACATCTTCGGAATTTACCTCTTTCGCAGATGTCTTTTCCATTTCTTTTTGGGGTGAGGGCAAAGCGGCCTGTCTACGGCTCCGCTGCCCACGCAAACCCGACGGCAAGCCGGACCGACGGTTGGCATCGACCCTTTCCGGTTCCGCTCCGTTTTGACCTTCCACGATCTCCAGCAGAATCCCCACCATTCTCTTCAACTCTTCGGATTGGGAGGAGAGTTCCTCGGTTCCCGCCGCATTGTTCTGAACAACCTTGTCCATCTCGGCAACGGCCGTATTGACCTGCTCGATGCCCTGGGACTGTTCCTTGGAGGCATCGGAGATCTCACTGAGAATGGCGCACCCGGGAGGCGCTTTCCGCTACCTCGGCGAAATTGGTGCTGCTTTGCTCTACCAGACCCGATCCCCTGTTCACTTTTTGAATGGTCCCGTCGATGAGGTCGGCGGTGCTTTTTGCCGCTTCGGCCGCCCTCAGGGCCAGGTTCCTCACTTCGTCGTCCACCACGGCAAACCCTGCGCCGGCCTCGCCGGCCCGGGCCGCCTCAACCGCCGCATTCAACGCCAGGAGATTGGTCTGGAAGGCAATTTCATCGATGGTCTTCACAATCTTGGATGTCTCCTCGCTTGCCTTGCTGATGTCTCCCATGGAGGATGTCAAATCCTTCATGGATTCGTCCGCCTGAGCCACAATGCCATTGGCCTTTTGCATCAGGGTGTCCGCCTGATCCGCGTTGCTGGCGTTGGTTTTGGTCATGCTTGCGATTTCCTGCAGGGAGGAAGATCTCTCCTCCAGGCTGGCCGCCTGTTCGCTGGCACCTTCGGCGATTTGCTGGCTCGCGCCGGCAACGTGTTCCGCGCCGTCCCGCAAGCCGTCTATCACCTGGAAAAACTGCTCTTTCACCCCCATCAGTTCACTGGTACTGAAGGACTTCAACCCCTGGAATATCTCCTTGAAGGGCCGGGTGATGGATCTTGCCAGCAGGAAGGAGACCGCCAGCGCCAACAGGATCGCGATGATGATGCCGCCGATAATCATGTATGTGGCCCTGTCGGCGGTGGAAACGGCGTCGGCCTGCCGTTTCCCCAGAAGGGACTTTTCCCTGTCAATGAAATCAGAATCAGCGTTACGCAACTTCCCAGAATGATCTTCGCCTTGAGACCCAATTTACTAAACCACATTCTCTTCCCCTCCGTTTTAAGATTTTATGTCAACGGTTTTCTTTGCCTTTCCCGATTCCTCCCCAAACGGGTCCGGGACAGCACATCAGGGGCATGCTCCCCTTATAACCCTCGCCAGAGGGACCGGAAACGTTCATCGCTCTTACAAAGGCAAATAGCGTGCCAACGCAAATCGGATCTGAAAAGACGAATGTTTGAAAAAATTATCATTTTCAGCTAAAAAACCAGGTCGGGATCTAACCAAGAATGAGATAAATGGGGTTATTGAAAAATAAGGCGGTGAACTGCAGTCCGGAATGGACGGACCGCGTCCGGCAAAATCGGACCCCACCATCTGAATGGAACCGCGAACGGAACCACCCCATGGGGGATCGGCGGGCGCCTTTAAGGAGAACCTTCCCTTTGCCCAATTACATGATACCCTCCAGTTCCTCCCTTGAAACAGCGAAGGTATTTTCATAGGCCATCATGGCCTTAAGGTATCTCATTTTCCGGCCGCCCTTCCTCCGCTGCTGTTGTCCCTCTCCATAAAGGGTCTCACCGGCCTGTTGCCCCCGTTGGTCCTGAACCGAACAGACCAGCTTTTCCAGAATCCTGCCCAAATGATATTTGGCTGGTGACGGGCCGATCCAAAGTCCGCGCGGGCCTTGGGGACGGGTGAACCTCTCGGAGATGCCGCAAAGGGTTTCATATTCCTTGGGCGTAAGGCTGATGCTGATTTTAAGAGAATCGCAAGTCATGCGGGGCCTCCTTTCCGCTTTGACCGGAATACCGCAGATGAATATATCCAAACCGGTCGGTATTTTATTTTAGATTATCAATACAAAAAGATCCTTTCCTTCTATCTCACTATTTCCTTAGCTGATTGATATAGAAACCGAGTTGGTTAATGGTATGTTTCCAGATGTTGGGATCCCGGCTCGAGGCATAGAGGGCCCCCGCACCGTTGACGGTGATCACGATGAAATTGGCGATCTCCTTGGGGTTGAGCCCTTCCTTGAGCATCCCTTTTTCATCCGCCTCAATGAGCCACGACCGCAGCAGCCTGGACAAGTTGACAAACCCCCTCAGGATATGCCGGCTCATGCTGCCGGACTGCCCGGACAGTTCCACAAGGCTGTTGAGGAAAAAGCAGCCGCCGTCAAACACATCGTCGCCGCAGTAATGTTTCAGATCGTTAATAATGGTCTTTTCCAACCGCTCCAGGGGATCCGAGGCCTGCCGAACGCCTTTGAAGACAATGTGTTGCCATATTCTGACCGCCTCGTCATAAACGGCGTACCAGATATCCTCCTTGCTCTGGAAGTGGCCGTAGAGGCCTCCCTTTGTCAGATCCGTTGCCTCAAGGATATCGTTGATGGAGGTATTGTAGTAACCCTTCACAGAGAAGAGCTGAAGAGATTCTTCGATGATCCGCTGTCTGGTCTTTGTTCCTTTGGTTTTCACGGGCTCGGGCCTTTATAAAAAAATACCAACCGGTCTTATTATTTCCACAAAATCCCGGCCATGTCAAGGAAGTTTTTGTGGGGACCGCTTGAAAACCTGGAAACCCGGTCAACGGATGGTTGACACCTGATTTGACCGATCGCCCTCACGAAATCATTCCGGATGAACAAAATAAAGATTCCCCCATGGTCTGTTATTTGTCTTCAGCTGACACCAACCGCCTTTGACCGGAAGTCTAAGATCCATGTTCCTGGAATCATCACGGAGATACAGCCAGGACGCGTCACGGGACTTTTCCACAAATGTATAAGTGGGATCACTCCAATATTCGAACCATCTCCCTTCGGCTTGCTGTTTGAAGACCCCCTTTGAGTGCCTGAATGCCGCTAACCCGTTCTTTTTACGATATTCTGAATGAACAAAATAGAGATTCCCCCATGGCCTGTTGCTTACCCTCAGTTGACACCAACCGCCTCTAATCGGAAGTCTCAGATCCATGTTCCTGGAATCATCACGGAGATACAGCCAGGATGCATCACGGGATTTTTCCACGAATGAATAGGTAAAGTCATCCCAATATTCGAACCATCTCCCTTTGCCCTGGTGTTTGAAGACCCCTTTTGAGTGTCTAAAGGCCGTGATATCTATTGATCCCTTGTTGGTTCGTTGATGCTGAACTTGGTTGTCCTGGTGACGCCATGCGTCCGGCTTTTGACTTCCATAACCCGTGTCAAACACGGTTTTTCCTTTATTTTCCACATCCCTTCCGTTTCCGGCGAAGTAGAAGTCACCTGTTAATGAAGTCGACTCCCAGGGCGTCTGTTTCTTGCCGGACCATTCCCTAACGGATGAACGGACCTTCTGGAACATCTGCAAAATGGTTATGCCGGGCGTATTGATATGCTGCAACAATGCCGCTGTATACGGACTGTTCTTCCCCCCGCCATCTGAAGCGGTCATCTCCGGCGCGGTGCTGTACGCAATCAACGATCCGGACGGTGCTTTCATGAAGGCCAATCCCGCACCCTTTGTTCCTCTCCGCCAGCTCCTTTCAAAGGGATTATCCCTGCAGGCATCAAGGATCACGATATTGGTCCTGCTCCCCGCCGTTTCCATCTTTGCCAGTACTCGGTCGGCACGTACACAATCGTATTCCACATCATCTTCACTATCCAGCTTCACATTCACGGGCAGCAAATAGTTGCGTCCCCCGACCCGGATACCATGGCCGGCATAGAAGAACAGCCCCACGTCCTTCCCTTTCAGCATACGGCCGAACCTGTCCATGGCTTTTTTCATGGCCTTCTGGGAGCAGTTCTCATATTTCATGACTGTGAACCCCAGACCTTCCAGTGCCTTTTTCATGGCCCTGACATCGTTAACGGGATTATCCAGACTGCCGCCGTGCTCGTAATGGCTGTTTCCGATCAAGAGGGCGACCCGCTGTTCCTGTTTAGACGCCGATTCCGAGACCGGAAAGAACGATACGACAATGACCAATAGAAGAAAAACCGTGGGATTCTTCATTGGTAACTCCCTTATAATTCACTGTCGGGATCGGATATGCCGGTCCCTTGATAAAAAACGTTTGGCCTGTTTTGCCGGTATTCCTCACTTGACGACCCATTCATTTCCGGCGGCCCTGCACATCCGGCCACAACAGGAAGACCCAACAAGATCAGATAGATGAGCTTCTTCATCTTTTTCCCTCCATCAATGATCATTGACACTGGTTCATCATACCATTTCTTTGGTGACAAGGGCAGCGCAAACACCGTCGGTGCATGCAATCCAGTGGGCCTGAAACTGTTCCGGCCCGCCGTGTTCTTTGGGCGCATGAACCACACGAAGATCCGGTTCCAACTGGAATTGGAAAGCATCAAGGCCAAAAGGCAATCCTTCCCCGATGGATTTCAACGCCGCTTCTTTCAGGCTCCAGAATCGGAAGAACGTTTCAAGACGCGCGGGGCCTTTCATCCTTTTTACAGCACCCGCTTCATCTGTTGAAAAATAACGGCGGGCCAGGGCCAATGATTCCAGATGTCTCGTATGATCTTCCAGATCGATACCGATCCCATGGGTCCGAGACCAGGCACCCAAGAAACCGATCCGGCAGGAAGAGAAGCTGAACCAAAAATCCGGCAAATCATGCAGATAGGGACGGCCTTTTTCCGTTTCTTTGAAAGCGATAAGGTTTAAGGGTTTGGAACGTTCCAGGGCCATGTATCCGCAGAAGCGGCGAAACGCTCTGCGCTGGATGAACCGCGCCATGTCATTCTCGGATGCAAACCGGCCAGCCCTCTTTCTTTCGCTATCAGACAGGACCTGGGCACATCGTCGGGTGACCCGCGGGTCCCTGGAAACCGGCGCATAGCGTATTGCTGCCTTATGCCGTACAGATACAGGGGTCACATCCCGGGAATTGGCCGCGAAAAACGCCCATATCCTTTGGTGATTGTACCCATGTGCCAAGGAGTATTTTTCCGCGCTTACCGGTGATTCGTAGCGGATGCCGTTGCTTCCCATGGGCAGTTGTCCATTGTGTTTAGGGGTTCCGCGGGACTGCCCCAGTAAATCCCCGTGGGCAGGTGCATCTCCTTTAAGACCAGGGAGAGCGGCAGAAGCGTTGTTGAAGGCGCCATGATTGCGCCCCCCATGACCATGGCGCCGGAATTAATGGTGCCGCCGTCCCGGATTTCGGTTCGTTTGACCTTTAATTTCATGTTCTCCAGGGTGTGAAACTGAAGGAGACCGGAGACGAAGCAATCGGCCCCAAAGTCTACCGCGTTCCAGTCAAAAGCCTGCATCGGTGAGGCGATAATGGTCCGTTTACCGATCCGGCAGCCCATCCACCTGAGAACAATATTCGGGAGCACGGTCCCCGCCGAAATCCGCAGGGTTGTCCCGCACCAAGCGAAAAAGCAGTCCTGCGTAAAGAAGTAAACAAAGTGGCGCCAGGACCAGAAAGGGGCCTCGTGATCAGACCCCCAGTCGCTGCCCACGAGGGCCTTCTTGATGCCGGCGCAGGACAGAACCAGGGCGACCTCGGTGAAAATCAGGGCCATAAAGGCGCTTAAGACCGCGTTTCCGCCAAGATGCAACAAGACGGTATATAATAACCCGTAAACCAGTAATTCGGCAATTGGAAGGAAACCGATGCTGAAAATATCATTTAGAAAGACGCGACCAAGAAACAGAAAAAAACCGGGCGGCCCATGGGCCTTGTTCTCTTGGTCATGGGCTGTGCTTGCAAATCGTACCGGCGGATTCCCGGCCACTGTGATGGGTTCTCCGAGCCGGGTCTTCATCTGACCTCTGAACCGTATATCGCTTGCCGGTGTGGAAACCCCCAAAAGGAAACTGGTGGGAAAATGGCCGGATTCCGAAACGGAATTGTTGCTGGCAAAAAAGTTGGCCGGCATATGGAGCTGGCGAAGGTTCAGGTGTTTGGCGTCTTGATCGAGCATATTGGTAAGACATCCGTGTGCCCAGAAGACCTGTGAATCAGCGCCTGCAACCTCGGGAACCAGATTGATCATCAAGTCGCATTCGGATCCGCCCGTGCGCAAAAAACCCACACCGGCAAGTGCACGGAGGTATTGTCCAAAAATGGTCCATGTCCAAAGACGCTGAATCTGATTCATCTTTTTCATCCTGTAAAGGAGCAGGGCACTCTTCATTCCCCGCGACGGGTAGAGGCCCGGCGAGAAGGGCGTAATACGAAGAAAAAGGGCGCCCAATAGGGAGATCAGGACAATGGTGCCCCAGGTTGTGGTAAACGCGTACAGACTCATATGCCATAAAATGGTGCAAAGGGGCGTAAGGCTGAAATAAGCGCCGGCCATTTGCTGCTCACCCGCGGGGATGAAGGTGGCGGCAAACCAGGCAACAAGGGCGGTCGGGACGACAATGAGCCAGAAGTCCAGGAATATCTGCATAAGGATGTTCATTGTCTCGAGACGTCTAAAGGAGTGGGTATACGGGCGGCATTTCGCTGTACGCCTAAGTCCCGTGCAACGACCGGTGAGCCGCGCGGGGGCCCCCTCCCACATTTCCCCCTCTACCACATTGCTGAAGATGGGCGTAAACGGCGTAATCCAGGCACCCCGCCCCACCGTCACATTCTCGGCGATTGCCGCGCGCATGCTGATCTTGACGTCGCTCTCAAGTTGTATGGGGCCCAAATGCAATTCTTGACCGGCCCACCTGGACATCTGAATGTAGGCGCCGGTCTGAATGGCAACGTCATTCTTTGCGGAAAAGAGGTCAAGGGGCCCTGTGAACGCCACTCCGTGACCGCATTGAAGGTTGTTGCCAACGGTCGCCCCAAGGCGCCGCAGCACCCAGGCCATGAGAGGAGCGCTGCGAAACATCATATTCAAAGGGCGAAGCACCGAGGCCTGCAGGCGGTCCACAAACCAGATTCTGAGATGCATTCGGCTCCATTTGGGGTACACGCCCGGCTCAACAAACCTCTTAAACGAATCACCCCCCATAAGGCGTTTTATCAACAAGACCCAGACCAGACCGACGAAGGGAAAGGCAAGGGCCAACAAGTACATTAAAAAGCCGACACCGATAAGTTCCCAAAGGTGAGCGGTAATGAAAAACGCACCGATTTCCCCAAAGGCAACGACACATAAAAAACCGATCAGAAAAGGCGCGTAGAACAAGGCAACCAACAACATCTGGAGCGTTGTGAAATGTTTGACGGAGAGGACCTCCGCCGCCTTCTCATCCCCTATCACGCCGGCCGGGCATGATTTCGCGTTGGCCGATGGGATTTTTAAGGCATTTGCGGGCCTTTGGGGGCGATTGGCCACTTTTCGCGGCGTATTACAATCGCTGAGCAGCGCCCGGACGGGCACCGTCCATCCGGCGGCATGCAGGCGTTGGGCAAGTCGAGCAATAACGATGGAATGCCCGCCGTGGTCCACAAATGCATCGTCCCATCCCAGCTTTGTTTCAAAAACATCTCTAGAGATCAAAAGCACTTCTTGAGAACCGGGAGGGACCCCCGGATCATGATCAGGCATTCCAGATGGCTCGGCCCTTTCCTTTTGATCCCGGCTTTGCCGGCGGCCAAAAGTGGAAGCCGTTTCCGGTTCGGCCTGCATGGGCAGTTGTGAAAGGTCGGGCAGACACCTCCGGTCGATTTTTCCGGATAGGGGTTTCATGACGAATTCCTCTACCAGGAATATCCTTGAAGGGACCGACGGTTCCGGCAGTTGTCTTTTAAGCGTTGCCAAGACCCGGTTTGCCCACTCAGCCGGTGCGGGTGCAACTTCCGAGGAATGATCCCTCAAGATCGACGGCGCCATGACGAATGCCACCAGTTCTTGGTTCTGGTAGTCCAGCACGGCGGATTCTATCTCAGTGATCCGGTTTTGAAGGATATCCTCAACCGGCTGTATCTCCACCCGGTGCCCGCGAACCTTCAGTTGTGCGTCGATACGGCCAAGGAAATGCACCCGCTGGGTCCGGGCATCGATTTTGCACCTGTCCCCCGTGCGGAAGAGCCGGCCAAAG
>JANQDY010000280.1 GCA_028278625.1 Thermodesulfobacteriota bacterium
ACACGACTGAGACCATAGCTCAAAATTCCTGACTCACACCCGCGAGCTTGCTTTTGCCAACGATGTTTTTCAATCAATCCTTATATCGGAATTCCAGTAAGGATCCCGGCAACAAGTCTGTTGCAGCCCTTTCTCGGATGGTGCGATACAGGGGAATATCAACACAAAGGAAAACCGTGAACGGCTTGCGTGGTACCAAACAGTTGAGTTTGGTTGTGGACAATACGCGGAATCAACATTGAATGAAAGGGGCAACCAATATGGATGATGAGATGAAAAGTGAACTTCTTCGCCTGAAGCAATCCGTTATCGCTATTCGTGAATGGCTTGTGCCTAATTTGAATGCCTTGGAACAAAGCATTGATCAGTTGTTGCCGAAAGATCAATCGGATCGACTGCACCAAGGCAACTACGATGATTTATACAAAGAGTGGTCGAAGGTTATCAAAGGCGAAAAAAAACGAAATAGAAGGAAGATGGGGATTTAGTCTCGCTTTCAGGGATCGAAAAAAATCGTTGACATCATCCCTCATGGTGCTAAAATGTTTTCCGTCACGGCAAAAAACTGTGACCCGGTTTAGCAGCCGGAAAATCCAAAAGGCGTGCAAGCGCCTCTATTTCGTACGGCGCTTTTTTTGTGCCCGTACGATCCTTCTGGCGGGTTGTGCGTGGGAGCCTTTGAGCTCGCCGGTGTGCCTTTTGGGCCGGTCTGCTAACCACACGCAGCCCGCCTTTTTTTTGTTTAGCAGCGAAGAAGGGCGGATCTTTCAACCCACACCAAAAGGAGATTCGTCATGCAAACAAACAAGATTCCGTCCGATTGGCTTGTCAGGGACCCCAGAGCCCTTCAGACCGCCCAGGTTGCGAAAAACACCCGGCACGTAGACCTTCATACCCTTGCCGACCTTTTGAAGATCTGCAAGGGCTTGACCGAAGCCATGGACCTATTTCCGGCCTTTGCCGCACAGAAAAAAATTTCGGATATCAACGGGAAGCTTGTTTCCATTGTCGAGGAAGGCGTGGAGGGATACTGATGGATCAGGAAACAGTGGTGAATCAAAAGGCTGTGAAAATGTGGCCGTACATCGGACATCTGGTGTCCCGGATCAACGAGGCTTCGGAAAGTTCGAGCGTGGAGGCGTTGTTGGATGTTTTTGTTGATGCCGGAAAGGTTGTATCCAAAGTCAGGCGGGACGTTACCGTGGGAACGCTACGGGATCAGCTTCACCGTCTCTTGTGGTTTTACAAGGAAGAAGCAAAGGAAGTGGCGAAAAAGAAAAAGAAGCTTCAAAATCCGGTAGGCCGGTGGGGAAAGCCCCTGTCCGCATCCACCCTTAGCCAATACAATTCCTCCGTAAAATGTTGGCCCAGGCGGCGCGAGAGAATGAAAAGACAGATTCGCGGGCAGTTGCGCGAACTCCAGGCTCTCTCAGAGACCGGAGGTAAAATCGTTAACCGCGGGGGCGTGTCTCTTCGGGTAATTAATGGCGGCCGGTTCCCTGTGCACCTGGCCTATCGCACCGGGGAAGATTCGTGGTCAAGAATTCGCTGAGCATGAGACACTGAGACGGCACAGGCGCCTTAGAACCTGGAGGGGAAGTGAAAAGGAGGGGAAATAGATGATCAACCAAAACGTGAGCGAAGAGGTTGACAGATCAGTTATGCACGGTCTGCTTGATAGTGTACTTGACGGGGGCCATAGAGATGTCATTGAGGCCATGGTTTTAACGATGCGCGAATACGTCAAAGCTATAGAGGTCAGAAACCGACTCTGGGAACTGGAAAAACGTTCGGAAAACCTGAGAATTTCAGCTTTTCAAAGGAGGCTGGACCGTGAAAGATCATCAAAAAGCAAAGGTAATTGATTTATTCACCCGGGCGCCGGTTGTTTCTCCCGGGCCCCAATTCAAGAACCAGGACATGGCCACCCGGATCATGCTCAAGTTGAGGCGTCTCGAAGAACTGGACGAATACGCTCTGGATGCGGCGGATCTGTACTTGACCGGCATGTTGGACGTGCTTGAAAGGTGATGGGGGGAGGACATGCCCAGGATAGCCTGATCAGCGAACACCGGAGCCTGCCCGGTTTCCTGGACATCAACCAAACAGGGAGAAAGCGAGGGACTTATGAAACTGTGCCCAGCCTGTCAGAATGTATTCACGCAAGCTGTTACCGAATGCCCGATGGGTGATTGTGGAAGACATGAATTAATAGATGTTGACGATCAATTGGTTGATATTGTCAAGGGGTTTTGGGACAGCGGTATCGAGGGTATCGAGCCATTTGCCAAGCACTCTTGTGCGGGGCATGTGTGGAAAGACTTTCTTCACGGGTACCTGACTTTTGCCATTGACGCAGAATACCGGGATATACAGGACCTAGAAAAATTCAGAGAACTTTTAGTTAAATTGAACGCCAGGCAAACTGTAAATATTGGCGAGATCGAAGCACCGTCCCGGAGATACTCATCCTTCAGGGTTTCAACGCTTCAATGCGGTACCGATCGCCGGGAACGGTTGAAGATCCAGAGGCAATTCATTGATTTCTTGTATGATGTCCTTGACGCGGTCAAGGACAGGCTAGGATGAAAAATCAATTCAGGGATTAAAAGAGATGATTTCACCGGCCAGGGCCTGGATCAGGAGTGGGCCTGGCACAGGCAAGCCGTTGATTGAGAGCAAGAATCCACGCTGGGAATGAACCGTGTGAACAAAGCGAGGTGGTGGCCATGTATCAGCGAGGCAAGAATTGGTATTCTGATTTTTGGTATCAGGGGGAACGATACACAAAATCTTGGGGAGCAATAACGAAAACCGTCGCTAAAGAGAAAGACCGGAAATACAGAACCGAGGTTAAGGAAGGAAAACACGAACAAAAGGCCCGTCCGATTCTCTTTGAGACTTTCAGGGAGAAATACCTTGAGCATGCCCGTGTTAACAAAAAGCCAAAGTCAGCGACCCGGAATGAAGTGTCTATCAAGATGCTTCTGCCTTATTTCAAGGGCAACTTGATCTCTACTATTCACCCGTTCCAGGTTGAGCAGTACAAGAAAGACAGACTCGATAAAGGCGCCTCACCCGCTACAGTCAACAGAGATGTGGCATGTTTACGGAACATGATGAATATGGCCGTACAGTGGGGCTATCTTCAAATCAATCCTGTTGGCAAAGTGAAACAGCTCAAAGAGGACAATGAACGGATGTGGCCGCTTACCAGGGAGGAAGAAGATCGTCTTCTTTGGGAATGTGATAAGAGGCCCCAAAGACTGAAATACCTCCGTAATCTGGTGGAAGTGGCGATACATAGCGGCATGAGGCAGGATGAAATCTTCAATTTGAAGTGGGTAAACGTGCATTTGAATGAAAAATATGTGCTGGTCACGGATACGAAGACTCATGAAGATAGGAACGTGCCGATGAATGAAACCCTTGAAGGAATCCTTCGCCGGCGGAATGTTACTGAGCTGGGAGACTATGTTTTTACAAATGCAGTCGGTGAAAGGCTGACTGTTTTGACAAATGCTTTCTGGAAAGCCGTTGAAGAGGCCGGGCTTATTCGATGGGAAGAGAAGAAAACACGAAACAGAAAAAAGGTAAGGGTGAAAATCAGATTTCGGTTTCATGATCTACGCCACACATTTGGAAGCCGCTTGGGAATGAACGGGGCGGATCTGAAAACGATTATGGAAATCATGGGGCATAAAACACCAAGAATGGCCATGAGGTACCAGCACCCAAGCCCGGAGCACAAGTTGTCAGCAGTAAGGTCTTTGGACAGGACGAATGAAGAAGAGGATGGAAGGGATAGCAAAATATTAAAGCTCAAAACGGCGTAAGTTGGTTTTTTTTGGGTTCCAACTCCCGTTAGTTTTCACAACATCTATGAAAATTAAAATAAAAACATTTGAAATAATGAATGAAATCATACAAAAATCACGGTCTGCAAAACCGTTATTCACCGGTTCGAATCCGGTTGCCGCCTCCATCAAAAAACAAAGGGCTACACTCTGGTGTGTAGCCCTTTTTGCGTTTTTCCGAAAGATCTGTCCAAAAAACTCCTCTTTAAGTCTGTGGGATTTTATGTGAACGGGATTCATTTTTTTCTTAATTTATCGTCCGTATTGTGATAATGCATATAATCTAGCGTATGGTTGAGACCATGTTTTTCGATATTCTTTAAGAAAACAAGGACAAGTACTTCACCTGAAAAAGCCAAACCCACTGCAAAGTGGGGACGGAAAGCCGCGGGTCCCAGTCTATCAGGGATGGCCGGGTTGCCTGGATATGGAAAAGTTGAGAGGGTTACTTTTCATCCAAACCGCCGGCAGAATGCCGGTGTCTTTCATTTTCCGCAATCTTCCCTTACATGATAAGAACCATTTCACCACCCATGCCGAAGGCCAAATGAGGAGGTGCCTGAAACTACCAACTTGAGCCTTCAAGGGAACCGGCTTCCCCTTGAAGGCTGAGGATACCAAAAGCCGTCGTTTTTTAGGTTTGAACTGGAGGTTAGAGTGCAATTGAATAGGCAGGAAGGAGTATTCGTCATGAAAAGAGCAGCGTGTGTGATTATGGTTTTGCTTGTTATTCTCTGTTTTGCGAATGTGGGCTCGGCCGGTATTCCCGGTGCCACGGACAAGGTAAGGTCGGCGTCTCTTCTGGTGCCCTTTTTTGAAGTGGGTGTTGATGTCACCACCCATCCCCATGATACGTTGCTGGTCGTCTTTGGTATGGCTGCTGCGAAGTTTCATTATCATGTATGGGATATCGACGGAAATGCGGTTGCCCTCTATGGCAATATCGACCTTGCCTCAGCTGAGGGCTGGAGTGCTTCCCTGCGGGATCTTATTAATTCGGCATCAGGGGCGGTAAAAACAGCGCTTACCGATGCCAGTGGAAATTACTATCGGGGTTTCGTTACCATTGATGTGGTCACCGCCGATACCACCCTGAGCCCCACGGAGGCAGGATATCCCCTTGGAACCGCAAATTCTCTGGAAGGGTACATCTATTATGTCCGCATTCTGGAGGGTTCATCAAACGCGCTCACGATGATTCCCATTGAAGAGGTGGGAACCGGTGTTGATAACTACTTGCACGGTTTCTACGGTTCATCGGATGGCAGGGAGGAAATCGATGTGGAGGGGAGGGCCTGTGCGGCTGAATTGGCCACGGGCGGGACCTGTTCGGCGCACAACACCATAAATAGAGTGCGCTCGAGAGTGTTTCTCAGTCCCGCCCTTAATGCGTCAACCCGTATCATTATATTTTTGTGGGACACGGGAGAAACGGAGGGTATCTCAACGTTTTGCGATACGAACCCCAATTGTGCTTCCACATACACATATCGTCGCTACGATGAAGCTGGCAATATGGTTCAGGACACTGACATCAGACTTGATCACGTGGTGAATGTCATCGATGTTACGGGGACGGAGAACGGTTTTGTCTCCATCTGGGAGATTCCGAGCGGAGTAGGGGATTGGCAGGTATATGCTTTTTCCATAACCAATGCGAAACCTTCTTCTGGGACATCCGCAAACTGGGATGCCATTTTGGAATCCTATATTTATCCATAAAGGAATGTTCGGCGAATCAGGGACCGTAGGCGGGAGAAGAAGGTTTACGGTCCCTTTTTTGAGAAGGTCTCTCCCTAAAAGTTCTCCGGTGGAATCCGCCTATTTCGCATGCCAGATGATTTCCCGAACCCCTGAGAGGATCCGCAGCATGACCTCCTCCGCATGGAATTTCGGCGTACCCGTTGTATCCAGCCGGTTCAATGCCACAAACAGGGTGCGCTTTGACTCGGGAAAATAGCACCATAGGGCGTAGACCCCGCTGTTGGCGCCGTTGTGGCCGATCACCTTTTCCCCGAAAAAATCGCCCAAATTGGGCGATAATGACAGACCGAGACCGTATTCCGTGGCCGGCGGAACAGGGGTCCTCATCTGCTCAAGGGTCCCATGGCTTACCACTGCGCCGCCAAAAAGCCCACGGGTCCACCGAAGCATGTCCGAGGCAATGGTGACGCCCGAACCGGCGGTCCAGTCCCATGACATGTTCCAGCCGGAGGTGTCCAGCAGTTGGTTCTCGTACCAGAAATAATCCCGGGCGTACGGTTCGTTCTTCATGCCGTCCCGAGTGAGCGTCGTGCGCCGCAGGTTCAGGGGCTTGAAAAAGCGCCGGTTGATGACATCCGCAACCGTTTCGCCCGTTGCCGCTTCAATGATCATCCCCAGGAGATAATACCCCGTGTTGCAGTAGGCATAGGCGGTTCCCGGCTCAACGAATTCATCCTGGTGTCGATGGAGGATGTCCAGAACATCCTGGTTGGTCCACGACGCATACGGGTCACTTGCCACTTTCTCCAACCACTCCAATGTGTTTTCATGGTCCGGGATCCCGCTGGTGTGGTTTAGCAGCATGCGTATGGTAATCCGGTCTCCGTAGCGTGGCAGGGATCCCGGAAGCCATGTGTCTACCGTATGGTCCAGGCTCAAATAACCCTCTTCCATGAGTCTCATGACCAGGGCGGCGGTAAACGGTTTTGTGATGCTGGCGATGCGGACCTGGGTGTTGACGGTCATCGGCTGACCAGTGGCCAGATCCGCCTTTCCCGCGGCTCCCACCCAACTCCCTTGAGGGGTTTCCAAGGCCATGACGGCACCCGGAACACCGTCGTCGCTGACCACATCATCGAGAAGCGCCTGGAGTTGGGCTCCCACGGGCCAGATGGCCGCCTCCAGCTCCACGTCAACACCGTCCGCGAAACGGATAACATTTTCCCATGTGCGGGGGACGACAATGTCCGGTCTAACACCACCGACCCCGTTTCGACTGTCCAGTTGAACCACGCCATTTTGATCCAGGGATTGGCCCACGGGAATCAGGGCGATAAAAGGATTGTCACCGATGGAAATAAAGTTAATGGAACCGGCATCCGTCAGTACCATGCCGAAGCTGCCGTTGGTGCCGTGGAAGCCCGCCACCAGCCCGTTGGGCGATTTCTGAATGCCCATGGCGATCCCTTCACCGGAGCTGATGGTGGCCGGGTTGACCAGAGCGATGACAGGTCCCCCGTAATAGGGCTTCTGCGGGCGAATATAGACATGACCACCGGTATCAAAGTTGCCCGAGTCGGCGTTATACCGGGTCCATGTTTCATAAAAGGTCTTCTCTTTGTGGAAAAAGCCGGCCAGATCGGCCGCCAGTTGGTCATTCCCGCCCAGATTGCCGCGAAGATCCACGACGACCCCAGGGACCTGCTCATCTACAAAAGCCTGAACGGCCCTGCCGAAGTCCGCAAGAACCGTCTCGTATTCCGGAGGATCCGGTTCCTCAGAAACTTTCACGTAGCCGTGCCCGCTGGGTAGAATGCGAAATGCCACTTTGGGATCAGACGAAGCGTTGGCGGCGAAATTTCCATGGTTCAGGGTGTCATAGCCATCCAATGTTGCCGTGAGTATTACCGTCCTTTGTTGATCCTCTCCCGGATTCTGAAAAGTGACAATTGCCTGGCTTCCTTCCGGCGCACGGGTCAGCAGGCGCTCCTGTTCAATACGGTTGTGTTCATTTGTGGCCAGGCTGTTGGCGGCCATTCTCCAAAGGGTTGACGTCCGTCCGATGACCGCCTGAACAGGTTCCCCGTTCCATTGGACGACCTCTGTTCCGATTTGAATGCCTGCCTGATCGGCGGAACTTCCGGGCCTGAGGTAATAGACAATGATCCGCCTGTCGCCCAGATGGGTGACTCCGAGGCCGTAACCAGCGCCGATATGTTCTTCTAGGAGCGTGTTTTGAAGCTCTCTTGCGCACTGATACGCGTCATCATCGGCAAAAGGGTTGGGTATGAGGAATACGTGGCCGTCCGGTATGGAAAAGAGATACTCCCGAAGGGCGGTGTAGTAGGCACCCACATCATTATTAAAAGAAGCCCTGATGACATCTCCAAAGGATCTCTTTGCCAATGTGTCCCAGTGAATCCCCTTCCATTTTGTGAAAGCGTATTTTTTTGAAACATGGGTATGAAGATTCAAAAAACCACTTGGCCATTTGGCATAACTTTCAGGAAACGAAATAGCGTAGCAGGTCCCAAATGCGGCTGTGAATACCAGAAGCAAACCGAAAGCGCATATGGCGACACTCTTTCGAATTCTACGGTTATTCATGCTGCCTCCTTCTTTAAATGGTTCTTGTGGCAAGAAGATCTTCCAAATGTGTACATATACACCAATGACCTTTGGAAAGTCACTTTTTTTCGGGTACAAAAAACCCCTGAACTCCAGATGGATTTCAAGGGTTTTTGGGGAGAAACAATAGAAAAAGAAAAGCAATCCAAGTGATTCCCTTCCTTGGGGTACTACTTGAGGCCGTCAACCTGATCCTGCTGAAGATTCCTGCTTGATGGGCTCTTACGCCTCGTAAGCCCCTTTCTAAAAACCTGCCAAGTGAAAAAAGTGCTTCAAACAGGTTTTTTTAACTCTCCTATAAGTTGACTTTCTAGGTAATATATGAGAGGTTTTTTGCCATATAGATATCATTTTTCTCTTATCAGGATATTCCACCCAAGAATCCTATGGTATTGTATGAAGCAATTGACACCACAGAGGAGGGCCGCCATGACACTGGGAGAAAAGATCAGACAACTGAGAAAAGAAAAGGGCTTTTCTCAAAGTCTGCTTGAAGAGAGATCGGGCGTGAACGCCAAACTGCTCAGCAAATACGAAACAGGCCGGATCGTACCCACTGCAGATACCTTAAAAAAAATCGCGGAGGGCCTGGAGATAAGTGCAGACTATCTTCTTTTTGAAAATGTCCCGAAAAACGGTTTGAGTCCGCTCAAGGACTTGGAGCTTCTTGAGATGTTTAGAGAAGTAGAAGGCATGGACCAGGAGAATAGGGGCATGATTAAGAATCTTATCAATGCCGTCATCGTACGCAACAAAGTCCAGGAGGTCCTGAAACCGACCCATGAAGAGGCATGGGAAGATCGGATGAGAAGGAGCCTTTCAAAGTTCAGGTACAGGGTTAAGGGGTACTCAGAAAAAGAGATCTTACAGATTGTCGAAAATGCGGTGAAGGCTGTCAGAGTTGAAGAAGAAAAAATCGCGAATTAGGGCGGTTATCGATACCAATCTGTTTGTCAGCGGTTTCCTGGCCAGTCATGGCTACACGTCCGAGCTGCAGGAGCTATGGATTAAAGGGGCTTTTGAACTGGTGGTCTCAGAGAAGATCCTGGAGGAAATCAGAAAAACACTCCTTAAACCGGATCTCAGAAAAAGAGTGTTCTTCCACAATGGCGAAGAAGACGAGATCATTGAACTCATAAAAGAAAGAGCCCTGATTGTAACGCAAGACCGCTACCAGACCGACAAGATCAAAAAGGACCACACGGACAACAAGTTTTTGGCCTGCGCCATGGAGGGAGAGGCCGACTACATCGTGTCAGGGGATCATCATCTTTTGGAGTTGAAACATTTTCACAGGATCCAGATTGTCGACGCCAAGACTTTTGTAAAAAAGTTCACTTGAGATCAAAAGCGGAGGGTCTGCCTCTGCGGGCTCCAGCCCCACTTATAGGAATCCGGTTGGCGGGTCTTCCGTTTCCCGACGGTGCAGCCGATCTGGTTTTATTTGATACTTATTCCCACCCTTCACCTCATGATCGCCCATGTATGAAAAGGTGACGCGATTGGGGGTGTCCGGAAGCTTTTCAAAGGTCCGGCGGGCGGCTTTCACGACGCAATGGTCGATGGTGGGCTTGATGAGGGCAAAGGTCTCACGGCTGATATCATTGGAAATATCATCTGGAGTGTGCACCACCGCCGGTTTTTATTCGGATTCTGGCGACGGGAAAACCGGTAGGCTTGCTGGCCGGGGCCAAACTTCCGGACCCCCTTAGATCCATTCCGATTCCCTCCATCTCGCCGGTTTCATCCTGTTGCCTAATCCATCGCAGACAGGGGAACTTAGTTAAAATAATGTCAGCCGAGGTTAAAATTAGGTAAGCCGTCCCCGAATTTGGCGAATCTGGAAACGGTGTTTGGATCAATGTCATGCCTGTCGGCGTTTGCGGATTGTGAAATAGCCGATCAGAATCACCAACAGCGACAGTGCAATCAGACCCCTCTCGTTCAAGGTTGGGATGGGGGAAGGTGAATCCGTGAGTTTTGCAACAAAGGCACTATAACCGGCCAAGGTTGCCTGAAAAGGATTTTTCGTGGGAAAGTCGCTGGAATAGGTCACACCCGTGACATAGGCGTTTCCGTGGCCGTCCACGGCGATGCCATATGCACGATCAGGCCAGTTTCCTCCCAGATATGTGGAGTAACAAAGGTCTCTTCCCGATGAAGAAATCTTGGTGATGAAGGCATCAGACACCCCTCCGTTGGTTGCCTGAAAGGGGCTTTTTGTGGGAAAGACGGTGGAACCGGTTCCTCCCGTGATATAGGCATTGCCTGAACCGTCCAGGGCGATGCCATATCCGGCATCGCTGCCATTTCCTCCCAGATATGTGGAATAATAAAGGTCGCTTCCTGATGAAGAAATCTTGGTGATGAAGGCATCATCCCATCCTCCGTTGGTTGCCTGAAAGGGGTTTTTTGTGGGAAAGTCGGTAGACCGGGTCTCTCCCGTGACATATGCGTTTCCATAGCCGTCCACTACGATCCCATTTCCTTCATCACTACTACTTCCCCCCAGATATGTGGAGTAAAAAAGGGCGTTTCCCGCTGGCGAAAGTTTAGCGATGAAGGAATCCATAAATCCGGAAAAAGTTGCCTGAAAGGGATTCTTGATGGGAAAGTCGCTTGACCAGGTTTCTCCCGTGACATATGCGTTTCCATAGCCGTCCACGGCGATGCCATTTCCCTGATCTGTCCTGCTTCCCCCTAAATAGGTGGAATAATCAAGAGTGGGGTCTATGACAAGGGGATAGGCTGGGTCATAGGAGGCGACCTGAAAGCCGTATGAAAATTTTCCGGTATCTGATGGGTCGGCGCAGCTTCGGATTTCAAAACGTCCATCTACTTCTTTCTTTCCTTCTATCTCCTGATAGATATGGGGTTTTGTCTCCTCGATCTGACCGAAGGCGGTTCCAATGAGAAGTTGCCCCGCCTCGTTGACCGCAAGCCCTTCGATTCCGCTGTAGGTCAAGAGGATCTGGTCGGAGTTCCCACCCGGGTTCACGATGAATTCATATTCCATGTCCTTGCCGTTGCCGAAGACTTTCAGGTCAATCCCTTCGTAGACCCCCTTGTAGACGATCCCCTTATAGGTGGGGATTTCCGTCCTCCATTTGCTTTTGTCATTGCCCACAAAATAGTTGATTCCGGCCTCTTGAGGGTCAAAACCTTTGGTCAAGACCCCTTCCTTGACATTCTCAAACGTCAGGTTGAACACCAGTCGTTCTCTCTTTTGCCCCGCTTCGTGCAGGCCCTTTTCCGGTTCCGGCCGCTCGTTTTTCGCTCTCTCTCCCCCACGAAAAAGGTCGAATACGATCCCTTTATCCGTAAAATAGAGGGTCTGGCCGGATGTCTTGACATAAAACCGGACCTTGGGATCAAGCTGCCCCTTGTTTTCAATAAAATAGAGTGGCAGGTTGGCATAGGCTGAAAGAATACCCTCCTTGTCGGCCTTTTCAGGTGCCGCTGCCCCTGTGAAGGCCGGATATGCAACGCTCAACAGGCACCAGAAGATCATCTCCAAAACGCCCAACCCAGCTTTCACTCTCATGATGTTCCCTCCTCGTATATGATCTTTTCAAAACGGAAAATCGGCCGTTTTTTCCCATGGGTCAGATTCCATGGGAGCCAGGGCGAATAGGTCTATGCACCCGGATCGAATGAATGACAAGTTAATTCCGAATTGAAATCTTAAAAATCAGCAAAATGTCCCCGAAATTCACGTAAGTAAGATAGTATTTAGGATGTATATAAATCAACTGGCTATTATGAATCCCGTTTTGCAGCTAGAGCAGTCGTAGAACTCAATTTCAATCACATCAGCAATGGCAGTATTTAAGATCGATTTCGGAAAAAATCACGGTTTCGGGGATCATGATCTTAGCTCCAAACAGACGGCGGCCTAAAGCTTGGGTTCTTTCATTCGGGTCACAAACGAAACAGCCGGACGATTGACTATTTTACGATGAAGGAAAATATAGAAACCGACCACGTGTGTCAACCCAAATCGAAAAACATAGGATCAAATGATAAGGGGATGGTGATAATGTATTGCTTGCCTTTAGGGATGGGAATAGGGAAAAGCGGATATCATCACTTTTGTGGTAAAAAAAGCCCCCGAAGCCGATGGCTATCGGGGGCTCTCTCAGTGGTTGAAGCTCAGGGACGGGGCACGGGAGAGACCACAATGATCGCTCCATGCCATGTGACCATCTATTTGGTCAGTGTGACGGCCACATACCCCCGGTTGCTTCTCAGGATATACAGGGAAATTTTGTCGCCTTTTTTGTATTTTCCGATTTCCTTCATGTACTGGTCTACATCAGTCACTTCCTTGTGGTTGATCTCCTTGATGAGATCCCCGGGGAGGACGCCGGCTTCCTCTCCCTTGCTGTCCGGCTCCACACCGACCACCATGACACCCTTTTCAGCCTGAAGCTGGAACTGCGAAATGAGCTCCGGGGTGAGATTGCTCACCGCGAGGCCGAAGGGATTTTTCTTCTGAACTTCCGGACTCTGAGCGGCCATCATGGTTTCCGGCCGTTTGCCCAGTTTGATGGTGAATTCCTTTTCCTTGCCATCACGGAGCACCAGAAGCTTGGCCTTCTGGCCCACGGGTGATTCGGCAATGGTACGGCTCAATTCCCGGCTGCTGTCCACTTCCTTACCGTTAACCGAAAGTATAATGTCTTTGGCTTTTATGCCGGCTTTTTCCGCCGGGTCTCCGGGGAAAACCTTTGTGACCAGAACACCGGCTTTCCCCTTGACACCGTAGTATTTTTTCAGTTCTTCGTTAAGGTCCTGGATGCCGACACCCAGCCAGCCCCGGGTGACTTCCCCTTTGCTCTGCAGCTGCTGGATAATCCCCTTGGCCATGTTCACGGGAATGGCAAACCCGATGCCCTGGCCTCCGGCGATAATGGCGGTATTGATCCCCACCACTTTTCCATTCATGTCGATGAGAGGGCCGCCGCTGTTGCCGGGATTGATGGAAGCGTCGGTCTGAATAAAGTCATCGTAGGGGCCTGAACCGATCACCCGCCCTTTGGCGCTGATGATGCCCACGGTAATCGTATGCTCGAGGCCGAAGGGGTTCCCGATGGCCATGACCCATTCCCCGATTTTGACATCATCCGAGTTGCCGAATTCGATAACCGGGAGATTTCCGTCGGATTCGATCTTGATGAGGGCCAAATCCGTATTGGGATCCCGTCCCTTTACTTCCGCGTTGAATTCCCGCTCGTCCTTGAGGATGACTTTGATCTTATCGGCCCCTTCCACCACGTGGTTATTGGTCACAATGTAACCGTCGTGGTCGATAATAAAGCCGGAGCCGAGACTCCTTTGCTTAAATCCCTGGTTCGGGCGGCCGCCGAAGAATTTCTCGAAGAAATCACGAAATGGGTCTTCCTTGTCAAAAGGTCCTCCCTTGAAATGGGGGTCCACCTCCATACGGCGTTTGCCGTTTTTTTCCGAGCGGATATTGACAACGGCCGGGCTGTATTTCTGGGCCAGTTCTGAAAAACTCTCCGGTACCCATCGTACCTGGCCCTGATCATCGCCGGTTGCGGCCCGGGCAACCGAAGTCCAATAGAATGTGACCACACAAATTGCGGCCAGCAGTGAGAACAGACGCAATGAGAAAGGTCTTGATCTCCATGTCATTTTTTGGGTCATTATTTTCATGATGTACTCCTTTCTTGTGCTTTTATGGTTTTAGGTCCCTACGCCGTTTGTTCTGTTTTCAGAATCATGGGATGGCGTAAGGGCCGTCTGTACCTGATGGTTACCGTATGAGGGCACAACCGCCGTAACGGCACTTTTCGGTATCCATCCGGATTTTCCATGGTCTGTTGTGACAAAGACATATCCCTCGTAGATATCGCCTAGATTAACCACTCTTCCGCCATTTACAACACCCGAGGGCTCGGCCGATTCAAAGGGAGAGATGCGCAATTGTGTGTTTTTGGCGGTGATGATGCCGCGGCAGACGTTGTCATACTGCACCATGACGCCCGCGCCCGCTCCCAGAAAGAGGAATAGGGAGAGGAAAACCACTGTGCCAAAGACCGCCCTTCCGAATAACCGGGGGGCCATTCCCTTAAGCAAGATCATCAGCGAAAGGACGCCAAAACCGATAACCGCCAACCAGGTCCATCCGTTCAGGGTCAGGCGGCTCAGCCAGGCCTTCCATGACGGTTCGTGAGGACTTCCCAAACCGGCCTTTTTTCGCGCCAGTGCCAGGTTCCCCTTGATATCGGGATTTGCCGGATCAAGATAAAGCGCCCGCTCGTAGTTGAGGATCGCTGCTCCGATCTCATCCTTCATGTAATAGGCGTTGCCCAGGTTATAGAGAACGGAAGGGGTGTATCCTTCACTATTGAGCGCCTTTTTGTACTCTAAAACGGCCTGATCGTAGTCTCCTTTTACATAGGCCTCATTGCCCAGCACAAAATGCTCTCCCCCGATGGTCTCCTCTGTTGCGGCACTTTGCCGCGCCGTCAGAAGCAGGGCCATCATGCCCAAAACCACACAGGAAATCAAGATGAGGCCGCTTTTCTTTTGATGGTATCGATACATTTTCCTTCTCCCGGAAATAGGACTTTTTATCTCCCGTCAGTGATGAGATGCCGGTGATGCACGGTTTAAGTCATTGAGTTCGCAAACCAGCAGATCCCGCAGCCTCTTCAGCTCTTCCGGTCCGAAAGACTGCCCGGAATAGGCAGCGGCATCCGCTTTTTCAAAAACAATGGACATGCTTTTGCAACTGTCCCCAAGGCGGTTCTTTATTTCAGCCAGGGTGATGCCCTGCGGGGGCTGTCCCCAGATCTCACCCAGCCGCTCCTGTGAAGCGGTTCTGCAGGCATGGAAGAAAGCGGCGGTATCGTGGGCTGTTATGGCGCGATCCATTTTTCGGATGGATTCATTGATCTTCTGTTTGACCTGTTTCTTGTGGGCAATGCCTGGATCTTTCAAATGCCTTTTCTGACGGCGGCTCAGAAAAAGACCCAGGAAAAGCGCCCCCACCGGGAAACCCTGGGCACCCAAAAACCAGGGGTCTTCAACCAGAGGGCGCAGGCTTCTGATACCGTTCCCCGCTGCCACGCGTAGGGGCGCAAGGGCGCTTTTGCGGGTATCTTTCTCCATCCCCGGTGTTCCCGACGTTTCTTCCTTTGTCCCCCCTGATGGCCCACTCACCATGGAGGGGCCGTTTCCCTGGGTCAATGTGAGAGGGATCGCCTTGGTCTTGAGGGTGACATATTTCTTCTTGTCCGTATCAAAATAAGAGAACCTGACCGGCGGAATGCATTTGATGGTTCCCTCCATGGGAATAACCGCCTGCTCAAAGACTTTTTCGCCGGTGTAACCGGTAGCGCTTGCCGGTTTAAAGGCCGTCGAGGGTCGATAGGTCTTCCATCCTTCTCCCACATCCAAAACCGGTGTGGAGACGCGGTCGAAATTACCGGTTCCCCGTACCCGCATCTTAACGGTAATGGGGTCCCCTACCATCGATTTTTTGGGCGTAGCAGAGGCGGATAATTTGAAACTCCCCACCGCGCCGCCAAAATTCGCGGGTCTCCCCATTTTGGGCAAAGGCAGGATCCGGATCTTTAACCGGGGATTGGTCAATTTGACCTGTTCCTCTCGAATGTTCTCGAAAAAGCCGTTGAAAAAGTCGTCATCGAAGAACCCCCGACCAAAAGGACTGCGGCGACGACTCTGCTCCGGGATGCCCAAGGTCGCGTCCAGTTCCACCGTCACCGGATGCTCACCCTCTTTTACGGCGCTTACGGCCGTATGCCAGGTGAGCACGTTAAAGGGGACACCATCCAGGATTTCTTCGGTCTGTACCGGTTTGCCTCCCAGTTCGCGGCAGGCAAAAGCGCCCCCCTGGATCGTCGGCAAAGTTCTCAGTGTCGCCTGGACCCCCTGGTGAATATAGGCCTTTATTTCCATGGGGAGGAGTTCTCCCTCATAGGCCTTTCCGGCCCTGGGAAGAACCCGTAAAAAGGCCGGTTTTCCTTGTTCCCAGCTCATGAATTCTCCCCTCTTAATGGCTCTGCCGCCATCTTGCCCGGCCCTTTTGCGGGAATGCTGGTTGTAAGAGGGAAGGGCACTTTGGGGCGCGCTTCGGGAGCCGCCTCCTACAACATGCAGGGTCACCGGTCTGGACTTCATGATATTTCCGGCGATGCGGGCTTGTACGGGCGGGATCACGAACTCTCCGGGGCGTTCCGCCTGCACTTGAAACAGATAACTGGTGGTGGCGGACACCCGGCCGTTAATGGACTGATACTGGCTGCTTTGACCCATGGTGTGGAACCTGAGGCCGTCCACGGCACCCAATGATGGCGGACCCGCCCCTTCGCCCGAGACCTGAACCACCAGGATGGCCGCTTCACCCAGGGAAATTCTTCCGGGCTCAATGGCGGTGGAGACGCCGCCACCGGCTGCCGTGGCCGCGGGCTTTGGGGTCCCCTTGCCCCAGCCTGCCTGGCTGAAGCCGGCCAAGAGTGCCACGGCCCCGGCTGCCAGGAACAGCATGGCGCCGGCCATGAACACTCGCCGCGGGGTGAGAATGCTTTTTCCGGTCTTATGCCGAAAGGGTTTCATCACCAGTCCCTCCTTTTCCGATCATCGGGCTTTCCGCCGCTTCCCAGGTTCTGAGCGGTCATGGGCATGGCCTTTTCATTCCCTTTGAGTGAATCGAGCAGTCTTTTGGCCTGTTCTTCGGTCATCTGTCCCGGCCGCTGTTTTTTGGGGGCACGTGGGGTCCTCTGTTGGCCCCTTTTGTTTTCCGCTTTTTTCATCTGCTCTTTTTTGATTGAACCCTTGCCCGGTTTTGCACGGTCGGAACCAGGTTCCCTCTTTTTGTCCGGATCGGCCTTGGCCTGTTGTTGCTTCCGTTGGTCCCCATTTTTTTTCTGTTGATCTTTTTTGGCCTGTTGGCTTTCTTGACTTTTCTGTTGATCGTTCTTTTTCCGTTGATCTTGATTCCGGTTTTTTCCGGACGTTTTGTCCTGATTCTTGTTCTGTTGATCCTTGTTTTGATTCTTGTTCCGGTCTTGTTTCGCGTCTTTGTTGTTGGCCTGTTGGTTCTGCTTCTGATCGTTTTTCTGTTTGTCCTTGTTTTGATTGTTGCATTTATTGCAGTCCTTCTGCTTCTGCTGCTTTTTTAGTTCCTCGAGACGCTTTTTCACGAAATCACGGTTAAATTCCGCATCCGTATCGTCCGGTTTCAGTTTCAGGGCGTTTTCATAGGCCCCAATGGAAGCTTCCCAGGTTTTTATGGTCTGTTGGGGGTTTTGCTTTTCCGTTTCTTCACCCTGTCGGTAGAGGGTGTTTCCCATGTTGTAATAGGATTGATTCTGCAATCCGATATCCTGAACCTTGAGGGATTTCCTAAAGGATGCCAGGGCTTCAGGATACGCCTTTCCTTTGTAGGCGGCAGTCCCCAGATTGAACTGCAGCTTGGGATCTGAAGGCGCTTTTTGGGCCTCTGACCGATATCCCTGAACCGCCAGATCGTAATCCCCTGCCTTGTATGCCGCCTCGGCCTCCTGGGGGGATGCATGGGTCCCCCCAAATCCCAGAAGGAGGATCGCCAGAAGTATGAGCAACAGAACCGAAGCCGCGCCCGCCGCACGCCCGACCCTGGGAATGCGTCTGTACACGGTGGTGATGACCGGCAGTTTTTTTCGTTTCCATTTACGGTCCGAAATGGCGAACTCCATGAGCAGAAGGAGAAGGGCCAACATGAGAGGCCACTGGAACCGGTCAATGGGCACCCGCTGCATTCTTTCGGCCAATTCCTGTTTCGGTACCAGGCTCAGTTTTTCCCGGTAGATGGCATCGAGACCTTCAGCCTGTTGTCCCAGGGGCTCATAGCGGCCGCCGGTGGCTTCCGCGATTTTCTGAAGCATGGTTTCATCGAGGCGGGATTTTACCGGTTGACCGTTTTCGTCCTTCACATAGGCGCCGCCTTTACCACCCTGCACCAGGGGGATCAATTCCCCTTTGGGGGTTCCCACCCCCACGGTATAGATGGTCAATCCGCTATCCTTTGCCGCTTGTGCGGCTGAAAGGGCTTCGCCTTCCAGATCCTCTCCATCGGTGACCAACACCAGGATTTTATGGTTGGCATCGTTTTGAAAGGCGGCTTCCGACACATATATGGCACTGGCGATATCCGTTCCCCCCGTTGGAATGATATTCGTATCCAGTGCTTCAAGGGAATTCCTGAAGGCATCATAGTCGAGGGTCAGCGGGCACATGAGAAAGGCATTACCGGCAAAGGGGAGGAGTCCCACCCGGTCCCCTTCCAGCCTGGAAACAAAATCCATAATGCCGAATTTGCTCCGTTCGAGCCGGTTGGGCCTTACGTCTTCGGCCAGCATACTCTTCGACGTATCCACGGCCAGCAGGATATCGATCCCTTTTCGCTTGACCTCCTTCCATTCATAGCCCATTTGCGGCCGGGCCAGTGCCACAAAGACCAGGCCCACCGCCAGTACCAGGAACACCCGTTTTATGAGCCGCTTTCGGGGGGAAATCCCTTGTGTGAGCTTTTGAAGAAGTCTTCCGGAAGCGAATTCCTTTAGGGCCGCATTGCTCTTTTTCTGGAAATGGTAGAAACTCACAGCAAGGAATCCACAGGCCACCGCCCCTGCCAACAACCAGATGGAATGTGCGAATTGCATGGTTCTATTTCCTTTCTTTCTTATTACGGTAAGCGTCGAAAACGGGTCTGGCCAAGGGTCAATTCAATTCCCATGAGCAGGAGCGCCCCCAGGGCAGCCCACAGGAACATCTCGTTTCGATGTTCGAATTTCCTTATCTTTCGTTTGGTGGTTTCAAGTTCATTGATGTCACCGTATATTTTGGTCAATGAATCGGTGTCCGTGGCCCGGTAGTATTTCCCCCCGGTCATGCGGGAAACCTGCTTAAGGGTCTCCTCATCAATATCCACTTTTGCGCGGACGATTTTTCGATTGCCGAATTTGTCGGTGATTGGAATGGGCACTTCACCGCGGGAACCGGCGCCGATGGTGTAGATCTTGATTCCCAGGGTTTCGGCGGCCTCGGCCGCGGTTTTGGGCAGTATTTTGCCCGCGTTGTTCATGCCGTCGGTGAGCAGGATGACGATTTTTGACTTGGCATTCTGGTCGCGCAATCGATTGATGCTGCTCCCGATGGCCGAGCCGATGGCGGTTCCGTCTTCAACCATGCCTGGATGGATGGTTTGGAGGCGCCGCTCGAGCCAATTGTGATCCAGAGTGAGGGGACTGACCATATAAGGCCGTCCCGCAAAGGCCACCAGGCCGATGCGATCATTGGGCCGTTCCTCGATGAACCGGGACACCACTTCCTTAACCACGTCAACTCTGTTGGCCGGTTCATTGTTGATGGTGAAATCGAGGGCCTCCATGGAGCCGGAGACGTCAACGGCCAGGATGATATCAATGCCGTCTGCGTCCACTTCCGATGTGCCATGGACGATCTGGGGCCTGGCAAGGGCCACCACCAGTGCCCCCAGCGCCAGCATGCGCAGGGTGCCGAGCCATCGGCCCGCTTTGGATTTCCGGGCGCCCGAAATGGCTTTGGCGGTCTGCGCTGTCGAGTATCGTATGGCTGTTGCCTGTCCCCTTCGTCCGCGCAAAAAGGCCAGAAGGGGAAGCAAAACCAGCAACCACAAAATTTCCGGGTGGTCAAAATGAAACATTTATCTACCTCCTGCCGCAGCCACTTGATGATTGCCGTTGAATCCCTGGGTCCGGCTTTTTGCCTTCCAGGGGAAATGATCCAGAAAGCCCCCCTTGAAAAAGCCTTTTCTGCCTTTGATGCCGTCGGTTCCGGCTGCCACGGGCTCTTTTGCCCGTCCTCTTTTTTCTGCCGTCTTCTCCTCCGGTTCCGGCTTTGTTTCATTAACGAAACGCCAGGCGCTCTCATGCATCCTCTCCATCTCACTGACGCTGAACCTGTGCCTGGCGAATTTTGCCAGATCGCAGTGAAACAGGAATTCCTTTAACAATGGTCCGTGAGGATTCAACGCGCTCGTGGGTTCGGCCGCCACCTCTTTAATGAACTCGCGTGTCGTTTTTCGGGTGGCCCGCATGTTGAATCGCTTCTCGATGTATGTGCGAATGGTACCCGATACCATGACGGAGAACCTTTCCGCTTTTTCCGGAACCATCAACGCCTTTGCCTTTTCCAGTTCCAGAAAGGCAATTTCAACGGCTGACTTGAGGCGAGAGGCTTGCCGTTTGCTGAACCATTTAACGGCGGCCCAGCCCAGAAACAGCAGCAGCACACTCCCTAGGGCGTAAAGAAGCCAACTCCGCGGATCGGGAATGTGGATAGGCCCCCTTATGTCTCGAATATCCCCTCCTGGGCCCGTTCCAAGGGCCAGGGGACATGCCGAAGGGAAACTTCCGGCATTTGATGATGCGGCGTTGTTTAAAGGTGACTGAATCGGCTGTTGTGCCTTTGAAGTTCCCGTAGGGGAGGGAACCGGTTTGGCGGGCATGGGAGCTGTCACAATGTTGTTGGCCCTTTGATTCTGGGTCGTCGCCGTGGCGGACGGCCCGCTCCAGGCCAGCCCTTCAAACAGAAAAAACAGGGTTAGGGCGAAGAGGAGGGCTGTGCCCGTTGGTTTCTTGAATGTGTAAGGCATCATCAGTGACTTCTCCTTTCTCTGGCGCTGAAGAACCGTCTCAAGTCCGCCAGGTAGGACCGTTCGGTGGAAAGCTCCAGCATATCCACTCCCACTGACCGGATGGCCCTCCTGAGGCCGGCCCGGCGGGTCTCGGCCAGATCTTTGAAACGGGATCGCACCTGGGCGCTGGCGGTATCCAGTTCCACCTGTTCGCCGGTTTCCGAGTCTTCAATGGTGATCAGTCCGATATTGGGGAGTTCCCGTTCCCGTGGGTCATCAACGGATACGGCCACCAGATCGTGGCGGCGGCCCGTAATGCGGAGTTTGGGGCGCAGGTCATTTAAAGATTCATCAAAATCTCCGGGAAGGCAGAAATCGGAAATCAAAAAGGCCACGGCCCTCCGTTTGATCACCTGGTTGGTGAAGTCCATGGCGGCTGCCAGATTTGTTCCGGTGCCAGTGGGCTGAAAGAAGAGAATCTCCCGTATGACCCGTAGGATATGGGAACGGCCCTTGCCCGGCGGGATATAGAGCTCGGCATCATCCGTGAAAAGGACCAGCCCAACCTTGTCGTTGTTGCGCATGGCGGAAAAGGCCAACACACTCCCGATTTCGGCCATCATCTCCCGTTTGCTCTGGTTGACAGAGCCGAATTCCCCTGAAGCGCTGACGTCAATGATGAGCATGATGGTCAATTCCCGTTCCTCCGTGAACTTCTTGACATAGGTCCTGCCGGTCCTGGCCGTTACGTTCCAGTCGATGGTCCTGACGTCGTCGCCGGGCACATATTCCCTGACTTCATCGAAGTCCATTCCCCGGCCCTTGAAAACCGAGTGGTAGTGGCCTGCCAGGGAGTCATCCACCAGACGGTTGGTCTTGATTTCAACCTGTCTGACCTTCTTGAGAATTTCCTTGGTGGTGTGGGTATCCATGATGAATTCCTCTTTTTCGTCTGAATATGCATCCACGTGATCCAACTTTTAGGGAACCGGAATGGTTTCCAGGATTTTGTTGACCATGTCTTCGCTGGTCAGTGCCTCTGCCTCTGCTTCATAGGTGACGCTTACCCGATGTCTCAGAACATCCATGGCGATGGATTTGACATCTTCAGGGGTGACGTAACCGCGTCCCTGAAGGAAGGCCAGGGCTTTGCTGGCGGTTTTGAGATGAATGGTGGCGCGCGGGGAGGCACCGTTTTCAATGTAGGGCGTAAGATCCAGGCCGTAGTTTTCCGGTTCTCTTGTGGCGTAAACGAGACTGACGATATAGTCTTTGATTTTGTCATCCATATAGATGGTGTTTACCACCTGCCGGGATCGGGCAATATCTTCCACGGGAACCACCGGGTTCACCTTGGGTACAAATTCGGTGTTGTCCACGGCATCGAGAATGATCCGTTCTTCAGCCACGGAGGGATAATCGATGACCACTTTGAGCATGAAACGGTCCACCTGGGCTTCGGGCAGCGGATAGGTTCCCTCCTGTTCAATGGGGTTCTGGGTGGCCAGCACCAGAAAGGGGTCGGGAAGGTCGTAGGTCTTCTCGCCAATGGTGACCTGGCGTTCCTGCATGGCCTG
>JANQDY010000001.1 GCA_028278625.1 Thermodesulfobacteriota bacterium
ACACGACTGAGACCATAGCTCAAAATTCCTGACTCACACCCGCGAGCTTGCTTTTGCCAACGATGTTTTTCAATCAATCCTTATATCGGAATTCCAGCAAGAGCCGTCTCTCCTTGACGCAGAACCGCAATTGCTTTAGACTCCCTCTTCATGACATTTTAACCAACATACCCTGCTTCGCTGTTCTAGGAGAGCAAAATGAGTCCCCACAACCAACGCCTTGGGATAATAAGGCCCTTTTTCTGTATTTTGATTGCTTTTCTTCTTTGGGGGTGCGCCCAACTGGACCACGCCGGAGATGTGGTGCTTCGGGAGGTGAGCAGTATCAATGTGGAGAACCCGCAAATGAATGAGGATATGGGGGCCCTGCCGGAATATACCGGAGAACCCGTCGAGGATGGAAAGTCTTGACATCACTCACCCTCCATGTTAGTTACCCACTAATAAATAGATCTCATAAATCCATCAATGGGGGAACCCAAGATGAGCAATGATCAAGATCAACATCAAGAGAAAAAAAGCGACCCATCCCGTGATTGGAACCAGGGATCCGATACGCAAGCGTCAGAAGACATCATAGAATTGACGGATGTGGTACGGGAAGGCAAGCCCCCCCAGGGATCGGATATGGAAGAGCCGATCCTGTTGGATGATGAGAAGGTCGATTTCAAGGAGATCCCATTCACCGAAGCCAATGCGCCGGAAACCATAGATTCCCCTTCACCGCTGTCGGAGGCACCGGGAGAAGAGACGACATCTCCCGAGGAAGATGAGTTTTCACCACTGGAATCATCTGATTTCAAGTTTGACAGTGCGCCCACATTTGAAGCGCCCGACACGGAACCCCTCCGGGAACCATCCCAGCAACAGCTGGATGATGTGCTGGCGGGCATTGAAAAAGAAGCAGCCGATCTGGAGAAACCGGAAGATATATTGGCCGAATTTGATAAAGACCGGTTGGAACCTGAAGCGCCATCCGTTGAGGCGGAACAAGCTTTCCAGTACGACGATGTGGAACCGAGCCAAAGCTTTGCTTCAGGGGAAGATGAGGTAGATGAAACGGTATTGGCGGATGAAGAACCGGAGGTGGCATCCGCCACGCAGGATATGCAGGGCATTTCCGAAGAAAAAATGAAAGCGTTGATGACGGAAGTCATTCAGGGCACCGTTCTTGAAACGGTCCGGGAGACCGTTTCGGAAGCCACCGAGAAGGTCCTTCATGAAACCGTGGACAGAGCGGTCCGGGAAACCGTTTCGGAAGTCGCCGAAAAGGTTATTTTGGAAGCCATGGACGCCCTGAAAAAAAGTATCGCCTCATCCGAGCTTTGAAAACCCGTTACACTGAAGCATACAAGACGAAGGCAGCATCAGGGGGGTTGTAACCGTTACAACCCCCTTCCTTTTCTTATTATTTGGAGTGTCGTTACAGATGAAAAAAGAACCCATAGCGAAAAGTTATGAACCCAAAGAAGTTGAAAACAAATGGTATCAATACTGGGAAGAGAATGACCTGTTCAAGCCCGACCCCCGTTCGGATAAACCACCCTATGCCATTGTTATTCCGCCGCCCAATGTGACGGGTACCCTTCACATGGGCCACGCGCTCAACAATACACTTCAGGACATCCTCTGCCGTTACAAGAAAATGGCGGGTGACAATGTCCTCTGGCAGCCCGGGACCGATCATGCCGGCATCGCCACCCAAAACGTGGTTGAAAAGGACCTTGCGGCCCAGGGAACCGACCGCCATGCCGTGGGCAGGGAGAGATTCATTGAACTGGTATGGGAATGGCGCAAGAAGTACGGTGGGCTGATCATCAACCAGCTGAGGCGGCTTGGATGCAGTTGTGACTGGAGCCGCGAAAGGTTCACAATGGATGAGGGCCTCTCAAGGGCCGTAAAAGAGGTTTTCGTCCGCCTTTACGAGGAAGGGCTCATTTACCGCGGGGATTACATCACCAACTGGTGCCCCCGATGCCATACGGCCCTGGCGGATCTGGAGGTGGAACATCAGGATCAGGACAGCTATCTATATCACATTCGGTACACCTTTAAAGATGGAAGCGGTCACCTGATCGTTGCCACGACCCGGCCGGAGACCCTTCTGGGAGACACGGCAGTGGCGGTGAACCCGAAGGATGACCGTTACAGCCATATGGAAGGGGCCAAAGTGTTGCTGCCGGTTTTGAACAGACCGATTCCCATCATCTTCGACCGTTACGTGGACATGGAATTCGGCACCGGGGCCTTAAAGATCACGCCGGCCCATGATCCCAATGATTTTGACATCGGAAACCAGCATGATCTGGAGCGTATCAAGGTCATCGACGAAAATGGCGTCATGAACGCATCGGCCGGTCCCTATGAAGGGATGGACCGGTTCCAATGCCGCGAGAAAATCATCCAAGATCTTGAGACGGAAGGACTCCTTGAAAAAGTCGAACCGTACCGGAACGCCGTTGGGCACTGCTATCGATGCAAGACCATGATCGAGCCCCTTTTGAGCAAACAGTGGTTCGTCAAGGCCGCGCCCTTGGCCAAGAAAGCCGCCGACGCCGTCAGAAACGGTGAAACGCGCATCTATCCTTCAAACTGGGAAGCCGTCTATTTTGACTGGATGGACAACATCAGGGACTGGTGCGTTTCCAGGCAGATCTGGTGGGGACACCGGATACCGGCCTGGTATTGCGATGCTTGCGGTGACATCACGGTGGCCAAAACCACCCCATCTGAATGCCCTCACTGTAACTCAGGGGAACTCCGTCAGGAGACGGATGTTCTGGACACATGGTTCAGTTCCGCCCTCTGGCCCTTTTCCACCCTGGGATGGCCCGATGAAACCCCTGAGCTCAAGACCTTTTACCCCACCAGCGCGCTGGTGACGGGGTTTGACATCCTCTTTTTCTGGGTGGCCCGCATGATGATGATGGGCATTCATTTCATGGGAGACGTCCCCTTCAGGGATGTGTACATTCATGCGTTGGTTCGGGACGCCGACGGCAAAAAGATGAGCAAAAGCAAAGGGAACGTCATCGATCCCCTGGTGGTCATGGACGAATTCGGTACGGATGCCTTTCGCTTTACCCTGGCGGCACTGGCGGCCCAGGGAAGGGATATCAAGCTCTCCGAAGAGAGGATTCTGGGATACCGCCACTTTGTGAACAAAATATGGAACGCCGCCCGGTTTGCCCTCATGAACCTGGACGAAGATGAAACCCCATCCATGGAAGAGAATCCTTCGACCCTTGCCGACAGGTGGATTCTGACCCGCGTGGGCCAGGTCAGCGGAAAAGTGGCCCAAGCCATAGAAGACTACCAGTTCAATGAGGCGGCCGGTCTCTGTTATCAGTTTGTGTGGCATGAATTCTGCGATTGGTACCTGGAAATGGCCAAGCAGGACCTTTACGGAGAAGACCTTGCACAGAGAAACGCCACGCGGCACACGGTTCATAGGACACTTGCGGCGTCGTTGAAACTCCTCCATCCTTTCATGCCCTTTGTGACGGAGGAGATATGGCAACGTCTGCCGGGAACCCATGGCAGCATCATGAGCGCCCCGTTCCCAACCCCTGCCGAGTTTCCCGAAGATGATGGCGCCATCAAAGAGATGGCACTCCTTATGGGGATCATCACCGGCATCCGCAACATCCGGGGAGAAATGAACCTGCCCCCTTCCAAAAACGTCAAGGTGGTGATTGATACGGCCACCGGCCAGGCGGCCCGACAGCTTCACAAAAGCAGTGACCACATCATGACCCTGGCCAAGGTGGAAGGATTGGAGATCGGCAAGGGCTTAAAAAAGCCCGAGGCGTCCGCCACCGCCGTATTTGAAGAATCCGCCATTCACGTGATTTTAAAAGGGCTGATAGATTTTGAGGAAGAAAAGAAACGGATTCGAAAGTCCATGGCCAAGATTGAAAAGGACCTTTTAACCTCTCAGAAGAAGCTTAAAAACCCCGGTTTCCTGGACAAGGCACCGGCACACATCGTGGCGGAGGTCAAAGAGAAGGCGGAATCCCTTTCTACAAAACGCCAAAAACTGGCGCAGAATCTGTCCGTTCTGGAGAAGATTGATGCATAAGGGCGCTTTCACACAGATCCGTCCCCTGGTCCTGAACGCTTTAGAGGAAGACCTGGGACCCGGAGATGCAACCACATGCGCCACCGTTTCGGCCCGGATTCCCGGCGAAGCGGTTCTGATCGCCCGGGAGAAGCTGATCCTGGCCGGGATGAACGTGTTTCAGCAGACCTTTCTTGAAATCGATCCGGCTCTCAAGTTTTCACAGCGTTACAAGGATGGAGAGACGGTTCCCCAAGGATCCACCGTGTGCCGAATCAGCGGCCGTCTGGCCCCTATTTTGACGGGCGAGAGAACCGCCCTCAATTTCCTGCAACGGATGAGCGGCATTGCCACCCTCACTCGATCATATGTGGAAAGAATCAAGGGGACCCGGGCCAGGATCCTGGATACCCGAAAAACCGCTCCCGGGCTCAGGTGGTGTGACAAGTATGCGGTGAAAACCGGCGGCGGACACAACCATCGATTCGGCCTTTTCGACGGCATCCTGATCAAGGACAACCATATTGCGGCGGCGGGATCCATCAAAAAGGCCGTAGCCATGGCAAAGGAAGGAGCAGCCCACACCCTTCGCGTGGAGGTTGAGGTGGAAGACCTGGCCGGTGTGGAAGCGGCATGCCAGGCCGGCGCCCACACCATCCTGCTGGACAACATGGCACCTGACATGATGAAGCAGGCGGTCCACCTCATTAATGGGCGGGCACTGGTGGAGGCATCCGGCGGCGTCACCCTCGATACCGTCAAAGAGATTGCCGCAACAGGCGTTGACTTCATATCCGTGGGGGCCCTGACCCACTCACCGCCGGCGGCAGACTTCAGCCTTGAGATCAGCAATGTTGGAAATATTCAGTAGCGGCGATTTCCCGTGACAACAGTACCGGCCATTGAAATGAAGGGGGTGTGGTTCTCCTACGACAACAGCGTCACCCTCGAGAATATCAGCTTTATCATGAAGCGGGGCGATTTCCTGGGCATGATCGGACCCAACGGTGGCGGCAAGACAACGTTATTGAAGCTTCTTTTGGGTATTTTGAAACCGGACAGGGGTGACATCCGGGTGCTGGGGGAGCCCCCCCATCAGGCAAGGCACCGGGTCGGATATGTTCCCCAGAATACCGACGTCAACAATACCTTTCCCGTCTCCGTCATGGATGTGGCCTTGATGGGACGTCTCGGTTTTTCCCGAATGGGAAGGGGCTTTTCAAGAAAAGACCGGCCCGTGGTGGAAGAAGCGCTCAGAAAAGTGGGCATGTGGGACCGGAGGGACACACTGATCGGGAAGCTTTCTGGCGGACAGCGACAGCGGGTGCTGATCGCCCGGGCCCTGGTCACCGAACCTGAAATCTTCTTTCTGGACGAACCCACTGCCAAGGTCGATCCGGAATTCGAGAGCAACATCTATGATTTTCTGAGGGAACTGAACCGGCAGACAACCATCGTGACCATTACCCATGATGTGGGTGTCATATCCAGATACGTGAAGTCCGTGGCCTGCGTCAACCGGTCTATGATCTACCATGAAGAAGCCCAGATCACCCAGGAAATGCTCGACATGGCCTACGAATGCCCGGTGGATCTCATTGCTCACGGCATTCCGCACCGGGTTCTGCCCGATCACGAACACCATTAGGCGGTAGCAATATGTGGGAGGCGCTTCAATACGATTTCATGAGAAATGCCCTGCTGGCGGGTCTCCTGGTCAGCATATCCTGCGGCATTATCGGCACCCTTGTGGTCGTCAACCGCATCGTGTTCATTTCCGGCGGCGTGGCCCACGCGGCCTTCGGCGGTGTGGGGCTCGGCTTTTTTTTCGGTTTTTCACCTTTTCTGGGTGCCGCCATATTCGCTTCCGGGGCTTCCTTTATCATGGGGGCCGTCAGCCTCAAAAACAAGGACCGGGCCGATACGGTGATTGGTGTGCTGTGGGCCATCGGCATGGCCCTGGGCATCATTTTGATCGATTTGACGCCCGGCTACCACATAGACCTGATGAGCTATCTCTTTGGCAGTATTTTAGCGGTCCCTTCCACGGACCTGTGGCTCATGCTGCCGCTGGATGCCTTCATATTGCTGGTGGTGCTCCTCTTTTACAAAGAGTTTGTGGCACTCAGTTATGATGAAGAGTTCGCCTTTGTCATGGGGATTCCCGTAAAAACCCTTTACCTGCTTCTCCTGGGAATGACCGCCCTTTCCATCGTCATGATCATTCGCGTGGTGGGCCTCATTTTAGTGATTGCCCTGCTCACCATCCCCCCCTACATCGCCGAAAAATACACCCGTTCCCTTGGCCGCATGATGATCCTCTCCTCAGGGCTCAGTATCTGCTTCACAATTCTGGGACTGTGGCTTTCCTATACCTTTGATATCACAAGCGGCGCCACCATTATTCTCATTGCGGGTCTCGGGTTTTTCCTCTTTCAGTTTCTTGATTTGATCAAGCGCAAAAGCAGACCCAGGAGGCCGCAAGACCGATGATCTGGAATATTTTCTCCCCGAATAAGCGGGTGCCGAGACGGGGCAAGGCAAAGGATCATTTTGACGAGTTCATCGACATCATTGAAGTTTTTGCACCACGGGAACACATCTCCCAAAGAGAGATGTTCTACTACAACTACAAGATGATGGCCCCCTACAGGAAACCTTTGCTGGCGCTCCTGGGATCCCTTTCATCCATGGATGGTTTTAAAAGTGATCCGGGCGGGCACGCCTGTACACTGTTCCTTAAATTGAAAGACTTCTATGACACCAAAGACACCCTTTCCGTCAAAGAAGCCCTAAAGGACAGAAGCCTGATTAGGCGGTTCAGGGATCTTTTCACCTTCTTTTACGATGAAAAGCCCGTCTCCTTTGAACAGATCGAAGAGTGGCTGAAACCGCTCTATTAGCATCCGGTGACTGAATAAGGCATGAAGACCGTCGAGATAAAGAGCCCGAACAACACGACCTTCAGGCGCTTTTTGAAACTTCAACACCCTAGAAACATACGGAAATACCAACAGGCCCTCCTTTCTGGCCCAAAACAGACGGAAGAAGTGCTGGAAAATTTCAGGGATCAATGCACTGGTATCATTTTTTCCGGCGGGCACGAGGATTCCCATCTTCATGACATTCATGATCTTCGGAAATACCGTCTGACACCCGAGCTTTTCAGACATCTGGATGTGTTCGGGACGGGACATCCCCTTGTCATGGTTTGTGCCGGGCCCTTCCCCCGGTTTGAGGAAACCCGGCTGGGCACCGGATGCACCCTTTTAATCCCCTTTCAGGACCCAGGCAATGTGGGGGCCGTCATCCGGGCGTCCGCCGCATTTGGCGTAAGGCAGATCGTTCTGTTAAAAGAGGCGGCCCATCCCTTTCACCCCAAATCCCTGAGAGCCGCGGGGAGCAACATTTTCAGGGTTCACTTTTTAGAGGGGCCGGCAATGGGGGAGCTAAAAAAGCTTGAAATTTCTTTGATCATCATGTCTATTGGAGGGCCGGATGCGGCCCGGTTCAAATTCCCGGAAAGCTTTTGCCTGCTGCCGGGCTTGGAAGGACCGGGCATCCCCGAAGGCCTGAAAGGATCCGGCAGAATCTCGATCCCCATGGCAGAGGGGGTTGAATCGTTGAATGCCGCCATGGCAACGGGCATCGTGCTCTATCTCTGGCGAAACCGGCCCCTTCATTTTTGAAAAATGGGGCAGGCCCATGACCAATGCCGGCCCGAGTCATCGGGCAGGATTCAAAGACGGAGTTGGTGAGAAGCAACCATGCTTGAATCAATTTTTTCAATCAAATTTTGCGCCCCCTTCTACCAAATCGTGCTGCTCCTGGGACTCAGCACCGTGACACTCATTTTCGGCAATCCCAAGGCCGCACTCTTGATCAACTACCTTTTCGCCCTTTATTGGGCATATGTCTTTGACAGAACATACATTCTGGAAGAAGGAACCAAGCATTCCCCTTACTTTCCCCTGCTCTATTTCGGATTCGGCCTTGCCATATTCCTTCTGGCGGTGATCGGTTTTTTTGTTAAGAAAGAGTGATATTTCAGGGCGACACCCCCATGCGGCCCGGAGACGCAGGTTTTCGGGAGACGGATTTCAAAGGACAATGATAACCTGGGTCCCTTCAATTTTACCCCTTGACCCCCTTGTTCCTTTTGCCTATAGTGATCTGGATTCATAGGGAGAACGGCATGTTGGCCACGGGTCGTTCTGTTGTTGCTGGAGATGGGCTCATGAAAGTGATCAAGAGGTTCTGTGGCGTTATCGACTGGATCAATGAATGGGTGGGGCGCGGCGTCGCCTGGGTGACCACCGGGCTGGTTGCCGTGGTTTTTGTTGACGTTGTCATGCGATACCTTTTCAACACCAGTTACGTATTCACCCAGGAATTGGAATGGTGGCTTTTTGCCTTTATTTTCCTCTTGGGGGCCGGATACACCCTGCTTCACGACGGCCACGTTCGCGTGGACATCATCTATCAACGCCTCGGGTTCAAGGGAAGGGCCTGGATCAACTTCATCGGCGTATTCTGCTTCATGCTCCCCGGCTGCATCATGGTTATCCTCACCTCATGGAAATTCACCTATAATTCCTGGGCCATCCTGGAAGGCTCCCCGGACCCCGGGGGTATCCCCTACGTCTTCCTGGTCAAGGGAGCCATCACCGTCGGTTTCTTTCTTCTCGCGCTTCAAGGGCTTTCCATGGGCCTCCACAGCCTTCTTCAACTGTTGGGCCTGGAAGCGGTTGAGGAGGAAATATCCTGATGGAATACCTTGCGGGCTGGATGTTTCTGGCACTGACGATCCTGTTGATGGCCGGTTTTCCCGTCGCTTTCACCCTTTTGGGAACCGCCTTGTTTTTCGGTCTCATCGGTTTCGGCTGGTCTTTTTTTGACCTGCTCCCCCTTCGCATTTACGGCCGCATGACCAACGTTACCCTGATTGCCGTACCGCTTTTCGTTTTTATGGGGGTGATGCTTGAACGCTCTGGCCTTGCCGAAAGGCTTTTGGACACCATGGCCATCCTCTTTGGCCGACTCAAAGGGGGACTGGCCATTTCCGTGGTGGTGGTGGGTGCCCTTTTGGGCGCCTCCACGGGCATTGTGGGTGCTACCGTGGTTACCATGGGTCTTCTGGCGGTCCCCACCATGCTCAGACGGAACTACCAGAAAGAACTGGCCACCGGCACGGTCTCCGCTTCCGGAACCCTGGGGCAGATCATCCCTCCCAGCATCGTGCTGGTGCTGATCGGAGACATCGTGGGCGTTTCCGTTGGAGACCTTTTCATGGGGGCCGTACTGCCGGGACTGCTGCTGGTTACCCTTTACGTCATCTACATCCTCATTGCGGCGCATTTGAGACCCGGCATCGCCCCCCCAATTCCGAGAGCCGAACTTGATGCCATCACCCGCGGTGAACTGGCGGCCCGGGTGGGAAAAGCCCTTTTTCCACCGCTCTTTCTGATGGTCGCCGTTCTCGGCTCGATTTTTGCCGGCATCGCCTCCCCAACGGAAGCGGCGGCCGTGGGCGCCGTGGGCGCAACGATTCTGGCCGTCGCCAACCGACAATTCAGCCTTCAAATGCTTCAGCAGGTCATGAAGCAAACCACTCACCTAACCTGCATGGTCTTCATCATCCTGTGTGGGGCCGCTGCATTCGGTCTGGTTTTCAGAGGGTTGGGCGGAGATACCCTCGTTCGTGACTTCCTGGGCTCACTGGCCCAAAGCTACAGCAAAGGCGCCGTACTGGCCATTGTGATGGGCGTGATTTTCATTATCGGTTTTTTTCTGGACTTCATTGAAATCACCTTTATTCACGTGCCGGTCCTGGCCCCCATCATGTTGGAGTTCGGATTTGATCCCATATGGTTCTGTATCCTTTTGGCGGTCAATCTGCAGACATCCTTCATGACGCCGCCGTTCGGATTTTCACTCTTTTATTTGAAGGCGGTAACGCCGCCCGAGGTGACCACCGGTCACATTTACCGGGGAATCATCCCTTTTGTGGTTTTTCAGCTGATCGGTTTGGCCATTGTTGCCTTTTATCCCGCACTGGCCACATGGCTTCCCAGTGTGGTGTTTTCACGATAGATCAGGAGTTTCAAATAGACCGGCAACTCTAATGTAAACCCATCAAAGAAGGAGGTTTTTCATGGAAAGACGTGACTTTCTGAAAAAGGCTGGCATCGGAGCCGCGGCGGCCGTCGCCGCCACCACCGTCAAAGCACCAGCGGTATTGGGCCAGAAGAAATACCGTTGGAAGATGGTCACCACCTGGCCCCCCAAGCTGCCGGTACTGCAGACCGGTTGTGAACGGTTGGCCAAGCTGGTAGGAGAGCTGTCAGGGGGCCGGCTGACCATAGATGTGTATGCCGCCGGCGAACTGGTGCCCCCAATGGGCATTTTTGATGCGGTTTCAAACGGAACCGTGGAAGTGGGCAGCGGCGCCAGCTACTATTGGGCGGGAAAAACCCCCGCGGCCCAGTGGTTTGCCGCCGTTCCCTTCGGCATGAACGCTCAAGGGATGTCTGCCTGGTTTCATGGTGGAGACGGGCTGAAATTGTGGGAAGAAACCTATGCCCCTTTTAACCTCATCCCCAGACCCGGTGGATCCACCGGCGTCCAAATGGGTGGATGGTTCAACAAGAAAATCAACAGCATCGACGATTTCAAGGGTCTCAAAATGCGAATTCCCGGCCTCGGGGGAAAGGTCCTCGCCAAAGCCGGGGCCACCGTCGTGCTGACGGCCGGTGGAGAGATCTTTACCAACCTGGAGCGTGGCGTCATTGACGCCACCGAATGGGTGGGCCCGCTCCATGACAACCGAATGGGTTTCTACCAGGCCGCCAAGTATTATTATTATCCGGGATGGCATGAGCCGGGAACATATCTGGAATATTTCTTCAACAAGAAAGCCTACGCGTCCCTGCCCAAAGACCTTCAGGCAATTCTTGATTCCGCCTGCATGGATAACGAGATCTGGTGTCTTGCGCAGTTTGACGCCCGCAACGGTGCGGCCCTCGTTGAACTGATCAACAAGCATAAAGTTCAGTTGCTGCCATACCCCGAAAGCGTCCTGGAGGCATTAAGAAAGCTCTCCAAGGAAGTGCTGGCGGAGGAAGCCGCCAAGGATGCCATGAGCATGAAAGTGGCGACTGCCTTTGAAGCCTTTCAGAATCAGGTGGGCCCCTGGTATACGGTTTCGGAGAAAGCCTACTATGACCGGATATTCGCGAAATACTCTCTCAAGTGATCGGTTTCGCACCGCCGCTCATGCCCCGGCGGGAGCGGCGGTTTTCATTTTGAACAGCAGGAACGAAAATGATTCCCCTATCCGCAATTCGGCTGGTTTGTTTCGGTTTTTGTATCATTTGGGCTGCCATCTCACTCCCAAAGGAGCTCCACGCGGACGAACCGATCCAGGTTGCCGCCAGCATTTTACCGCAGAAATACTTCATTCAAAAAATCGGCGGCGACCGGGTAAGAGTGGCTGTCATGGTCCTTCCCGGTGCAAGTCCGGCCACATACGAACCCAAACCCCGACAAATGGTCGATCTTTCCAAAGCCAGGATCTATTTCGCCATTGGCGTGCCCTTTGAAGAAAACTGGCTTTCCAAGTTCAAAGAGGCCAATCCTCAAATGAGTGTCTCTAAAACCCATGCCGGAATCGCCAAAACGGCCATGAACGGCGGCGGCCATGGGCATCATGGGGACCGGCATGCATCAGAAAAAAGTGCCGGCGGAACGAAGGACCCCCACATATGGCTTTCCCCGCCTCTCGTAAAAGTACAGGCCAAAAACATTCTGGACAGCCTTGTAAAGGCGGATCCGGCCAACAGAGACTTCTACGAAACCAATTATCGGGCCTTTCTGGCTGAACTCACGGCCCTTGACGGGGAGATAAGGAAGATCCTGGCACCCATTGACCGCCCCAAGAGGAGATTCATGGTCTACCACCCGTCCTGGGGCTATTTCGCAAGGGCCTATGGGCTTAAGCAGATTCCCATCGAAACGGAAGGGAAAAACCCATCGCCAAAAATGCTTCTCCACCTGATCCAGGAAGCGCGAAAAGAGGGCATCAGGATCATTTTTGTTCAGCCCCAGTTTTCAAAGAAGAGCGCCGATACCATCGCCCATGCCATTGGGGGCGAGGTCATGTTTGCGGATCCGCTGGCGGAAGACTGGGGAAAGAACCTATCTCAGATGGCAATGAAGCTGGGCCAGGTTTTGCGGTAGAATGGAACCAAAGCGCTAAAGTACCCCCGGCCCACCGATTCTATGGAACAACCTTTCCAACTCTTCCTCAGCCTCTTTAAAACATTCGGGGCAGTAAGCAGATGTCACGTCCATGCCGGCCTTGTCCTTTAGATAGTTTTCAAATGCCACCCAACTTCCGGTCCCGGGCTCCCTTCCGGCATCGTCCCGGACCTTCTTACAGACACAACAGACCGGCAAAAGGTTTTCCCGGGCCTTGATTTTCAGTGCCGATTCGTACTTTTCGAAACATTGAAACACCCTCAACCCGATATTGAGGGGTTCACAAGGTTTCAGAATGTAATCATCGGCGTCAAATCGTATTGCCTCCATGGCTGAATGGAGACTGCCATAACCGGTAAGAATCATGACCATCGTATCCGGATTGCTTTCTTTGGCTTTTCTGAGGACGCCAATCCCATCGATTTTTTCCATGACCAGATCGGTAATGACCAGGTGAAAGGCCCTTTCATCCAACAGCTCGTACGCTTTTTCCCCGCTGTCAGCGGTTGTAACGCCATATCCCTTTCCAGCCAGATAGTTTCCAATACCGTTGAGGACAAAATAGTCATCGTCCACAAGCAAAATGCTGAATCCCGCCATTGCAATACCTCCCAGCTGAATTTGATTCATCTTTTATCCTTCATCGGCTTCTCTATGGTCTCTCACGGCGTTTTGCACAAAAAAAGCCGGGCTTCCCTTCATCCGGGATAACCTGGCCATTATGGCTTATCAAGGCAACCCGGCCATCTTTTTCAAGACCCGTGGCTTTCCGTCCCCACCTCACGGTGAGTTTGGCTTTTGCAGAAAAACCGTATTTCTATTGGAACAGGAATAGCAGGAGTTGTAGTTTACCTTTTCTCTTTCCGAAAGGAAAGCTTTTCCATTAGTTGGAACCGTTTCTTTTATTTAAGGGAAGGCGTATGATGAATGAAGCGCCCGAACCCTCTATGTTTCTGGCTTCGATGGTCCCGTTGTTTTTGTCCACAACCGACTTGCAGACAGCCAAACCGATACCCATCCCCAGATTGCCCTTTTTCGTATAGAAAGCGTCAAAGATGCGATCCAAATCGTCTTCGGGGATTCCAGGACCCGAATCGGATATTTCAATGGCCGCGCACCCTTGTTCCAGCGTTGAAATGATGGTTATCTCCCCTCGATAATAGCCTGGAAGCTGGTTTTTCTGAGAGGTGATCGCTTCAATGGCATTGTTGATCAGATTGAGGAACGCGTGTTCCAGCTCTTGCGGGGAAACCGTCACATAAATCGGCTCCTTGTGAAACTTGACATGCATCTTGATGCCGGCCTTTTGAAGATGGGTCCCCACCAGGCTCACGGTGTCTTCTACAATTTCATGGATGCTCACGGACTGCCGCTTCTCCTGGCCGGGCCGATTCAAGTCCAATAGTTTCCTGACAGTGTCTCTGATGCTTTTAAATGCGCCATCCAGTAGTTGAATATGTCTTTCCAGATCAGGATCATCCGCCCGCCCTTCTTTCATAACACTCAAAATAGCCGTAATCCCCTGAAGCGGAGAATTGATCTGATGGGCGATGCTTGCCGCCAGTTGTCCGGTGGCGGCCAGCCTTTCGGACCTTATCATGGAGGCTTCCATTTTTTTCCGTTCGGTCACATCATTCAGGATGACGATATGTTTCCCCTTATCGCCGTTGATTTCGATGACATCCGCCGTCACCAGGTAGTCATTCAAAACCAGTATTTCCTCTTCAGCGTATACATCGTTTTTCCGGTAATTCTCTCCAAGCCTTTCTTCTATAAAAAGGCGGTCCCTGGGGGTAAAGAACGCCAGAAGATCAAGTCCCAGCAGTTCTTCCTCCGACAGTCCGATCAACCTGCAAGCGACCCTGTTGGCGTAAACGATTTTGCCCTTCCGCGTGATTTCCAGCACCCCATCCGTCATGCGCTCCAGAATCAGTTCAAAATGCTCCTTGGTGTAGAGCAGCTCTTTGGTAATTCCCCGTGTACTGGCGTCCCCTATCACCCCGTACCGCTCATCCGAAAGAAAAGGGGTCGGTACTTTGGCTTCCGCCAGCACCGCCAGTATATCTTCCGCCATCTCCTTAAAGGCTCTTTTGGCGATGATCTTTTCCACGCCCAATAGAGAGGCGTCCAGGGATTCTTCCTTTGCCGCGGCGGAAAGGATAATCAGGCGGGTGTTTTTGAGGTGGGCCATTTTCCGCACAGTCCTGCAAAGCCTTTTGCCGTCGATATTGGGCATGATCAGATCCACGAACATGAAATCCGGGATATAGCTTTCCAGAACACTCAGTGCGGAAATACCGTCTTCCGCGGTCTTAACCTCATGGCCGGCTTCTTCCAAGAGATCCTGCATGAAATGCAGTAACAACAGATCATTATCTACCGCCAATATTTTATACATGACGAGAATAATCCTTTGTTCTGTTTCATTTCAAATGGCTTGGAAACTTCACAACAAAACGGTCCCATCAGAACTTAAAACTCACCAGCAAACCGGCGGGCCTGTTGTCGGAACTCAGAATCTGAAGATCAATATTGTCGAAGAGCCCTTTTCTGAAATCGTCCCGAACCTTTCGGTTCCATTTATGGGTCACGTTCACGGCGCTGTAGATATTCCCGGAATACCAACCGATTTCAAGAAACGCCAGGATTCCGCCCAGCACATTGTGGTCGCGGTTAAAGGCCTCAACCGTGGCCCAGATAAAAAGGCCGTTTAACAGGAAAGCAACCGCCGCATCCTTGTAGCGGGACACATAGACATGGCCCAGCCCCGGCAGTACCGCTGCCATGAGGCCTGCTGTTGTTGGATCCTTATAAGGAAGGTCCTCGCCTTTAAGGCTTTCCACCGAAAGCCTCTTGGCTTTGTCGTAGAAAGGGCTACCCATCTCCACCCGTTTGAAGTCCTGGGATGCTTCACGCCAGCGGTTTTCCTGCATTCTCGTCCACCCCAGCCGATACAGGGTCTTGTTCCTCAGGGAAAATGAAGGGTCTCTTTTGAGCACCTCATTATAAAACCCTTCCGCCTTATCGTACACACCTTCCCGGTAGTAGGTTTCCCCTGCCAAAAACAGAGATTTTTTTGCAATGGGGCTTTCCGGGTCCTCACGATACGTCTTGGCAAAGACCTTTCTTGCCTCCTCAAACCGGCCATCATCCAGATAGCACAACCCTATGAGTTGCCGGGCCAAAGGAACCCGTCTCTCCTTGGGAAAAAAATAGATGAATCGCTCAAACTCACTGATGGCGCGGTCGTAATCACCTTTATCCATAAGGCTGTGGGCAAAATCAAACTGCCCGTCGGCATCGATAACCACCTCTTCAGCATACAGAGGTTCCAGGGCCCACAGCACAACGGACATGGTCACCAATAAAACAAATAGTACTCTAACGGCTTCCGGACGGCGATTCATTCTTGTACCACCAGTAGTCATTGTTTTCCACCGGATCAATGATCCTTCCTTTGCCGTGGCGGTTCTTTACCGGGGAAAAGTGCCATTCATCCCCCTCGTGTATTAATCGATCCACGGTCATCAACCACCCCATTGCGAGGCCGTGTTTCCTACAGGCCTGGGCACTGTAGTGTGAACAGGTGGGATAACTTGGGCACCGGTCCCCATCCACCGCTGAAATGTGCTTGGAAAAGAACGATGCCAGCAACACCCCGACATTGGTTTTTGATTTGACAGGCTTGGCACTCTCTTTCCGGGAAATCTCCGGGGCAAGTCTTTCAAAAGGATCATCCCCGAATGCGGGATCCGAAAAATCCGCCCCCAGAAGACCGAACACCGAAACAATGAAAGCGAATATCAGTTGTCTTTTCACTTGATTCATCCTAATAAGCAGCTTTCAGAATCCTTCCGCGACCCTAATGAACCTGGTTTAAGAAGTCAAGATGTTCAAAGGGAACTGGAATTCCGATATAAGGATCAAAAAAAATTGGAAATTTTTCAAAAAAGCCGCCAATTTTGATTTTTCATAAACTTTTCAGCATGTTGCCTGGGG
>JANQDY010000011.1 GCA_028278625.1 Thermodesulfobacteriota bacterium
TCCTCTCAAGGATCCCCACGGCCATACTGGAACGATAGGCGGAGTTGCAGACCGTCACCACCGGTTCTTCCGGGTCAAGTTTCTTGGACAATCGGGAGAGGTGATTCAGTGGAAGGTTCAGTACGGTCCCGATCCTCAGGCCCATCCATTCAGCGGGAAGACGGACGTCGACAATCACCGGGGCTTCTCCCTTTTGCATCATGGCGTAAAGCGCCTCCGGGGCAATGGGATTGCTGATCCTCACTGGCCGTCCGGCATTCCTCCAGGTCTCCATGGTGATGATTTCCGGGCTGTAACCGATTCGGTTCAGCCTGAACAAGGCTTCCCTCAGCTCTTCTTCGTCCCCTACCAACACCAGCTTCGATCCCCACGGAACCATGATTCCCACCCATTTCTCCAGCTTTCCCCTCAGCGCAATATTCACCGAGTTGGGGATGTGGCCCGCGGCATATTCGTCAGCTTCCCGCAGATCCACCACATAGGTTCTGTCAGGATCCGCCAGAATCGTGTCCGGGGCTGTTTCATCGGGCAGTCCCGCATCCCAGTCAATCAAAGGGGGGCCTTTCCTGTTCAGGGCGGCGTTATGGCTGAAGTACTGGGGGGCCTCGGGAAGGTCCTGGAGCAGCGCGGCGATGAATTCCCCACGCGTCTTGTATTGCAGATAAGGATTCGATCTTTTTTCTTCCCCAATGGTGCTGAAAGGTTTGTCGGAGAGATGGGCGCCGCAGAGGGACCCGGCGCCGTGGGCCGGGAAGATTTTGACGCTGTTATCCAGTTTGGATATCTTGTTGTTCCAGGAATCGAAAAAGGCGGATGCCAGCCGGGCCGCCGATACCGTATCCCCCATGAGATCCGGCCGTCCCACGCTGCCCACAAAAAGCACGTCCCCAGTAAGAATTAGCTCCGGCACATCATTGTTGTCCGGACCATATACGAGTCCGCAGGTACTGTCGGGCGTATGCCCAGGAGTCTCAATGAATTTCACCAACGCCTTGCCCACCCGGATGGTACTCCCCTCTTTTAAAGGCTCAAAGGGATACCCGGCGCCACTGATATGGCTCTGGTAAATGGGACAATTGGCCGCATTTGCCAGTTCCATGTGACCGGCCACAAAATCCGCGTGGGAATGGCTCAGATAGACCCCTATGATTTCAGCCCCCTCCTTCTTGGCGATATCCAGGAAAGCAAAAATGTCCCGGCAGGGATCGACAACAAGGGCTTTCCGCTCACTGATGAGCATGTAAGAGTAGATGGAGAGAACCGGCAATTGAAGCTGGATCAGCTTGAAGCCGGGAAATTCGTACGTAGCCACAATATGGTATTTTGACGCATCCATGCCGTGTGTGGCAGACTCAGCGTCTTCAATCCGTACCGCCCGCGCGTTAGCAGGGGTTTCCAAAGGTTTGTGTAAAACCAGCCCGGCGAATCCCAAGAAGGCCCCACCAACGCCCATTTTTTTCATAAAATCTCTTCTATTCATCTCTTTCATGATACCTTCCTGTCAGAAGTGAAGGCCACCCGGGCCTCGATCTTTCCGCCTCATGTGGCGCTTGCGCACTCACACGGTTCGTTGGCCATCTCCGTCACCGGCCGATTAAAGCTTTTGGCCTTGCGGTCCCCTTCCCTATTTTTCAATGATGTTTTACCGAAAAACCATGATCGAAAGGCTCCGCACAACGGCTTTATGGATAGGACGGAAAGTACGATGGCGCCCGCGAGTTTGACCCACATGGGCATCATTTCAGACGCCTGGCCGGCAATGGCCTGGGCGGAGATGTTCAGTGTGCCATAGACCCCGTCAAGAGCGATGCCGAAACCCACGGCGGCGACCGCAACGGAAAGAAGGTAAATGAGCGTGGCCCTTTTTCCCAGGACCTTTAGAAGCACGGTCAAGGAGGTGATATTTGTCGCGGGCCCCGTAAGCATGAACACAAGTGCGGCTACGGGACTGACGCCGTTTAGAATAAGGGCCGCTGCAATGGGTGTGGATGCGGTTGCACAGATATAAAGGGGGATGCCTACGACCAGCATCAGCAGCATGGCGGAGAATCCACCTCCGAGATGCCGGGTCAGTAGTTCCTGCGGAATGAATGTTGTGATCACCCCTGCGAGAAGCAGTCCCGTAAGAAACCATAGGGCAATATCATTCCAGAGTTCGGTGAATGCATAGGTCATCCCCGCCCATGCCTTTTCCGAAAACCGGTGATGCTTTCGGTGAACCAGAGGGTCGCAGTCAACGCCGTCACAACAACCGTCAACGGGACATGAAGCATCCGTGGCGACGGGTTTTGCCTCGGACTTTTTGTTGTCGAACAGGTTTTCCACAATACCGGCCGATACCGCGGTGGAGAAGGCCGCCAAAGGCCTTGCAACGGTCATAACCGGATCCAGCAGTGAATAGGTGATGGCCATGGAGTCAACGCCGGATTCAGGCGTTGAAATCAGGAATGCGGTTGTGGCTCCGTTGTTGGCCCCCTGATCTTTCAGTGATGCTGCCGCCGGCAGCACACCGCAGGATCACAAGGGAATGGGGATGCCAAAGCAAGCGGCCTTGAATACGGATGCGAAGCGACCCTTCCCCAGATGCCGTAAAACGGTTTGGGGATTTAGAAACACCCTTAGGATTCCGGCCATCAGAATTCCAATCAGCATGTAAATGGATGCGTCGAGGAGCATATTCCAAGTCGATGTTAAAATCTCAGCCGCCATATTCATTCCAAAATTCTCCTCTCAGACCGTTGCTTGTTTCCAAATGTGATGGCTCAGAGTGACTGGCCAGTTCCAAATTGAATGCCTGCTCAAACATAAATATATGCTCACGGATGTCAAGCCTTTCAATGATGTGTGAAAGAAAAGGCTTGACAAAGCGACCCAACGTGATAAATAGGGAGTCCTAAAAATGTTTTGCGTTACTAATAGCCGACTGCTTAGTCTACTCCGTACGTGCCTGTTCGGGTCGGCGCACAAAAAGTCTAAGACAAAAGGAGTGTGATATGAGAGAACTGCCGACAACTGCCACGGATTACGGAGCCCTTCATGAAATGCTAACCGCCCCCATCAGGGCCCAGTTGATGATGACCGGCATTGAACTTGGGGTTTTCAATCAAGTGGAATCGTTTCGACCCGCCGACCAGGTGGCCCGGGAGTTGGGCACGGATCCGGATAACACCCGACGCTTTCTGGATGCCCTGGCCACCATTGATCTTTTGGAAAAGCGGCACGGATTGTACCGGAACCTACCCATGGCCCAGCAGTTCCTAACCCAAGATTCACCCACCTATGTGGGAAGGCTGTTTCAACTGGTTCAGAAAAGATGTGTCGAGCCCCTCAACGACCTGCTTCAACTGGTAAAAGAGGGTCCTAATCATCAGGGCGGTCAGGAAGATTTTGCTTCGGAAAACCTATGGGCCGAAATGACGCGCGGAACCGCCGTTTGGCCCATGGGAGGAACGGGGGAAAGAGTGGCCGAAGTTCTCTCGGAACTTCCCGGCTTTACAGGATTCAACAAAATGCTGGATCTGGGCGGCGGACACGGCATATTTGCGCTTTACATTGTAGACAGGCATCCCACCATGAAGGGGATCATCTATGACCGCGCTCCCGTGGTTGAAGTGGCCGATTCCTTCATCCAGGAATTCGGTATGGAAGACCGTGTGAGCACCGTCGCAGGCGACTACATGGCCGATGATATCGGAGAGGGCTACGATCTCATATGGGCGAGCGCCACGCTCAATTTTGCCAAACAGAACCTGGATGCCTTGATGGGGAAGATCTATGAGGCCGTCAAGTTCGGCGGCTATTTCGTCAGCTTTCAGGACGGCATGACCCATGAACATACCAAACCGGTCACTATGCTGGGGCATCTTGCTGACCAGCTCACCACAGGCTTCGACTTCTCACTGGATCAGGGGGAGGTGGCTGAGTCGGCTCTTCGGTGCGGCTTCAACTGGGTCCGATCCCGCACCATGGAAACCCCCATGGGTCCGCTGGATATTGACATTGCCAGAAAACTCACTTGGGGTAGAATCAAATGATGTGAACGTTCAATTCGGCAAGCATCTCCACCGCTGTCTCTAAATAGGCCGGGTTCTTGATTAAGGAGGGTTCCTTGCAGGTCAGAAAAGAGGATATCAAACAAAGGATTGTTGAGGTCGCCCGTGGAGAGTTTTTTGAAAAGGGATTTAAGGACGCCTCCATGCGAACCATCGCAAGTAAATCAGGTGTCGGTTTGAGTAATATTTACAATTACTTCAAAAAGAAGGACGACATCCTAAAGGAAGTTTTATCTCCCCTTATGATGGCCTTTGAAACAATGATGAAAGAGCACAACAAGCCGGAGTATATCAGCACCGATATTTTTACCTCTGAAGCATACCAGCGTGAGAATATCGGGAGGTTTGTTGATCTGATCACTCAGTATCGAAAGGAGCTGAATCTTTTACTTTTCAGGTCCCATGGATCCCGCTTCGAGAACTTCACGGATGAATACACGGATCGGCACACCAAAACAGGCATTCAATATCTTAAGAAAATGAAAGAAAAATACCCTCAGATAAACACAGATATTTCTGAGTTCTTTATCCATACCATGAGTTCCTGGTGGCTGAGCATTATTGGTGAGATCGTATCCCACGACCTTGATGCCCATCAGGTGACAAAATTCGTATCGGAATACATGGCTTTCGGAACAGCCGGCTGGAAGAAACTGATGGGCGTGTGATATTTTTTTGCCCAAATCAAGAACACTGTTCGTTTTTGATTGAATTGACAATTAAGGGAGAAGAATCATGAATGAAAACAAGAAGAAATCCGGTTTGGTGCGGCTGTTTGAAATCGCCGGTACGAAAAAATGGTGGCTCATCGGCGCCATGATTCTGGCCGTCTTAAGCTCGGTGGCGCAGTTCGTGCCATACATTTCGGTATACAAGGTTCTTGAGGAACTGGCCGCCAACACCACCAATCCTTCCTTGATCGACATGGCATTCATCTGGCAATGGGGGTATGTGGCGCTCGGGTCGTTCATTCTATTCGGGGGATTGCTGTTTTCATCACTTATGCTTTCCCATATAGCGGCATTCAACATCCTTTATGAATTGCGCATGAAGCTGGCCCAAAAGCTGGTTCGCCTGCCCATGGGCTTTTTTACCCGGCGGGCATCCGGGGAGATCAAGAAAGTGATGTCCGAAGATGTGGAACGGATAGAACTCTTTATCGCACACCATATTCCGGACATCACTTCAGCGGTGGTATTTCCGCTGCTCATCATCGGCTGCATGTTCGTGGTGGACTGGCGCCTGGCGATAGTGGTCATGGCCGTTTTTGCGGGTGCCATTGCTTTGATGTCGCGCATGTCGGCCAATCCAAAGATGAAGCCGGTGGTGGAACAATACCTAAAAACCATGGGACGGATGAACAACAGCATCATCGAATATGTCCGGGGTATTCAAGTGGTGAAAGTCTTCAGCCGTTCAACGGAGGCGTTTGAGCGTTTGAACCATGACATTGATGCATTTCGTGTTTTCTCAAACGGAATTACCCGAAAATACGCGCCCATCTATCTCGGTTTTCAGATCCTGCTATCCTCCACCCTCTTCTTTTTGATACCGGTGGCTGTCATCTTACTCTTGAATAGCAAATCCTATGCCGCCTACATCCCCACGGTTTTGCTCTTTCTCATTTTGGGGGGCGGCCTTTTCTTCCCGACCTTAAAGATCATGTGGATCGGCGGCATGATGTCACAAAACAACGTCGGCGTCGACATCATTGACCAAATACTGGACAGGGCCGAAATGGCGGAACCTCAAGAACCGAAAAAGCCCGATGGTGACGGACTGGTGTTCGAGAATGTTTCTTTCTCTTACGACAAAACAGAGATTTTAAAGGACGTCACCTTTACGGCGGCGCCCAATACGGTAACGGCCCTGGTGGGGCCGTCAGGGGCTGGGAAAACAACCATCGCCATGCTTGCCGCCCGTTTCTGGGACATCGATTCGGGCGAGATCCGGATGGGGAAAACTCCCATCGGCAGCATCAAGACGCCGGATCTGATGGACCATGTCTCCTTTGTCTTTCAGGAGAGCATGCTCTTTTTCGACACCATGGAGGAGAACATCCGGATGGGCAATAAGACCGCATCTTTCGAACAGGTGAAAGCGGCCGCTCGGGCCGCCCAATGCCATATTTTCATCCAGGAACTGGAAAGCGGCTACCAGACCCTGGTGGGCGAAGGGGGCACTTATTTGTCGGGAGGGGAGCAGCAACGGATTGCCCTGGCCCGTGCAATATTGAAGGATGCGCCGGTGGTGCTGCTGGATGAAGCGACCGCGTACGCGGATCCGGAAAATGAAGGCAAGATCCTCGAATCCTTTTCGACCCTGATACGGGGAAAAACGGTGCTGGTGATCGCCCACAGACTTAGCACCATCACCAATGCAGACCAGATTCTCTACATCGACAAAGGCAGAATCATCGAGAGGGGGACCCACGGGGAGTTGCTGGCGTTAAACCGGCAATATGCCCGCATATGGCAAACCTACTCACAATCACGCAATTGGGTCATCAACACCCAAAGGAGGGTATTGGCATGAAAATATCGGCAATACTGAACTCTGCGACAATGGGGCGGCCTCAGCGGTTGCGCCCGATGATATGGTGGACAATTTTGGAATACTTCTTCCGGGGCGTACCCTATGGCATAACGCTTTTTGTGGTCTGGGAATTGTTCAAACCGCTGCAAAGCCCCGGCACTCCCCTGGATGTTCGGAAGATCGCCTTTGCCTGCGCCGGTTTGCTCCTCTCCCTTCTACTGCTCTACATTGCCGGCCGAAAGGCCTATTTTGCGGCTTTCAAGTCAGGTTACGATATTTGCTCAGACGGCCGGAAAGCGGTAACCGCACACTTAAAACAACTGCCGATGGGCTTTTACAACCGTCGCGATCCGGGCGATATCGGCGCCTATGTGGTAAATGACTATGCCAACATCGAACAAATGGTCACCCATTTGGTACCCCAGTTTTTCGGAGCGCTGGTGATGCCGCTTATCTTACTGGTGGGATTGTTTTTAACCAACTGGCAGCTGGCACTTGCAGCCGCCCTGGTGATCCCAATGGCATTGCCCATACTGATCTTGACCAACCATATCGTCAAGAAGCTGGGCCGAAAGCATCAAAAGGTAAAGGTGGCCTCCTCCTCTCGCATGATTGAATACATTCAGGGGATCAGGCTCATCAAAGCCTTCAACTTGGGGGGAACCAAGTTTGAGCGTCTGGAAAAGGCTTTTCAAAACCTCAAGAAAGCCAGCATTCGTCTGGAAGCGGCCCCTGGTCCCACGGTTGTGTTTGCATCGGTGGTTCTAAACGGCGGATTCATTTTGATTATCCTGCTTGGATTCAGCATGCTGATAGGGTCCGATATATCGTTGCCCGCCTATGTTCTCTTTTTGGTCCTGGGAATTCATCTTTATCAACCGCTATTGCATGCAATGACTTTCATTGCTGAAATGAACTATATGAAACTGAGCGCCGACCGGGTGGAAGTCCTTAGAAGAGCGCCGTTCTTGCCGGAAGGAAGGGTTGAGCAGGTCAGGAACCATCATATCCAACTCAGGGATGTGCACTTCAGGTATCGGGACACCGACGTTATCAACGGCATTTCCGTGAGAATCCCGGAACGCGGCCTCACGGCCCTGGTGGGCCCTTCCGGGTCGGGGAAAACCACACTCACCCGTCTAATCGCCCGCTTTTGGGACGTGCATGAAGGCGAAGTGATGATCGGGGGACACAATATCAGAGACTACGCGCCGGACGTGCTTATGAGCCGAATTTCAATTGTTTTTCAGGACGTGTATCTGTTTAACGATACTATTTTCAACAATATCCGCATCGGTAAAGAAGATGCTTCGACAGAGGAGATCGTTGCGGCGGCCAAAGCCGCAAAATGCCACGATTTTATCGAAGTTATGCCGGAGAAATACGAGACCCTTGTTGGCGAAGGGGGCAGCACCCTTTCGGGGGGCGAGAAACAGCGCATTTCCATTGCAAGGGCCATCTTAAAAAATGCGCCTATCATTTTGCTGGATGAAGCCACGGCATCCTTGGACCCTGAAAACGAGCGCTTCATTCAAGAGGCCATCAACGACCTTGTGAAAGACAAAACCGTTATCATGATCGCACACCGCCTGCACACGGTTCAGGCCGCGGACAACATCGTGGTCATGGACAAAGGGAGCGTGGTGGAAGAAGGAAAACATGGGGATCTACTGAAGAATCAGGGCTTATACAAAACCCTGTGGGATGAACAGCAACGGATTAAAGGATGGAAGTTCAAAGGAAATCAGATGACCCAGGACACGGAAACACTGGAAGATGACATCACACAACATGTCTCAATGACACCAAATGAACCGACACGGGAAAGGGCATTGTCATGACTGAAAAGGAAACATACTGGTCCCGTTTTGCCGATGATTTCGAAGAAAAGAGCAACTATGTGGTCGGAAAGAACGATATGGATATCATATTGAAAAAGCTGGCCGGTCAAAAAGACCTGAAAAAGGCCCTCGAACTGGGTTGCGGAAACGGGACCTACTCAAAGGTAATCGCCCGCCAAGCCTTGAAATTGTATGCCACCGATTTCTCGGACGAAATGGTGAACGCCGCAAGGACCCGGCTAACATCAATGGCAAATGTGGTCGTCGAAAAACAGGATTGTTTTCACCACTCTTATGAAGACAGCTCATTCGATACGGTTTTCATGGCCAATCTGCTTCACATTATTCCCGAACCGGAAAAAGCCGTTCGGGAAGCAAACAGGGTCTTGAGAACGGGCGGTTCCATCATCGTAATCAGTTATACGATGGATGGCATGAAACTTAAACACAAGGCGGGAATGATTCTCCGCTACATGAAGACCTGGGGAAAACCATCTCCCCATGCGCGGACCCTGAAACTGGACGGTACTTGTCATATGCTCTCGAAGCAGGGCTTTGAAATTACCCAATCCCGGCTCTTGGGCGTCAAGTCGAAAGCGATATTCATAAGAGGGGTCAAAGTCAGATATGAAAACGGCCGCCGGCCTTCTCGGGCTCGAAGAAAGTGAAGGCATCATTTCCGGGAGTGCGGCCAAACGGATAACGTGCTTTGTTGTGAGGTGCATTGAAAACCAAAATCATCGTTTGATGTTTCAACTACCAAATAAAAGGAGATCTAAATGAAAAAAACCGCAATCAGTCTGTTCATGGTTCTAATGTGCATGCTGTTCGCCGTTCCGGCCTCAGCCCACACCCTGTGGATTAACCTGTATGAATGTTTTGCGCATCCTCCGGGGCACGCAATCGCCTCCATCGGATGGGGACATCGAATCCCCCTGGATGATCTGCTGGACCAACTTACGCTGGCATCATACGAATTGGTCGATCCCGAATGTAATCGAACATCCCTGCCTTTGCCCATTGCCAAAAAAGACGCGTCGTTTCAGACCGCTTCGGGCATAGAGGTGTCCGTTGGTGATGCCGGGCTCAGGAAGTTGCGCCTGACGGACAAGGTCAAACCCGGCACCTATCAGGTCGCCCTTGCCTCGGCGGACAACTACTATTCAACCTATCTGGATGAAAAGGGACATAAGAAGTGGGTTCCCAAGGCCATGAACCAGGTGGAAGGGGCAAAGGAAGTGCTGGCCGGCATGAAATACAAATCCTATGCCAAGGCCTTCTTTACGGTGGGGGGAAAATGGACCGAACCCAACCCCCTGGGGAACGACCTTGAGTTGATGCCCTTGACCGATCTAAGCCGGGTGCATGCGGGAGATATGGTTTCCTTTAGCGTTACTCTCCTGGGAAAGCCTTTGACCACCATGCCGGAAAAGAGCCTGGAATACATCACCGCTACCAGCAACACATTCGGGGGGCCGGACGGTTTCTTTCTGGCTGCCATGCTCCATAAAGGCAAGGGTTCTTTTCGCTTCCCGACGGCAGGGCAATGGGTGGTCAACGTATACACGAGCTACGATGTCGATCCGGCAAAGGACCCGAAGGAACTGGTGGAAAAATGTTCCAAGGTATTCTATGCGGGAACCATCAGTTTTGATGTCAAACCATAGCCAAGAGAGTGCCTGCAACCAAAATCCGAATTGGAGGCTTTTTTATATGAGTATCAAAAAGCAGTACCTTAAGAGAACTCCTCTATGTAAGGTCACATTCAGGTTGAGCAAGAAACAGGCCAAATCTGCCAAGACCGTCCATCTTGTGGGTGAGTTTAATCGCTGGAATGTCTCTTCTACCCCGATGAGAAAATTGAGGAAGGGGGCGTTCCATGCGGTGATTGATCTGGAAAAGGGTAGAGAATATCAGTTTCGCTATCTTCTTGATGGCACGGAATGGATAAATGAAAGCAACGCTGATAGATATGTTCCAACGCCTTATGAGGATGCCAGCAATTCCGTAGTTGTGGTTTAGAAAATAATCCGGAGTGTGGGACCACCTTTTTGGCATTCCGTTTCCGAAAAAGGACAGTTTTTAGAAAAGAAACGGTCGATATCGCCAAAATGGCTTGACAAACAATTATCTCCGATGTAATTAGGGGGCCAAAATACTATTAGGGCCTCCTATTTATAGGCTTTCTATCAAGAAAAGAGGAGATAAGAAAATGGCAAAGGTTCTCGTACCAACACGATGATGGCTCTCATGCGGAGATATATTGGTAAACTTCGTCTTCTTCTGGTGGCAACTCTCGCTACTACTATTTTTGGCTGCGCCACCTGGGAAGACCATCACGACTCCAGTGGTGCAGGCAAAGCAAATCCGGAGGTGGCCATATTCAAGGCGCATCTGGAAAATACATTCCGGATCGTCAGAGCATCTGACGGACATGTGGAATATCCGTATGATTCAGCGCAGACGCGAGCTTTGGGGTTCGCCGCGCACCCACGCGTAAGACTGCTCCCCGGTCAGTACACAATTACCGTTAAAACGTGGCCATTCGGTTCGTTGCATGAATTGGAAGTGGATCTTAAGGCGGGACACATATACAAAGTTGAAACCTACCTGTGTTCAATGGAATGCCTTTCGGCCGGCAAACCATATCGGCGTGACATGTGGATTCAGGATTTCACGACGCGTGAACGTATATCAGAGACTGTCTCCGTGTGCTATTTGGGAAAAAAGAGGGGTAGAGAGCGGCGGAAAGTACCGTGCCCGGACGACTAATCGTCCAGAAACAACCGTTTTGTTATGAAAATATTGATGCCGTTTCTTGTATATCTAAAACAATTCATGGCATCGAAAAGCTGAGATATGTTTTGCGTTCTTTGGCGACGGTATTGTCCGGGATTTAAAAAATCCCGTCTCACCATAGTACCGAAATACCCCTATAAAAGCAGAAATCCATGGATAAAGGTGTTCTTTATTTCTGGTCCGGACAGGCATTGTTTATGGGACCATCGACGGACGCCGTAGTGCATCGCCATTATTCACTGCAGATCGGAATCGGTTTAAACCAGCCCTTCAAGCTTCATTTTGACAATCGTTGGAACAAGTGCCGGGTTGCACTCGTTGGTCCCAATCAAATGCATCAGCTCGATGGCCGTGGAGATTGGCAGGCGGTTCTGCTTCTGGATCCGGAAGCGGATGCCGCACGGCGACTTGTAAATGAATATTTGCAGGATCGTCCCGTCAAGGCCATTAACATTTCCTTTCCCGAAGAGATCCTTCACAGCCTCGGAATGCTTGTCTCAGCAAAACACTCCTGCCGGGATGCTCATGAACTATGTACCAGTGTCGTTGACACGCTGACTCCTACATCAGTTCCAAATCCTCAGAAAAAGATCCCCCTCAAGATTCTGAAGGTGATGGATTACTTGAACCAATTGCCCGAAAAAAAAGTTTCCATAAAGGAAATTTCGGATCAAATCCATCTGTCCGAAAGCCGAATCATCCATCTATTTAAAGAGCATACGGGGATTCCGATTCGCCGCTACTTGTTGTGGCTGCGCCTGATCGAAGCGATCAAGGAAGTATTTAATGGCGCTTCCTTCACAACGGCTGCACACGCGGTCGGCTTCTCCGACTCCGCCCATCTCAGCCGTACATTCAAGCAGATGTTCGGCATGACACTCTCGGAATTATTCAAAAACAACCAGTTTATTCAAGCAATCTCTTGCCTCAGCTCTTACGATCAAGGCGAATGAATGAAATCTAGAGGAGGTGGCCCAAATGAAGACCAAAATGAATCTGGCAGAGCACAATCATCCACTGGTTTCCAATAAAGCGAAAGAGCTGATCAAAGGAGAGACGACGGTTCCCGGAAAATTGGAAAAACTATTCCATTATGTGCGGGACGATATCATATTCGGTTTTCCGAAAAACGGGGATCTGACAACCGCTTCAGACACCATCAGGCTGAAGATGGGGCAGTGCAACACAAAGGGTACATTGTTTCTCGCCCTTTGCAGGGCGGCAGGAATCCCTGCCCGCATGCATTTTTCTCTCATTAAGAAAGAGATCCAACGGGGTCTTTTTCCAGGCATCTTTTACAAAATGCTGCCGGATTTCTTGTCACATGGCTGGGTTGAAGTAGAGGTGGACGGAAAATGGCGGCGGATCGATTCATATATTAACGATCGGGATTTCTACCGGGCCGGCAAACAAGAAATCAAAACGAGAGGGTGGGACACAGGATTTTCGGTCGCCTGCTCCAGCGGAAACGCCAGTATTGCGCTAAGCCTGGACAAAGAGGCATTTGTTCAAATGGATGCCGTTGTTGAAGATCACGGGGTGTGGGATGACCCATCAGTGTACTACGCAACCGATTATTACAGGAATCGCCCCAATGCCATCAAGTTGTTACTATATCGAATAAGAATCGGCAGAATAAACCGAAAGGTGGATCAAATGAGAAATGGCTGCGCCGGGGGACTGTGCGGGACGAATTCGGCAGCGCGTCATGAGGTCTGATCATCCCGTTGACAGGCCAATCGATGGCTTTTAGATTTCTCTGGCTTTCGGTTTCCCTCCTTTACCGGGACATGGTTCACCTTGACAGAGGATTCGGCCTCGAATACATTGCCAATAATAAGACGGGAGGGCACAGAGCAAATCTCTGAGGAAAACCGTTCTCAAAATGGTCATAGCCAAATCAGAAAGATTTTTGTTGGTCCTTGCGTTTTCCATTTCAGTGCTGCTGTCAAATGCAAGCGCCTCTCACGCCCATCCCCATGTATTCATCGACAGCTGGGTAACGGTCGTCTTTGACAAGAAGGGCCTTGCGGGTTTCAATATCCGCTGGGCCTTCGATGACATGTTCAGCAGTATGATCATCATGGATTTTGATATCAACCAAAACGGTGGTTTCGATACTTCCGAAATCAAAGAGCTAAAGGCAGGCGCTTTTTCCAATTTAAAGAAATTCAATTACTTCATTCATGTGAAATTAGACAAAAAGCCGTTTGTTGTAAAATACGTGAAGGATTTTAGGGCGGAAATCAAAGGCGACAGGCTCATTTATCATTTCTTCGTCCCCTGCCATGTGCGGGCCGCACGGCAATGGAAAGACATTCGCATATCCGTTTATGATCGCGAGTACTACAGCGACATTCTGCCGGGAAAAGGGCATTTGAAATTCAAGGACCAGGGAACCTTTGAAGTCCGCCACCACCTTCGACAAAACAAGGAGGAAGCCTATTTCTTTGAGCAGATTTACCCTTTCGAAGCCACGATCCGATTTCGAACGAAAGATGCGTAAAACACTTCCCATTCTGATTGCCGTGTGGGCACTTTTTTGGGGTGGAGGCACCCTTGCCCACTGTCAGAACCCATTCACCGCCAAGAAGACCACGAAACAGATTTCCGAGGCACCCGGACCCGGAAACACGTTCATGCTGAAGCTATCCCGCTGGCAACAGCAACTGAAAAGGAAAATGGCCGACCTGATCCGGCAGGCAAGAACCGAAAAGCGTTCCGGCCCTCTGGTGACGGTGCTTCTGATGGCTTTTGTATACGGTGTCTTGCATGCGGCGGGGCCCGGACACGGCAAGGCCGTGGCGACCTCATTTATGATATCTCGAAATCCAACGTTGCGCGGCGGACTGGCTTTTGGTGTTTTAACTGCCCTTTTCCATGGGTTATCGGGGATCTTTTGCGTGCTGGTGCTTCGCTACGTCATTCAGCAGAGCGTCTCCTCCGGTTTGGGCGCCGCGACAAATATCATGCAGGTGGTCAGTTTCACGGTGATTGGACTTCTGGGACTGGGCATTCTCATCAAAAACCTCCATGCCATTGTAAAAGAACGCGAACCCGCTGAAGGCCAAAGGGATAACCCTAAAAAGCCGGCCCGCAAAAGCTTTCTGCCCTGGGCCCTAGCGGTGGGACTGGTACCATGCCCCGGAGTGGTGATGGTCCTTCTTTTTTGCATGTCCATGGATGCCTTTGCGCTGGGGTTGCTGATGGCGCTTTGCATCTCCCTGGGCATGGCGATCACCATTAGCGCTGTTATTCTGGCGGTGGTTCTGGGGAAAGGTTATACAATGCGGTTCTTTTCTGCTGGTGGAACCATTCGACTCGAACGGTTTATGGGCGTTTTTTCCGGTATTGCCGTTACCACCTTGGCGGTTCTGTTTCTGATTGCCTGAATCGGATCAAGCGTATCTGAGAATGACAGACCCATAGTGTTGAATACGCTGTTTCCTCAAATTGAAAAATTCCAAAAAAGAACCCAGATTTCTCTTGACAACCAAGTTGTCAACTCTTATCGTGTCTGCCAATTGACAATCGAGTTGTCAAAAAGACTGATTCTAGAGATGAAGAAGGAGGTTGTCATGCATTCCGCAACAGTGGGCAATAGACCGGATTCTCCGGATGTGAATCTGATGCCCCCCACAGTTTTCTTTTTATGCCTGGTGCTGGGTGGTGTGCTGGAGTTTTTCTTTCCCATCAACCTTAATTGGCTCACGTTGCCGATTAAATTGACCTTTGGATTTGTGATCGGTGCTTCCGGATTTACTTTTATGATGTTTGCCCATGAGAAATTCAAAAGGGTCGGGACTCCGGTCCCCACGAACCAGCCTGCGAGTACCTTGGTGGTTCGAGGGGCATACCGTTTCAGCCGAAACCCCATGTACGTAGGCGGCATTTCATTTTTTGTCGGCATTGGCATCAGCGCCGGCAGCCTTTGGATTCTAGCCGCCGCTCTATTGCTTTCCGGCTATATTTCCCTTTTTGTGGTTCCCCGTGAAGAGGCTTATATGGAAAGAACCTTTGGGCAGACATACCGGGATTATTGTCAAAATGTCCGGCGGTGGCTGTAGTGACATCGGACAATAATGGACCAACAGCGGAAAAAGGCCAAATTCTCCATGATTTATTCAGGGAGGTCTTTTCACTTCATGCGGCGCTGGTATCGGTGATGGACAAAGCGCATGAATTGAGCGGTTTAACCACACCGCAGCGCAGGATTATGAATGTCATTCGCCAGAAGAAGGCGGCTACCGTGCCTGAGATTGCCTCACTGCTGGGTGTCTCACGACAATTTGTACAAACCGTCTGCAACAAGATGGCCTTACTTGACTATGTTGAATTCAAAGACAACCCGCGGCACAAACGCTCCCACTTGGTTGCATTGACAAGCGCAGGGGATGTGAAATTTGATTCAGCCCACAGAAATGAAAATGAAATGATCGGTCGGACAATTCCGGATATCGGTCTGGAGAAAGCAGAAGAAGCAAGAGACTTACTGGCAATTATTCGGAAAAGTCTCGATATTTCATCTTTGGCCAAAAAGTGAGGCTGGACAATATTTTGACAAACCCTGGAAATATTGACAGTCGAAATTCCTTGTGAATATCAGGATCGAATTGATTTGCTGATCGTGAAGTGATCGTCCGAAAGCTGTGTTCAAGTATGTTGGGTTTCCAACGAAAAACCAACAGTATTGGGACCAACAATAAACCAGAGAGCAACCTTGGCATGAAAAGCATTAATGGCACTAAGACGACCAATGGGATGAGCAATTATTTTGCAGCCGAATATCAATGTGATTGCTCAGTTTAACGCATTATTAACGCTTAAGAGAGGTGTCTAAAATGGGGAAGGGTCGTTTGATTCCCGCTAAACATGCTCGATGTCAGTGTAGCCAGACACCTCGGAATTCGTGGTACACAAGTCGCTTATTGAAAACCCATGGATGTCGTCATTTCCGGTCAGACGTGCAAAGTCCTTAAGTTCCTGGGTCGAAATCCGCAGGAAGTTCTCTAATCCCTTTGCAGTCGACACAATATCCAGCCTGGAACGCAGAACCGGATCCTGAGTCGCTATGCCGACCGGACATCTGCCGGTATTGCACACACGGTATTGCTGGCAACCCAGGGCAATTAAAGCGGCAGTTGAAACGGCGACAGCATCCGCACCCATCGCCAGGGCTTTGGCAAAATCGCTAGATACTCTGAGTCCTCCGGTGATGACGAGAGAAATATCCCGAGTGCTTCCCAGGAACTTTCTTGCCCGGTGAAGGGCAAAAACAGTGGGAATCGAAGCCGAGGCTTTTACAAACTTCGGTGCGGACCCGGTTGCACCGGTGCGACCGTCCACCGTAATGAAATCGGGCTCAGCATAGACTGCAATTTCAAGATCCTCCTCGAGGTGCCCGGCGGCTATCTTAATCCCAATGGGCCTTCCATTGGAAGCATCCCTAAGCCATGCAACCTTCTCTTTGAGGTCTTCCCTGCCCGCGATATCGGCGAAGCGGGACGGGCTGGTGATATCCTTTCCCAACTCAAAACCCCGGATGCGTGCGATATCCTCTGTAACTTTGTTGCCGGGCAGGTGACCGCCCATGCCAGGCTTGGCCGACTGACCTATCTTAATTTCGATGGCGTCCACGCGACGCAAGTTTTCCTGCGTCACGCTGTACTGGTTTGGGACAAATTCAAATATATACTTATGGGCATGTTCGAATTCATCCGGCAAAATACCGCCTTCTCCGGAGCAGACAGCAGTCTCTACTGCGGCGCTGCCTATGGCAAGAGCGGTTTTTGCTTCTTTTGAAAGCGCCCCAAATGACATATGCGAAATATAGATTGGTGTTGCGATGACCAGGGGCCTTTTGGCCCGGGGCCCGATAACGGTCTCGGTCAGGACGCTTTCGTCGCTGTTCAGGGGCAGGCGGGCAAGCTGAGCCCCCTTAATCAGTATTTCATCCCAGGAGATGGTCGGCTGCTTGGTTCTCATGGGTTCGTAAACGGGTCTGCCGGTTTCGGCCATTTCCCGAATGTCCCTGAAATAGCCTTCGATTTCGGAGGTCGTCTTTTTGAGATCAACCGGTAAGACACTGGAAACTGAGGGCCTCGATTCGACGTTTTTTGTTTCCGGCTCGACAGGCGGGCTGGCATCTTTTAAGAGCTCGAAGAATTTCTTGGGTGACTGACAAACCGGACAGACCCAATCTTCCGGCAACTCTTCCCAAGTGGTCTCTTCCTGTGCTTCATCATATACATCCTCGCAGACTTCGCACATATACTTTGCCATCGATTATCCCCTTGATGAAATCTCTTTAACTTCGATGGATGCTATTCAAACATCCAGATTGGCCGGTTCGTAATACTCTTTCTTGTGCTTGCAGTATGGACAGCGGTTGGGAGGCTCCAACCCCTCATAGGTGTATCCGCAGATACTGCATTTCCATTTGATCGGTCGGTCGCGTTTGAAAACCGTACCGTTTTCGATCATTTTCAGAAGATGTTGAAAACGCTGCTTGTGCTCGTTTTCAATTTTTGAGATCTGAGAAAAGAGGATTTCGGCCTGTGTGTGGCCCTCAACCTCCGCTTCGCGAGCGAAACGGGGATACATCTCCTCAGACTCATAACGCTCGTTCTCGATGGCCTCCCTCAGATTTTCAGCGGTTGTGCGCTTGGCCAGCAGCAATTTCATCTCCTCAAGAGCGTGATATTTTTCGTTTTCCGCCGTTTCTTCCAGGATTTTCGCAATATAACGGTAGCCCTCCCGCCTTGCCACATCCGCGTAAAAAGCATACCGGTTACGAGCCTTTGATTCACCGGTAAATGCCGCCATAAGGTTTTCTTCTGTTTTACTCATTCTTCCATACCTCCTGTATTTGGAAAGCACATTCTGCCTCGTTGCAATGATTATTAAGAAGGCTTCCCCGGCTAAATCAGATCGACATCTGTCATCACTTCCAGCATGGCCGGCCCATCGTAGGCAAAAATGGCCTCAAGCCCGCTTTCCAACTGGTCCACATTGTCTGCTCGCACACCCAACGCACCGCAGTTTTCAGCAAACTTTGAAAAATCGGGATTGTGCAGTTCCGTCGACCATACCATTTTGCTTTCCTTGCGCTGTTCTTTGCTTATTTTACCGAGCTCACGATTGTTCAGAAGAATATGTTTGATGGGCATGCCGTACTTGACGGCAGTGGCCAGCTCTGCCATGTATTGTGCGAATCCGCCGTCTCCCGTGACCGCTAGAACAGGCCTGTCAGGCGCAGCAGCACAGGCGCCGATGGCAGCCGGATATCCATAACCGATAGATCCGAGATATCCGGACATAAGGACCGACTGGCTCTGGCACTCAAAATAGCGCCCGAATGAATACGTGTTGTTCCCCACATCCACTACAATCACAGCATCAGCGGGAACATGCCTTCCCATTTTCTCAAACAGAGCCGCCGAACTGATGCCGTGCCCCCGCGACTCGGCGGCTCTCGATTCCTTTTCTTTGCGCCACAACTGCCATTGGGTTGCCAACTCCTTTCCGCGGTCCAACTTCGGGGCTTCATCAATGAGAGCTTTCATTAAGAGCGTCACAGTTGTTCTGATTTCGCCCCAGACCGGGCAGGTTACTGGGTGGAATTTCCCAAGCGCCATGGGATCAAAATCGACCTGAATGGTCGGTTTGCTCTTCATAATACCGGTATGCTTTGAAAACGAGGCACCCAGAACGATCAGCAGATCCGAATCGCTCATGAAATGGCTGGCAATGGGCGTACCGCTCAAGCCCAGCACACCGCATGCAAGCGGATGGCTGTCCGATATCAGGCCCTTCCCTTTAAAGGTGGTTATCACCGGCAGCTTCAAATGCTCGGCGAACTGAAGAATCTGCGGCATGCAGAATCGGGAGCCGTGCCCGATGATCAAAACCGGTTTTCGAGATTTCCGGATCATTCTAACCGCCTCTACAAGCGCTTTTTCGGGCGGCTGGATGGCCTGTTCCGGAAGCCTGCCGGTTGGAGCAGAAGGTTTTTCGTCCGCATTGGCGGGTAGGTCCTGAATCTGATTCGGGAAGATCAGGTGCGATACGCCGCGCTTGAGCCATGCGTGCTTCAGTGCCAGCGACATGAGATCGGTGTGGTCACTCCCTTCGTATACGGTCTGGCTCCAGCAGGCCACCGATTGAAAGGCAGAAGGCAGGTCCACTTCCTGAAAGGAGCCCGGCCCCAAGAACTGAAGGTCCACTTGGCCGGTCAGTGCCAGAACAGGGACCCTGTCCAGCCTGGCATCCCAAAGTCCGGTCAGCAGGTTGGTGGCACCGGGTCCGGCAATGGCGAGACAGGCAGCCGGTCTGCCTGTGAGCTTACCGTAGGCGGAAGCGGCAAATGCTGCGGCTCCCTCGTGTCGAATACCGACAAAGGACAGCGAGCCGGCGTTGTCTTGCTTTCGTATTGCCTCGGCAAGCCCGAGATTGGAGTGCCCGACCATTCCAAACACATGTCTAACGCCCCATTTGACCATTGTCTCGACCATGATATCCGATATGGTGCGTTCGGTGTCATCATCTGAAGTGGCGCTAACAGCCTCTCTCTTTGAGGATTCGTCCACGCATTCGAAAAGTTTCTTGGATGAATCGCAGACCGGACACACCCAGCCATCATGCAGGCCCGTCCAAACAAGTCCCTGCTCGTCTTCGTTATACTCGTAGTAGCAGACTTCACATCGGTAGATCGCCATGCCCTTCGTTCTCCTTTCAGAGACGGCGCTAGGGATACAAACGGTTTTGTTTCAGAAAGAGTATAAAAAAACGCCGCTTCGGTCAACAGGGAAGCCTTTGATTATACTCCATGGCCGAAGTTTTCATGCATCAAGGATGCTGATGGGTTCGTTAGGAGTCGTTCAGCTGATTTTGATCTAGACGTTGATTGATCCCACTTTGAAATTGTCTTCCTGGACTTGAAGGGTAATCACCCGGATGACTTGTGGATAGGGCTTAAATCCCATAGGTCTAACGGATTGACAGACCTTGACAGTATTCTCGAAATCTGAAATCAAAAAAATTTCCATAATATCAAACGGATATTTCTGATAGGGCTTGAGAAGTAAACTCCGTTTCGTTTCAAAACGAGACCTTTTCATCTCATGTAAGTTTCCGTGACAAGCGCTAGCCTGGCTCTACTTTCCTTGCGGGGAGCCTTCCGTATTTCCTCCCGCCATCCGCCCAACTCTTGATATCAACGAAACAGAGAACTCAGGCCTTTATGCAACCGATGGCTTACTGAACGCTTTCTTTTTTTTATTTGTTTTCTTCTAAAATTTCACATTGAACCGGTTTAGCTCAACTTCGATGGGCCATCTGACCCGATGCTACAAACGATAACAGGATCGATCCGGCGGTCTCAGAGCGAGAATAATCGGGCGGATTCGACAACATAGTTATGCGCCGTTTCCATTACAAACAGTGACTCGATCGGCATCTCACAAGGTTTTGACATGGAAGAAATCTTGGGCTACTTGCATAGGGCAGAATAAACCGGACAGAATCTGAGATAAATTCCCCTACACTTTCCGCTAGCAAAGTTGAAGGAGAGTGAAATGGGAAAACGAATC
>JANQDY010000015.1 GCA_028278625.1 Thermodesulfobacteriota bacterium
ATGGGTCTGTTGGCCTGTGAGGATGTCTGCCCCAAGGAACTCCCCCTTCAGGACCAGTTGGGGATTCTGCGCCGCAAGATGGGGTGGACCGCGGTCAAACATTTGTTTCGGTTAAAAAAAGCTGTTTCGTGACAATTATTTGTGTAGGCGCATACCGATTTGACGGTCGTACGAACAAAGGTGAGAAACAAGGAGCTGGTTGCCAGGCGCAGGGAGCAGATCGTGCTTGCGGCCATCAAGCTTTTCTCTAAAAAAGGCTTCCACCAGACCAGTCTGAGGGAACTTGCCGAGGAGTCGGGCATCAGTCACGGCAACATATATGAATATGTCGGCTCCAAACAGGACATTTTCTTTCTCATCCATCAATTCGTTGACAATATTGCCATCCAGGAAAGCAATCGCATCACGGAAAACATCAACGACCCTCTTGAGAAGCTCCGCCGAATGGTGAAGGCGGAATTCAAGCTCATGTATGACTGGTCCGACGCCATTCTCCTGTTGTATCAGGAAAGCCACGTGCTTGATGAACCCCTCATGAAAACATTGCTGAAAAGAGAGAGGGCCCGTGTCCATTTGATTGAAGAGGTGTTGAAAGAGGGTATGGACAAGGGTCAACTCAGAAATTTCAACACGCGCGTGGCCGCCAACCTGATCAAATCCATGGCAGAGACCTGGGTGGTCAAACGCTGGGATCTGAGAGGGCACATCGATCGCATGGAGATGGAGAAGGCCATCCTTGATGTAGCTTTCAACGGACTGATCGCGGGAAGCGCGTCCGCGGAGGGAGATCATTGGGAGAATGAAGAACTTCGTGGAAAATCGGTACTGATTCTGGGGGGAGAGAGTCTCCTTGCAAAGGCGATCGCTTTCTCACTTCTCACCAGAGGCGCAACACTGGCCATCCAGACAAATGATGCCATCAGTGAAAGCAAAGAGCACCCTGTCCCTGAACCTAACAAATGGCAGGCGGCGAAAGTCTATTCTGCCAATCAGTACGGTCCATTGACAGCCCGGCTTTTTAAAAAAATCGCAAATGATTTCGGACGGATCGACATTATCATTCATGACCTGGGCATCCAAACGGCGAACCCGGCGTCCATCAAAGGAAAAGACCGGAAATTGATCCATGGGTTGCAGGGCAAGTTGGGTTGTGCCCAGGAGTTGGCCACGGCCGTTCAAAAGGAGATAAGGAAGACGCGCCTGGAACGATTGCTCTATATGGCGCCTTGGGCATGGGATGGGTTTTTGGATCCCCTTCGCTATGAAACAGTAAAGGCGGGTGCGAAGGTCCTCACAAAAACCATGGCGCGGCGCATGTGTGATGTCCCTGTAAACGTTAATTGCATTATTCCCGGATTTATCGGAGGTGCGAGACCCACGAGCTTTGAGAAGAAAATGTCCGCCAATGCAACAGAAGCCATCCCATTTGGGTATGTGGGGGAGATCTCAGACGTTCTTGACGCGGTCTGGTTTCTTATTTCCGATAAATCAAAATATATTACGGGCCAGGTGCTTCGAGTAACCGGCGGGATGTGAGTATTAGAGCAAACGGTGCTCCCACTGATTCCGCCGATCCACCAAGGAAAAGCAAGGGAGGACAACTGTGGCGCTAAAAACATCAGAGGAGTATGTTGAAAGACTGAAACGGATGAAACCCAACGTCTACGCCCATGGAAAAAAGATAGGGCGTGATGATCCGATTCTCCAATTGCCCATCAATACCCTTAGGGTCACCTTTGATTCGGTGAAAGATCCGGAGCTGAAACACCTCATGGTGACCCGTTCTCACCTGACCGGTGAAGAAATAAACCGGTTCGCCTCTTTGAACCTGAGCGTCGAAGATCTCTACAAACAGCAGGAAATGAAACGGTTGTGCTGTCATCGGGTTGGCGGATGCGCGCAACGGTGCATGGCCACTGACACCTTAAATGCCATAGGGGTCGTCACCAAAGATATCGACGATGCCAAAGGGACAAACTACCACGACCATTTCCTTGAATTCACCAAATACTATCAGGCCAACGACCTGGTGGGAAGTACGGCCATGACCGATGTGAAAGGGAACAGAAAGGCGAGACCTTCGGAGCAGGATGATCCCGATCTATACCTCCGCCTGGTGAAAAAAGACAGCAAAGGGATTGTGGTACGGGGGGCCAAGAATCATATCACCATGGGCCCCTATGTGGACGAGCACCTTGTGATTCCCACGAGAACCTTCAAGGAGAATGAAGCGGCGTGGGCCCTTTCCTTTGCCATCCCCGCCGACACGGACGGCGTAAGGATCATATCGCGGATCGTTGCGCCCAGGCCCAGGATAGAACTCAAGGCCCCCTACAACCGCTACGGCGTTGCCGATTCGGTCTTGGTTTTCGACGATGTCTTTGTTCCCTGGGAGCGGGTATTCATGTGTGGAGAGTGGGAATTCGCGGGTCAATTGGCCCTCACGTTTGCCGGCTTTCACCGTCACTCCTACTGTGGGTGCAAGCCGGCCATTACGGACATCATTCTGGGGACCACGGCCCTCGTGGCCGAATACAACGGGGTTGGGAAGTCCCCCCACATTGTGGACGAACTCACGGAACTGATGGTCATTGCCGAGTTGGTCTATGCCTCCGGGATCGCTGCCGCGGCACGGTCGAAAAAGTCCTCCTCCGGGATCTATGTTCCTGAGTTTCTCTATTCCAATACGGGGAGGTATATGGCCGGCATGAACATCTATCATGAATATGACATCTTGAACGCCATCGCCGGTGGATTGCCTTCCACCATCCCCCCGGAAGAGGACTGGCTAAATCCTGAAACAGGTCCTGATCTCGAGAAATACATCAGCCGCAAGCCCGGGGTATCCGCCGAAGACCTGCACCGCCTCTATCGGTTTATTTCGGATTTTTCCTGCTCAGCCATGGCCGGATGGAATCAGTATGCGGGGGTTCATGGCGGGGGATCTCCCATCATGGAAAAAATCGGCGTTCGCTCAAATTATGATCTGGAATCAAAGAAAAATATCGCAAAATATCTCGCGGGGATCCAAAACTGACAACCAAAATCAAACTGATGATGAATTATAGAGTGTAAAAGGGATACCATGAGGCGTATGGGGTTGAAACGCTTGTTTCCTATCGCGCCCGGAGATTTCAACGAAAACGATTTCACAAAGAAAGGTAGGAGGTAGTTTTCAATGAATATCGCCAATCCCATAGAAATCCAGGCCCTTAACAGACCCGACAAAACAGCGGTCGTTTTTGGTGAAAAGCCGTATTCCTACGGTCTTATGAATGCCCAGGCCAACCGGGTGGCCAATGCCCTCATCTCCATGGGGATCCGGAAGGGTGACCGGGTCGCCATGTGGCTCCCCAATTGCTTTGAGTTCTTCATTGCCTTTTACGGCATCCTCAAAACAGGGGCCGTTGCCCTGCCCATGAACATCCTGTACAAATCAAGGGAATTAAAATTCCTCCTGTCGAATTCCCAATCCAAGGTCATCATTGCCGCGGACCCTGGCCTCAAAACCCTCAAAGACCTGATGGCAGACCTCCCGGATCTGGAAAAGGTGATCGCCGTGGGTTGTGAAGAGGACCATTCATGGGCCCTCTCCTTTGAAACGGCCATTGCTTCACATTCGGATCAATTTGTCAGCCGCAACCTATCTCCCGATGATCCGGCCACCATATTGTACACCTCCGGAACCACCGGAAACCCCAAGGGAGCGGTGCTGACCCATTGCAACCTCCTCATGAACTCAGAGTTCTATGCCACGGGACTTGGCGCCAAAGAGGATTGGGTGGGAATCTGCGTGCTGCCGCTCTCCCATCTTCTTTCCCTTGCGGCGGGCGTCATGGTGTTGTTGGGAAAAGGCGGCACCATGCACGTAATGGATCGGTTCGTTGCCGAGGAGGCCGCCGAGATCATTTCACGATACAAAGTGAACTACTCATTCGCCGTACGAACGGTCTATACGTTGCTCTTGGTGCTCCCGGATGAGGCCCGGTTCGATCTCATATCCCTGGAGGTTTGCATTGTCACGGGTGCTGTAACGCCTTTGGAGCTGAGAAAGGAAATTGAAGACAGGTTCCGGTGCAAAACGATCCAGGTCTATGGTCAGGTGGAAAGCTCTCCTGTCATTACCATGGATCGCATGGACCGAAAGCGGAAATTCGAGAGCGTCGGCTATCCCCTGCCGCATATTGACGTCAAAATCGTGGACGGCCAAGATCGATCCCTCCCCCCCAATGCGCATGGTGAGATCTGCTGCAAGGGGCATTGTGTGATGAAGGGATACTGGAACAATCCCGGTGGGACCAACTCCGCCATTAAAGACGGATGGTTGCATACCGGGGATATCGGCATGCTGGATGAAGAGGGATACCTTTACATCTTTGATCGCAAGAAAGATATGATCATATGTGGCGGGTACAATATCTATCCCATTGAACTGGAAGAACTTCTCTATGAAAATCCCAAGGTGCTGGAGGCTGCCGTGGTGGGAGTTGCGGATGACCGGATGGGGGAAATTCCAAAGGCGTATGTAACGCTCAAACCCGGGGAAACCGCCGATGAAGAGGAGATGATGGCTTACGTTCAAGACAGGCTGGCAAAATACAAGAAATTGAGAGCGGTGGAATTTTTAGACGAGCTCCCGAAAGGCCCGACAGGGAAAATCCTGAGAAGAAAACTGAGGGAGATGAGCGCACCGTCCGATACCACTGCTTGACTTCTGACTGACGCCGATCCCGGCGGAATTAATGGGGAGGAGGGAGGATGAAAAGATGAACGTTAGTCAATTGCTGACAAAGGCCGCACGCACCTTTCCACGGAACCTAGCATTGGTGCATGGTACGAAAAAGCTGACCTATGCGCAATTTGATGCGCGGGTTAACAGACTGGCCAATGCCCTTTTAAGACTCGGTATTCGGCAGGGAGATAACGTGGCGGTTCTCCAGTACAATTACCCCGAGACCTTGGAATCCGTCTTTGCATGTTTCAAGGCCGGCTGCGGAGCCGTTCCCATAAACTTCAGACTTCACCCCAAGGAATGCGCCTTTATCATCGATCACTCGGAAGCCAAGGCCGTGATCGTGTCAGGTGAATTCAATGACGCCATGATGGAAATCCGCCATCGCATAAAAAAGGCCCGGCATCTCATCACCCTGTCCGGGGCCCGGGGAGAGATCCTTGATTATGAGGAGCTGTTGTCCGAGGCGTCTGATCGATTCAGGGATGCCGATGTGCGACCCGATGATCTGGCATGGCTTTTCTACACTTCCGGGACGACCGGAATGCCCAAGGGTGCCATGCTGACCCATCGAAACATCCTTGCCGCTTCCATGAATTTCTATGCCGACATATGTCCCGGATTCGGACCCGATGATGTGGTGCTCCACGCTGCCCCCCTCTCCCACGGCAGCGGCCTGTACGCGCTGCCCAATATCGGCAAAGGGGCGACCAATGTAATTCTGGCGTCCAAATCATTCGATGCGGAACTGATCTTTCAAACCATTCAAAAATACCGGGTCACGAACATGTTTGCGGCCCCCACAATGGTCAAGCTGATGGTTGAAAGTCCCGCAGTGGACAAATATGACCATAGTTCCCTAAAGGCACTCAATTATGGTGGTGCTCCCATGTTGGTGGAAGACTTGAAACAGGCCATGGCAAAACTGGGTCCCTGTCTGGTCCAGTTGTTCGGGCAGGGAGAATCACCCATGACCATCACCTATCTGCCCCATCGGGATCATCTGCCGGAAGGGAGCCCGGACCAGATGAAACGGCTTTCCTCAGCAGGATTTCCCCGAACGGACGTGGAAGTCAGAATCTTTGATGCCGATGACAACGAACTCCCTCCGGGTGAGACCGGAGAAATCGTTACCCGTTCGGATCTGGTCATGAAGGGCTACTGGCGCAACCCGGAGGCCACCCATGAGACGCTGAAGAATGGTTGGCTTCATACGGGGGATATGGGATACATGGATGAAAGGGGGTATCTGTTCATCATGGATCGCTCCAAGGATATGATCATCAGCGGCGGTGAAAATATCTATCCCCGGGAAATCGAGGAAGTCCTCATACGGCACGAGGCCGTAAGAGAGGTGGCCGTCATAGGGGTTCCGGACCCCAAATGGGGTGAGGCCATTAAGGCGGTGGTGGCCCTTCTTCCGGGGCTCTCAGCGACGGAGAAGGAATTGATCGCCTTTTGCAAAGATAATATCGCCAGCTACAAGAAACCCAAATCAATTGATTTCGTGGACGAGTTGCCCAAAAACAACTACGGCAAAGTAATGAAACGGGATCTGCGGGCCCGATACTGGAAAGACATGGCGCGAACCGTCTGATGAAGGACTGTTTCCTCATATCGTGGCATTCGGGCAACGGTCACATAAACCTGATCCGGTGGCCCATGCAAACAGCGATAATGGCATTAAAGCCGGGTGGATGTCGGCCCTTATGAAGGCATTTGCCATACCGCTGATTTCTCACCTGGGGGGATATTTTGTGATCCCCAGCTTCCTCATTCTAAACCGGAGTGTGCTTGGATTCATTTTCAGAATCTCCGCGGCACCTCCTTTTCCCGCCACTTGCCACCCAACCCTTTCAAGAACTCGCCGGATATGGTTTGTTATCACCTGGTCCATGGTCATGATTGGCTCCGTCTCTCGGTCAAATTCCCGCCTGTCGGATGCTGCGGGACCCGTACCCAAATCAGGGAAGATCAAAGGGCTTCCATGGGATAGAATCAGGGCACGTTCCACAATGTTTTGAAGTTCGCGAACATTTCCGGGCCAGTGATACGCCTTGAGAAGTTCCAGGGTCCCGCTGTCAACTTGCGGTGCATATACGAGATTCATCTCCTGAGACTTGCGTTCCATAAAATACTGAACCAGTGATGGAATATCCTCCTTTCGGAGCCGAAGCGGCGGAATATGAATGGGCAACACGTTTAAGCGATACCAAAGATCCTCCCGGAATGTCCCTTCGCGGACCATTAGGGGAAGATCACGGTGTGTCGCGGCAATCACCCGAACATCGGCCCGAAGGCTCCGGGTGCCGCCCACCCGTTCATACTCTTTCTCCTGCAAAACCCGCAGGAGCTTGACCTGAGCCTCCTGGCTCAGTTCCCCGATTTCATCCAGAAAGAGCGTTCCTCCTTCGGCACGCTCGAAGCGGCCCCGTTTTCGTTCGGTTGCGCCCGTAAAAGCCCCTTTCTCATGGCCAAACAGCTCGCTATCCAGCAACGTGTCCGGAATCGCACCGCACTGCATGGAGATCATGGGACCTTTGCGCCTCGGGGATGCCATATGAATGGCATTGGCGATCACTTCCTTACCCGTGCCGGTCTCTCCCAAAAGAAGCGCGGGGCTGTTGGACGGGGCTATTTGACGTACTTTTTCCATCACCTCCCGCAGTCCGAAATCCGCTCCCACCACTTCTACACCCACCGCGCGCTTTATGTCGGCGGACAGCGCCCGGTTATCTTCCGCGAGAAGTTCCTTGGCCCGGAGCAGTTCCCTGTAGCGGCGAGCGTTGGAGAGAGCAATGGCAATCGGTTCCCTGACACTTTCAAGTAGCAGGGCGTCCCCCCTTCCGTACCGATCGGTTCCTTTGGCTGAAATGGCGAATATCCCCACCCTTTCATTGTCTCCGCGAATTCTGAGCTGCAAGCTCAGGGTGGAGTTGGAGGCCAGCCCGGGAAAAAGACTGAGCATCTCCGGGCGCCAGTCTTCGGGACGGTTCAGTATAAACACGGGTGTCCTTTCCGCACCCATTTCATCAAGGTCTTCAAAATAGTCCTCGTATAATGGAATTTCCCGTACGGTTTCATATCCGTAGAAATTGACGCCTTCCCGTTCCATCCTGGCAATACTGATCATCCGCTTTCGTTTCGGGTCTGTGTATAGCAATGCCATGGCGTCAACCGGCATAACCGCTTCCAAGTATGCGAAGGTGTCTGAAAGCGCCTCTTTGATATCCAGGCTTCCGCATATTCGTAGCGTCACTTCTTTGAAAAACGCGCTGGTATTTGCCTTCATCTGCCCCCCCTTCGACGTCATATGTTGCGTCCATGGTAATATATTGCGCCGCGCAATGCAACATATTAACTTCACATCATTGGCTGATAAAAAATATCCTATAAATTCAGATCGTTATATATTTGGCCCAATATTCGCAACAGAGCACGGTGAAAGGGGGAAAGCAATGAAATGGATTGAAGTTGTTCGTGTCCGGTCTTCCTCCGCGGCACTTGAAGAGGCCATTCCTTTTCTAAAAAAAACGCTTCACGAGATAAGGGCTTCGTCAAAAGCGAAGGAAACCTTCATGGCTCAGCACGCTCTTTACAGCGGGGATCTTTCGGTTGTGGTGGTTTGGAATAACGAAGAGGAACCGGTGAAAACCAGGGACGGCATGCTGCTGGCACAACAGCTTCAGTGTTTTGGACCGGTGGATCACGCCGTTTGGATACCCTTGTCGAGATCCAGTAAATGAGACCACAGGCCTTTCTTGTGAAAAAGAAAACCGGAGAAGGAGGTGATGACTTATGGTTTGCCCATGAAACTGTCTTCAGCAGGATGAATTTAAAACTCACGAATCAACAGGCATGATTGCCGTAAAAGGTCTGTCATAAAATGCGGTGGCGTGCGAAACAGACGAAACGTGATTTAAAAATCATGGTGACATGTCCAACGTCTTTCGTACGGCACATAACATAGGAGAGAATAACATGAAAATATTAAGCATGCTTGCCGTTTCCAGTCTGATCCTGGGCGCATTCTCATTCGCCCATGCCAAGGATTTGAACCCGGGGAAAAACAAAGTCACTTATTTCAGCGGCGGGGAGAGGGTCGTCGCGGACGTCTATCTGCCCAAGGACTATGTCAAAGGAGAGAAGCGACCGGCCATTGTCATCACACCGCCCGCCAGTGGGGTAAAGGAGCAGACCGCCGGCTTGTATGCCAAAAAACTGAGCGACAAAGGATTCGTCACCCTGGCCTTTGATCCGAGAGGGTTTGGAGAAAGCGAAGGCCACGAAGTTTTACTCAATCCCTACAGAATCGCGGAAGATGCCATGAGTGCCGTAAGTTTCATGAGAAGCCTCAATGAGGTGGATCCCAATAAGGTCTACAATATGGGGATCTGCGCCGGATCCGGTTATGCCGCTTACGCCACCGCTTTTGACGCGAGACCAAGGGCCGTGATCATGGTGAGTCCCTATCTGACATCTTCCGATGATTTTCTGAAAGCCGTGAAGGGTAGCACGGCCGCCGTCAGAAAGTTTATCATGCCGGGTGCCGCAGCCGCCCGCCAGAAGTATTTTGAAACCGGTGAGGATATGTTCTTTAAGATCGTCCCCACTACCGCGGAGGAGAAAAAAAAGGCCCGTCCCATGGGCGTCGGCATGATGGAGTACTATCTGCCCGGCAAACCGGGAGATGTTCCCAACTGGAAAAACAAGCTGAGCCTTCAATCCGGTGATGCGGTACTCAGTTTTTCCGTTTACAATTTTGCATCCTGGTTCGATGCCGTACCGGTCTACATGGCCTACGGTAAGCAGGCGATCTCAGCGGAGGGCGCAAAGCGCTTTTACGACCAGATCAACGGCCCCAAGCAATTATTGGTTATTGATGGTGCCGGCCATTTTGACATGTACTGGAGACCGGAATGTGTCGATCCCACCGTTCTGGGGATATCGAAGTTTTTGAAAAAACAAGACGAAAAGAAATCATAACCGAGTTGGTTTGGATAGCCTGATATGAGCCGTTGACAATTTGGGTGTAGATTTCAAATCAGCGGACATCCAGCAATCAACGGCTCAAAATCCCGCGAAAAGGAGGTATTCAGCTTTCGGGCAGGAGAAAGAATGGTGCGAATAATGAAGGAAACAATCATCATCCGGAAAAGACCGGAAAGCTGACGAAACTTGTTAAATGTCTACCATGAATCCATATGCGCTGCCCAATATCATTGCTTTTGTCCTCCTCCTGGTTCTGAGCCTGACCGTCCTTTTGCAAAACCCCCGGGACAAAAGCAATCGGCTTCTGTTTGCCCTCTGTTTGAACCTGGCGTTTTCCGTTGGAACAGGCGGTATGCTGCACCTTTCAACAAGTGAATCGCAGGCCAATTTCTGGAACAAGTGGCCGTATGTTTTCGGAATCCCCGGCTATATTCTGGTTATTGAATACAGTCTTCAGATCTCCGGGAGAACCCAAAGATTGAAGGAAAGGCTTATTTGGGTACCGATTTCTGTCCACAGGTGGATTATTTACGGTGCCGTGCCCTTTTGGTTAACCATTTTGATCTTTACCGACCTGATTCTCGCCCCGGCAAGGTTCTATACACCCACAGGCTGGGAACACAGCTACGGCCCGCTCACAAGAGTGATGTTCATTTACGGATTCTATCTTTTATTATGCAATTTCACCATTCTCTACCGCGGCATCAAATCCGCTTCCAATGCCATCCTAAGAAAAGCCAGGATCATCACCTTCGTCGCCTTGATCGGCCGTGATGTTTTGGGCTTTGTGCTCGGCGCTGCGTTTCCCCTCATTGGCTTGCAGGCCCATGCATTTTACGGCCTGGCACCGATCTACATGTGTCTTCTGCTGACTTACGGCCTTCTGAGGATGCAGTGGGAGACCATAGAGGACCTGAAAACCGGCTTGGAGGAGAAAGTCGCATCGCGAACGATAGCGCTAAAATCAAGCAATGACCGCCTCGAACAGGCCCAGAAGCAGATATCGAGATACATCGACCCCAACATCACGGACAAGATCTTCAAAGGCGAGTTTACAGCGGAGCTCTCCCACAGACGGGTGAAGCTGACCACCTTTTTCTCCGACATCAAAGACTTCACCAAATTTGCCGATGCTTCGGACCCGGAAGATGTGGCACACCTTCTCAATGAATATCTGGGGGAAATGGCCGGAATTGTTAGAGCCCACGGGGGCACCATTCCTCAATTCACGGGCGATGCGGTTTTTGCCATCTTTGGCGCTCCGGATTCCAACGGGGAGCGGGAAGATGCACTGGCATGCGTCCGGATGGCCATGGAGATGCAAAAAAGGATGAAAGGACTCAGAAAAAAATGGTGGAATGCGGGCATACAGTTCCCCTTTGAGATCCGATGCGGCATCAACACCGGTATGGCCAATGTGGGCAATTACGGCTCGGAAGGCTTCATGGAATACCTGGCCATCGGGCTGAGCACCAATCTGGCCTCTCGCCTTGAGCAGGCCTGTCAGCCGGGGGAGATTTACCTCTCCCACGCGACATGGGGTCTGGTGAACGGGGAAATCCCCTGCGCTCCGGTGGGCACCGTTGAGGCCAAAGGGTTCCACCATCCCATTCAGACATACCGTGTCCTGCAAAAGAACGAGCAGGTAAATGAGGGAACCTACGGAAACTCCGGGCCAAGGGAGCTTCGGCTGAAGAGAGGCTGATCAAGGGCCCGGCATCCGAAAATGGGGGTTTTTTTGACGTGAAAAAAAGCTGTTTCAGATGACCAATGGAAAAGGAGGTACAACATGTCTTTTGTGGATATCATGCAGACATACTTTCAAGGTGAAAAACTGGAAGCTTTCTGGTTCATCCTTCCGGTCGGCATTTTGCTGGTGACTTTTGGTGTGGTGGCACTCAAAGTGGAACGGGGTGGCTACGCATGGGGCATCGCCATACCCTGTTTCATTTGCGGGCTGATCTTCATGACCGTGGGGGCTACGGTGGGGCTCAGAACCCCGAAGCAGGTTGCTCAGATTGCTAAAGAATATGAGGAGGCACCTGCGAGAATGATTGAAAAAGAGCTGCCCCGCATGGAGACGGTGAACAGAAATTTCAAGACGATGTTTACGGCATTTGGCATTTCAGTCCTGATCGCTTTGGGACTGATTTTTATTGTTCGCACCGGCTGGGCCAGGGGGTTCGGATCGGCTCTGGTGCTTGTGGCACGCCTGGGATTTTTGATTGATGGATTTGCCTCGCGTCGTGCCCTGCCATACACCGCCGCCCTAAAAGAGCTTGCAAATCGGGGAGATGCGCAATTTCATGAGGGGTCATCGGAATTCGGTCCTACCAGGAATTCCTTGAGGACTTTATCGACAACGGAGTAGGGATCATTCCTACCGGCCATGATGGCTTCGATGTAGGCCCGCTTGCGACCCGTCCCTTTGAGCCCGGCAAATACGATCTTTTCCAGTTCGTCTTTGAAGATGAGCCCCAGCTCCTGTTCCACCCGTTTGGCCTGAATCTGATGGATAACCCGGCTTTCGCGAAGGTATGCCTGGTGGGCAAAGATGGCTTCCACCAGTTCCTCAATGCCTTGCGCCTGCCCTTCCCTTGCACCGGCGGCCACCGTGGGAAGAATCCGCGGTATCCAGCCGTCCTGTTTATGGCCGTGTCCCATTGGGAGGGTTGCCGCAAGGCTCCGCAGGACAGCTTCCGATCCCTCCTGATCCGCCTTGTTGAGCACGATCAGATGTGCGATCTCCATAATCCCGGCCTTCATTGCCTGGATGTCATCGCCCATGCCGGGGGTGAGGAGCAGCAGACAGGTTTGGGCCACGTGGAAAATGTCCACCTCATCCTGGCCCGCACCGAGGGTTTCCACGATGATCACATCCTGGCCCATGGCCTCGATGATGCGCACCACATCACTGGTGGCCCTGGCCACGCCGCCCAGATAGCCCCGGGAGCCCATGGATCGCAGGTATACGCCCTTATCCAACGCGTGCTTCTGAAACCGGATACGATCGCCCAGCAATGCCCCGCCCGAGAAGGGGCTTGACGGGTCTATGGCGATCACGCCGACCCTCATGTTCCGCTTGCGGAACTGTCCGATCAAGCGATGGATCAGCGTTGATTTGCCGCTGCCGCCCGCGCCGGTGAGCCCTATGACCATGGCCTTGCCGGTGTGGGGGTATATCAGCTTCATCAGCTCCCCAAGCTTGGGAGAACGATTCTCAGCCATGGTAATCAGGCGTGCCGCAACGCGGCGATCGCCTTTTCGCAGGCCCTCGACCATTTCCTTTGGACCGGGTGTCTTTCTTTCGGTCATCAGTCTTGCTGCCTGACGTTGGACCGGATGTAGTCAATGATATCTTCGCTCAGGGACCCGCCCCGGAACACCTCGTCAACCCCCATCTCTTTCATGACCGGGATGTCTTCCGGCGGAAAGGATCCGCCCACCACAAACAACACGCCGTCCAGTCCCTGCTTTTTCATCTCCGCCGCCATTTGGGGGGTAAACACCAGGTGTTCGCCGGACAGATAGCTGACGCCGATCACGTCCGCATCCTCATCAATGGCCGCACTGACAATCCCTTCCACGGTCTGGTACATCCCCAGGTACACCACCTCCATTCCCGCTTTTTGAAGCAGGGAGGAGACCACCTTGGCCCCCCGGTCGTGGCCATCCAGGCCCACCTTACTGACAATGACCTTGATTCGCTTGAGGTTCATGGGCTTATACTCCGTTTTAATTCTCTTGTTTATTGAAAGGGTGACGCAATGATTTCCATGGGATCGTAGGGATGACCGAAGACCTGGCGAACCGTGCCCAGCAATTCAGCCGTTGTGGCATATGCCCGTGTCGCTTCGATCATGGCAGGCAGGGTATTCTTACCGTCAGCGGCGTCGTCACGCAGCTGTTTGATGGCTTCGGTGAGCCTGTGCCAGTCCCGGGACTTCTTTAGGGCAATGACCTCTTCGATCTGTTGTCTGGCCGACTGCTCGCCGATGCGCTGCACCCCCAAGGGCGTTTCCGCTTCCTGCTCGGTATTGAAGATGTTCACCCCCACCACCAGCTTTTCTCCGTTGTCAATTTCTTCCTGGCGCCTGACCGCTTCCTTTTCAAACTGCCGGTCCAGCCACTCTGAGCGGATGGCTTCTTCCATGCCGCCCAAATCCTCCACCTCCCCCATGATCTCAAGGGCCTTTTCTTCAACCTTGTCCGTCAGGCTTTCCACGTAGTAGGACCCGCCCAAGGGATCGGCCACGTTGGTGACCCCTGTTTCATAGGCGATGATCTGCTGGGTCCGAAGCGCTTGGAGATGCCCTTTTTCCGTGGGGAGACACATGGGTTCGTCGTAGGAGCAGCAGTGCAATGACTGGACCCCGCCCAGAACGGCGGCAAGGGCTTCATAAGAGACCCGGACCAGGTTGTTCAAAGGCTGCTGCGGCAGGAGGGAACAGCCGGCGGTATGCACGGCAAATTTGAACTTCATGGACCTGGGATCCTTGGCACCGTATTTTTCTTTCATGAGCCGGGCCCACATGCGCCTGGCGGCACGGATTTTGGCGATTTCCTCGAAAAAGTCCATATGGCAGGACACATAGAAAGTAAACCTGGGCGCAAATGCATCAATATCCAGGCCCCGGCGAAGCAACTCGTCGATGTAGCACATGGCGATGCCGAACCCGAAGGCGACTTCCTGGGGTGCGGTGATGCCCTGCTCTCTTAAGTCATACATATTGACGGTGGTGTAATACCAGTTGGGCATCTTGAGGGTGCAGAACTCCATCACGTCGCTCCCCAGTTTGATGGAAAGGTCCAATGGGCAGGCCGGTCGGAAACCGCAGTAACGGAAATGGACGGGGTCATTCTGAATGGAACCGCGCAGTTTTGAGATATCATACCCCTTTTTTTGGGCCACGGCCACGTACTGGGCCATGGTCGCCGCCGCGGCCGTGGAGGCGGTAATGACCGACCAGCTGACCCGGTCCAAGGGGATGTCACCCACGAGGGTCTCCATGTCTTTTATGGACGATATGTTGACCCCGGTCAGGCCGACTTCATTTCGGGCCCAGGGGTGATCCGGGTCCAGGCCCATTTCGCAGGTCACGTCGGCAATGGTGTTGAGTCCGGTTCCGCCGTTTTGAAAACAGTATGCCGCCCGTTCATGGGTGTTGGCGGGAGAGCCGATACCCACCACCTCCCGTCGCGTCCAGAACCGCCCGCGGAACATGTTGGCGTGGATGCCCCGCGTAAACGGGTAATTGCCGGCATCGGCCACATCTCTATCATAATGATCCGCGGGCCGATCCTTGGGGGTATAGATCTCTTTGACATCAAATCCGGACCAGGTACGGGTGCTCTGGGGCTTCTCGTAATAGGCCTTCAGATAATCGTCCCAGTTACCTTCGGAATTCTCTTTCCCCTTTTTTTCCACGAGGTGTTGGCTCATTTCATCCTCTCCTCCGCCCATCCCTATGTCAAACGGGAACTCCACGCGGCAGCCTGAAATTTGGTTTGACTTTTCTGCCGTGGACCATTATACTTACCAATCAGTCAAATTGACTTACCAAAAAGTAATATACCATCCTATAAATGGGTGGTCAATATCTTTTTGAGGGACCCATGAGCAAGGAAATCGAATATGGCTGAGGGCCGACAGACCGATTTCAAAAACCAGGACAAAAAACTCCGCCGGCAGATGGTCATTGACACAGCGGTCAAGATATTTCACCAAAAGGGCTATCGCGCCGCCACCCTAGATGACGTGGCCAAAGAGTTGGGCCTCACCAAGCCGGCCCTGTATCATTACGTGTCCTCCAAAGAAAACCTGCTGTCCCAGATCTATCTGCAGGCCCTTGAGCGCTTTTTCTCCTATATCTACGAAATACCCAGCCTGGAATTGTCCCCAACCGAAAAGATGAGGCTTTTCATTCGTCGCCATCTCAACACCGTGGTGATCGATAATCTGGCCATGTTCTCAGTGTTTTTCAGCGAGGAGAACCAATTGCCCGATGAGGATTTTCAAAAAATCCGAGAGGAAAAAAAGAAATTCACCAAGGTGGTGGAGGAGATTATCCAGGAAGGCATGGATCGAGGAAGTTTCCGGCGGTTGAGTCCCAAGCTTGCGGCTTACGCGATCATCGGCATGTGCAACTGGCTGTACAGGTGGTTCAAACATGACACCAGCCCTTTCAGCCCCGATGAAATCGCAGATCAGTTCATTTCCCTTCTGGAGAATGGATATGCGCAACCGGAAGATGAAGGGGGGCCGGCTGAAGATGGCGACACCGGGTCCCCGGCGGACAAGGAGCATCCGGAACGGAGACGCGATATTCTCGATGAATTGAAAAACAAATCAGACCAGGTGGCATCCTTGGTTGATGAGTTGAAACTGCTGATTTAGAACGGAGAGGCGGGGATGATCATTGAAGGAATCAGCCAAAGAGAGAGGTTTCTTAAAACGCTTCTGGGCGAGGGAGCTGACAGGTTTCCATTCTTCGACCTTGAGCCCGACGATGAAACCCTGAGCCGATGGTATCAGGAGGGATTGCCGAAGGGAGCGTCTTTTGGGACGTTCTTCAATCTGGAAACGCACCATTCCGTCGGATTGATGCTCCGCAGCTACCCGTTCTTTCAAAAAGCATCGGGGCTCCTCAGCGATCCGTCCGCTTTCAAACGGCATTACAACCCTGACCAAAAATCCCGCTATGCAAAGGGCTTTGTGGAGCGAAGCGAGCGTCTCCGTCAGGAAGGCAGAGTTCTTTATGTGGATGCGTCCGGCGGCGGCCTTTTGCAGATGTTGGGTGTGGGGGATTGGGAATCTTTGGTCTCAGCCTCCCTTGCGCTTCTTGAAAGTCCACGAAAGGTGGATGACCTTGTTAACAGAACCATTGATTTTTACTGTGTCTGCCTTGAGAGGGTGCTTTCAAAAACGCGGGTTGATTATGCCTCCTTTTATGAACCCATCGCATCTAACAAAGGACCCGTGATATCGCCTGAAATGTTCAAGCGCTTTGCCATACCGGGGTACCGAAAAGTCATAGATCTCCTTAGGAAGTATGACGTCCCGCTCCGCATCCTCTGTACCACGGGCGGCGATTTGACGTCTCTTCTCCCTTCTCTGATTGATGCCGGCATCAATGGCCTCTGGATAAGTAACATCCAAAGTGCTTCTATGGAATACGCCAAACTTCGGCGTCAGTTTGGCGCCGAAGTCGCCCTGGTTGGTGGAATTGACACAACCGCCCTGGCCCGGGATGCGGCAGCGGTGCAAAAGGCCGTGGAAACCACGGTACCGGCCCTGCTTGAAAGCGGTCATTATCTTCCTTGCCTTGATGACAGACCGCGCAGCAACATTCCCCTTGCAAATTACAGGCTCTATCGCCGCGTTCTGGATCAAATTGCTCGAGGGTGATGACGCTGGAAAATTTTCCAACAAGTATTAAAATATTGGAGTGCCCAATGTTCCTTTGTTATGCCGGATCTGATCCGGCTTCCGGAACTTATCGCCTACATAAGATGTTATTTTGACATGACGGAACCAAATGAAAGCAAAAAAAACATTCTGGTTTTCTTGGTGCTGCAAATGGTAATGGCAGGCTGCGGTTTGGCGGATCGCAGAGTGGAAAGTATAGAAAGCCGGCATCCCGGTTGGGATCAGGCGACGGTGAAAGCGGTCGCTGAGAGAAAGGTGCATCCGGGTATGACGAAACCGATGGTGATGGAAACCCTTGGAAACCCCGACGCCATAAACCAGGAAGGGAGCGAAGAGAAATGGACCTACGGGATCAACAGGGAACGCGATATGGGTGCCATCGTGAGGAAACCGGTGTTTTGGGTCTATTTCAAGGGGGAAAAGGTGGTGAAAACCGCAGGCGATTGGGGAAAACTGGGGTACAAATTCTACGGATGGTAGTGCACCTCGGCAAGATCGTCGCTCCCGAGCCAATCTTGACCTGAGAGCGGGCAAAATCTCACGGGGCCGCTCTCCGGAGGGAAAAAGAGTGGAAGATATTTATATGCGTCTGGCCAAACATCTTGGGACCCTGATCATGGGATACCCCTTCAGTGACGACCTGATCCAGCTTCTCAGGGAGACCTATGAACCGGAGGAGGCGCAGGTGGCCCTGGCCATTCCGAGCACCCTGGCGCCTTTGGAGGTGGTGGACCTTAGAACCATTGCCGACCGTGCAGACCTGCCCAGGGAAAGGGTGGAAAAGGCCCTGAATACCCTGTCGAGCCGGAATATGCTGTACACGGCCCATACGCCCCAAGGAGATACCCAATACGGTCTTCTTCAGGTGGGGTACGGCATCCCCCAGACATTCTTTTGGGGTGGACAGGCGGATGACCGGGCCAGACAGATGGCCCGGTTGGTCCTCAAATACTTCACCGTGCCCACCACCCAAAAGATCTACGGCGGCACCCCTACCAAGACCTACAAGTACAGCCCTGCCAGCCTCACCGTGAAGGTCCCCATGCAGGGCGTGCTCCCCCATGAGCAAATCGGTCCCATCGTGGATGCGGCCACCACCATCGCCGTGGCCCACTGCCCCTGCCGGGTATCAGCCAGGATTCTTGGCCGTACGGACTGCGACCACAGCCTGGAGGTCTGCATCAAATATGATGACATGGCGGAATTCGTCATTGACCGTGGGATGGCGCGGCAATTGTCCAAGGATGAGGCCTATGACATCCTTAGAAACTGCGAGACCGAAGGGTTGGTCCACATGGTCGATAACGCTCAAGGCCACATCAAACACACCTGTAACTGCTGCGGTCATTATTGCTGGAACGTGGGCATTATAAGGCGGCGCAAAATCCCGAGAGACGCGTTGATGGACGTTTATTTCATCAGGGAGACCGACGCCGATGCCTGCATAGGGTGTGGCGCCTGCAAGACGATCTGCCCGGTGGACGCCGTGCATATGGAGGACAACAAGACCCGGATCGAACCGGACTGGTGCATCGGCTGCGGGATCTGCGCGGTAAAATGTCCCGCAAAGGCCATATCCATTGTACGAAGGGAAGACAAAGGAGCTGCTCCAGAGAATTTTTCCCATCTGCATCAGAAGATAAGGGAAGAACGAGGGCTTGAAGACGGCTCAAGCGCCACTCGTACATCACCAAACACGACATAAAAAAGGAGGAGCATATGAAAATGAAAGGCACGCAAATCTCTGTTTTTCCAATTTTGATGCTCTGCATCGTTTTTTTCATGGGTTCAGTCCTAACGGTTCCAGCGCCTTTATGGGGAGGGGAATCCGACGGGAATACATCGTCCGAGAACATGAACCGATTCCCAATTATGAAGCACGGCTTTGCCGGCACTTTTCTGATTAAGGAGACCGGGGACTCAAGCAACTGGCGGATCATCACGCTCACGGCTGATGGAAACTGGTTCAGCACCGCTTCCAATCAAACCAGCATCGGTTTGGATCCTGACATGGGTTACGGTGATCAGCAAGGGGTCTGGATCGTCACCGGTTGGAGGAAGATCGCCGCCAGGGTGCTCAATTTCGATTACGCCGTGGCGGACGGAAGCCACATCGGAAACGCCGTCGCCGATTATGAGGTGACATTCAGTCATGATTTCAATTCACTGACCGGAGAGTACAAAGGAAAGGAATACCCCGCGGACCAGAATCCTCTGAACCCGGATAATCCGGATGATTATGTACCCTTCGGAGCAACTTTCGAAGGCACCAGGTTGAAGGCCGTTCCATGAGCCCTCAAACGAAGGGCTGATGCGCCTGGACTCACCGAAGATAGAGTTTCTGCAGCAATTCCACATCCGCATGGATGACATGGCGCAAAAAGTTGGATATGGAACCGAACTGCCTTTCCACGGTTTCAAGGAAGGTCTCCATGTATTCCGGTTTGGCCTCGAGCATTGGACGGAGCCGTTCCCCCCCTCCCGGAACAATCATTTCCGCTTCGGCAACTTGCTCCTCGATCCAATCCGCCAGATAGATGTCTGACTTGGTATAATCCTCGATCGCCGTCTCCCGGTCCACACCCAGCGCCGATAACAGAAGCACCGCCGTCATGCCGGTGGCGTCTTTTCCCGCCGAACAGTGAAACATGGCAGACCCTCCCTGTTCGAGAATGTCGAATGCCTTAATCCAGGACCGAATATTGGATTCTTCAATATCGGCTGAATAAAAATCTATCATTACCTGATAACCATCCGCTTCCCCCAGAATGACTTTCGTTATCTCATCGTTGATGAAATCGGAGCCAAGGGGACAATTGTGCATCAGGACCCCCTCCGGCAGAATGTCCGGGACACTTGAGAACTGGCTTTTGCTCCGCAGGTCGATCACGTCGGATAAAGCCATGCTGCCCAGATAGGCCAGGTCGTCAGCGGTTGTATTGCTCAGTTTTCCGGAACGATACAGGTGACCGAAAGCGATGAACTTGTTGCCGGCGCCTTCATATCCGCCGAACTCCCGGGTATTGTTCACGCCGGCCAGAGGAATGTGGTATTCGGAAAAGACAGCACTCCCCGAATTCAGAAAGGCGTCAAAGAAAAAACGCCTGTTTTCGCCGGATGTATCAAAGGTAATATCCTCCCCGTCGCTAAAGGCCGCGGGCCCGGAATAGTCGATGCTCCAAGGGGTTGGGCCCACATAAATCATCCATCGGCCGGACTGTTCAAATTGCAGGGTGTAATCTCCGCTGGTGGACGAACGGCTGGCCGATACCAAGGCCGCCAGGTTTTCCATGCTTGCCGTATTGCTGGAAGAACCGTCGCATCCAAAAACGACCATGGCCAGCAGGGGCAGTAACATTGCTCTCGCTAGAATTCCGATTTTCATGGCACCTCCTTTTCAGGTCAAAGGGAACTGGTTGAAAAACCACGGCTTTTTGGAAGGCAAGTGTAGAAAAAATGGAATTTCGGGTCAGCAGTGATGAACCAGTATTCCGAGGAGGTATTTTCCGTTCAAAAAACCTGATCGGATACCAACCGGCAAACCGTATGTACCGCTTCATCCAGATTGATCCGGTTCATGTTGAAAACCATGTGATAAAGTTCCGGCTGATCGTAATCGGTCCGTGCGAAATAGCGATACAGGTTGAGCCGGCGTCTGCTCTGTTGTTCCACTACCAGCTGGGCCTGCGTGCGGTCCAGGTTATAGTGTTCCATTATGAACTTAATGCGGTTTTCCAGATCCGCGATCATGAGAAAATGAAAGGTGTCCGGACGGTCACCAAGAATGTACTGACCGCCGCGGCCGATTATAATCACATTATCCTGATCGGCAATGACAGGGATGACGCGATGCAGGAGAGAAATGTAAAGGTCGCCGTCAATATAGCCCGGTTTTTTTTCCATCGCCACTTCCACGTAGCCTTTGCGAAAGGGCCCCAGCTTCGAAGCCAGCCGCTTCAAAAGGCCTTCACTGCCGGTCTCTTTGGCGATTGAATCCACCCAGTCGGGGGAAACGTCCGCTTCCTTGGCGACCATTTCCACGATTTGCTCATCAATAACTTCATATCCCAGCTTCTCTGCGACCCGACTTCCCAGTGTCTTCCCGCCAGCACCGAACTGCCTAGCAATGGTGATAACTGACATAATATACCTCCTTTGCATTTATGCGGTAACCGCAGGTTCGACCAAACACCACCTGGAAACAACCCATATATCCGTGTTGAGCTAAAGATGTCTCTTTACATGGCGAAGGTGCATTATAGAATCTGATTGAGGTGAAGTGATGACATGCCAATATTTACAAAACGCACGATTAGTATAACGAACCGACGGGTGCCATGTCAACATAATTGGATTCCGCCTGACCGCTTTCTTAACGCTTTTCAAGAATCGCGAATACCACTATCTGCAATAATATCAACAGATTGATAGCCTTAATATTTGGTAGGCACGTCCCGAGCAGACAAGGGCTCAGAAATGACTTGCGCAATCGAATTCTGCAATTTGAAAGTCAAAGATAATGATCCTTTGCGCGACGGTGGGCAAACTTGAAATTTTCCAATATTTCCCTTTATTGATCAGGCCGTGACGTACCCTGTAACTCTTAGCCAGTGCCCTCTTTTATATCTACTCAAGAACGTCCCTGACACGCCTTCAGGTTCTCTTTGTCACCGAGGGAAATGCTGCTTTAAAACAGGATACAAAACCATGCTAACCGGAAACGACCATGGCCAGCGGGCCCAGGGAAGGCGGGGACTCTGTTTCAAGGGCTGATTTTTCTTGACTTAATGCTGGTCTTCTCATTACATGAATCAAAATGCTCTCACCTGGCCTTCAACCTCTATTCAGAAGGTACCCCATGGAAGGTCCACTCCAATTGTATCTGTCCCGCTCCCAACGGGCGATGCCTTCCCGTTGGGAGTTCGACGAATCCGAAGGAGAATGCCAAAAAAAGGATAGCTCGTGGGAACTGATGTTTTTCCGCAAGGAATTTCTTGGCGTGGGAGATCAAATCTTTTCATCTTCAGGAGGTGTGATCATGAACAAGACATTTTGCATTATCCTATCAATGATCCTTTTCTTGGTGTGCTTCCTATCAGCACAAGCAGGCGCGGCCGATGAGGGTTTTGCAGTGATGAACCAGTATTCCGAGGAGGTATTTTCCGTCAATGAGTTGGGAAATGTTGCAGCAGAGGGTTTTCTTTTTGCCAACGGCGCCACGGCCTGGGGCGGTGCCTCCTTCGTGCTCGGCCAGGACGCATTTAACCGGGGTATCGTCATAACGGATAAGGCGGCCAGCAATCCCAATAACATATATTTTGGATGGAATGTCGGATCGACGCACGATTACGCTGAAATATTCGCACTTCAGGAAGGCGTGGATTACAAGGACCTCATCTTGAACCCGAGCGGCGACGGTTTTGTGGGGATCGGGATCACGAATCCTTCCCATCCTCTGGAGATGGGGAGCGGGGCCTATGTCTCCCAGGGCGGCGTTTGGACCAATGCGTCCAGCCGAGAATACAAGACGGATATCGAAGAACTCACCGCAAAGAACGCCATGAACGCCTTCATTCAGCTTAGGCCCGTTGAATTCACATACATCACCGACAAAGAGGAAAGGCATGTTGGTTTCATCGCTGAAGACGTGCCCGCGCTCATGGCTTCCAAGGATAAAAAGGGGATGAGCCCCATGGATGTTGTTGCCGTTTTGACGAAGGTTGTCCAGGAGCAGCAGAAAATCGTTTTGGAACAACAAACGGCAATTTCGGAATTGTCCAAAAGACTGGCAGCCATTGAAAAAGGAACACAAACAGAGGGAAACGAAGAATAGCTGCTTCATCTTTGCCGATTTCTGCTTCCCGTTTCCGTGACGATGAGCAAGAACGCCATTTTACAGTCCGTTGATTCCCGACTAGCGGATAAACATGGAGGTCTATAATGAGGTGCAGAAAATTTCTTAATAGAACATTCGTTCTTGTGGTTTTCTCATGGACACTGCTTCTGTTCCCGGCCCCGTCCAATGGCGCCGTATTTTGCGTGTCGAATGAAACCCAATTGGAGAATGCCCTCTCCCAGGCGGCCCATAACGGAGAGGATGACCTCATCCGCATCGCCAAAGGGCTCTATGAGGGAAATTTCGCCTATGATTCCGATGAATCCAATTCGTTGACCCTTGAAGGGGGTTATGCGTCAGACTGCATGTTGCGTAAGGTTGATCCGGGTAATACCATTTTGGACGGTGGCAGTACGGATCGTGTTCTGTTTTTTAACAGCAACGCCATAAGCGACTTGAGTATTGAAGGGCTGACGTTTCAACACGGTTTCCCCCAGCAGCAGATGGGGCTGGCCGGTGGATTATTCGCATATACCAATGGGAGTGTCGATCTTTCGAACAATATATTCACGGGCAATGCCGGCGCCGCTGCCGGCGGCCTTTATACCAACACCACATCCATTCTGACCAACAATACGTTCATGGAAAATGGCTCATATCTCAAATCCGGCAACGGGGGCGCTGTCCTTATTGATGGCGACGGCGTACTCACCGGAAACACCTTTGTGGGAAACGGTACCATGGGTTCCGGCGGGGGCGTCTATGTTTCCGGTTTCGGGACCATTGTTGATAATACATTCACCGGAAATACCGCCAACGAGTGGTATGGGTTCGGCGGCGGCATTTGTGCGGCGAAGGGAGGGACCTTCGTCAACAACGTCTTCGCCGAGAACAAAGCGGCTTACGGTGGCGGTGTTGCCGCAGGCAGCAAGGATGATAAAGATGCGTATCTGACCATGATAAACAACACCTTCAGTGCCAATTTCTCCCAAGTGCAAGGGGGTGGAATGACGTTATCATTCCCGGATAGGGAAGGTTACAGGGGGGAGTTGTACAACAATATCATCTGGAACAGCACAACCATTGATGGCTCGGACATTTACATCGACAACACCGGTAGCGATGGGGCCACGGCCATTCCGGTGGATATGTTCAACAACGACTTCGACCAGAGTGCCAAAGGGATTCATATAACGGAGCCCTTTCCCATCGATCCAAGCAATCTGGACAATGCCGATCCATTGTTTGAAGGTGATGGCAATTACCGCCTAACAGCCTTATCCCCCTGTATAAATACCGGAGACAACGATGCCCCGTATTTGCCGCCCGGGGATAGGGACGGATACCCTAGAATTGTTGATGGCATCGTGGACATGGGTGCCTATGAATACCAACCGGTCACCTATGCCTTTGTTGATAAAGACGACGAAACCTGCGGCGGAAAAACGCCCTGTTACGCGGGTATCCAACAAGCTATCAACGCCTCAAGCCATAAGGCAGTCATAAATGTGGTTGCCGGCAACTACGAAGAAAAGATCACCATGGATGAATTCAAGACGTTGACCCTTAAAGGCGGTTGGGATGCAGCCTTTACGGCCCAAACGTCGAACACCACCATAAAAGGATCCCTGGTCATTCGGGACGGAGAACTTAAAACGAACAGAATCAAGGTCCACTTTCAACAATAATAGCCGCCGAACTTGAACGGGCAGGTATTCCGGGGACCTATTCAAACGCCTGTTCATAACCGGCACGGTAGCGAGCCCCGGGTCTTTTTCGCGCCTAAAAAAAGAGGGGCAAGCAGGATGCTTACCCCTCAATCCTATTGCAAAAATGGTCGGGACGCCGAGATTTGAACTCCGGACCCCCTGAACCCCATTTAGTAGCACTACAGCGAAAATTCACATCTAACTAATTGAAAATACGTCATTTATTCATCCGCCTCGATTTGATTCCCTGCGCTGGATGCTGTGCATAAGTTTCACGATTTCAATAACTTTGCATGCGCGCAGTTCAAATGGGTCGCAAATGGATCGCAAGTCATGAACGGCGAAATGAGCATCAGCACGGGCTTAAATGGAATTTGGACGAGAACCATACGTTCAAAATGATCGCTGTGAAGCCGCTTTGATCTTCCAATGGTCAGCGACACAAAATTGGAAGTTTGCACCAAAAAAATCAGAGAAGTCAGATCTTCCTATCAAGTCGTTTGTTTGGGTTAGAGAAATCCAATCAAAGAAAATCTTTTAATACCAAAGACGAGATTTCTTTCACTTTTTTCAATTGAACATCATTGGTGAAAAAGGCTTCCGCATTTACTTCCAGACATGCCGCGATCTGGATCGCATCCATGGTTTTGAGAAAGGGATACGTGCCCCGCAGTCTCCCTGCTTTTTCGGCAATATCCGACGTAATTTCAAGCATGGTGATGTTTCTGCCGGCCGTCAGGAATTTGGAGAAGTCCTTCGCGAGTGCTTCATTGCCTGCGGCAACCGGTTTTGGCAGAACTTCTACAAGCGTAATAACCGAAGAAAAAGCCCGCAATTGACCCGATACAAAATTCCGCACCACCTCAGAAACCAAGGGGCCATAATCGGCATGAGCTTCATTATAATAGATTATTGGTGCGGTATCAAAAAAGATGGACGATACGCCTTCGAGCTGTTGGGTCAGACGCATCACCGGTCCTCGCGCAGTTTGTTCACATAATCCTGGGCGTCTTCACCATCCCAAAGACCCTTTCCCCTCCCATATAGGGCTGACCAATCATGGCCCGATTTTGTTTTTTGGCTTTTGATTTTCAGCTGTTTCGCCAAAACTTCAATCAGCTTGATGAGATCATCAAGCGAAAGGGCTGCCGCCTGTTTTTCAATATTTTGTAGTTCCAGCTGACTCATCTGAGCGCTCCTTAATATGCAAACCTTATTTCTTATTCACCCCATATCCTAAGATATCAAACATTTCGCGTCAACGCTCGCAAAAGATGTTGGATAGATCTTCTTGAGACACCAAAAAACATTTAAATACAAAATGTTATTTATGACCTCAACATGCCCTCAAGTCTGTTTTTACCACTGGACAAAATCCAACCGAGTCAGATCCTATCTCAATATTCGGAATGGATATATTTCATAATCATTCTGGTTTTTTTCTTATCTATTTCAGGAATCACCCTCAGACGACATTTTGAAAAGCCTTATGTGAAACCGTTGATTATAGCGGTCGGCCTCATGCTGACCATCGGTGTTGTCCGCTTCAGAAGGTTGCTGGTATCGATTTTTGAGGGGTGGGGCATAGTCGGAAGCCTTTTGCTCATTTTCGTTTCCGCAACAATACCATACGGGTTGTGCAGGGGTTTTGATCTCAAAGCCGGAAAGGCATTTTACCTGACCTACATCTTGTTCTATATGCTCTCTTGGGTTCAATGCCCGGAATTCTTCTATGCCCTTGCTGACAGAAATCTCGGCCTTGTAAATCCTGGATTTCAGATCATTTTCGTTTTGGCAATTTTCAAGCTGATTAAGTTCAGAAGATCCTCATCTACCGAAAGCAATATGGGAAAAGGCATTGCATTACGACGGTCTGAAATTGACCATGAAATTGCGGCGGAGCTAACCTCATTTGAAATTGTAATGCTTCTTGACCGGCTCCTTAATGTCCCAGATGCAGGACAATCCCTTGGGGAACGTAACAAAATCCCCCTTGCCAAATACCACCTTTCCACTGTCATCGGTTTCAACCACTACCTTCCCTTCCAGCAAATAGCACTCCTCGGTATGATCATAATGCCAATCGAACCGGGAAACCTCCTTTTCCCAGGTCGGCCAGGAAAAAACGCCTTTCTTTTCCATGTCTTCCTTTTTGAGTTTCTTTATCTCGATCTTCATCTCCAACTCCCTTCAATTAACAGGTCAAATGAAAACCAGCGCCAACTCTCTTTTTCTGTACCAGCCCATTGAAAGTCTTGATCGCCTTTTCGTTCGGTTCCGCGATGAATTCAATAGCCAATCTTGATAGATCCTCCTTGAGATTTCCCCGCGGTATCACACGCCCATTCACACCTGTTCCAGCTATGATGACCTCGGGGGATGATTCAATAAGTTCCTGCAGGTCATACATCGAGAGCTGGTGACCCCGTTTCCGCCGCCACGGCTTCAAAATCTTGCCGTCCGGATGGATAATGAGATCGTCGATGTGTGACTTTCCGTTGATCGTAAGGGTGCCAAAGGAGCAGCTATCGATTCTTAGGGATGTCATTTCGTTCCCTTCGTGAGCATCTATATCGGCATGATAATAACCAAAGTACTTGGCAGATGCAATTGATCGTTGTGGTATCTAAGGAATTGAATGAAATTCCGTACCTCGACACATAGTCTCAAAAAAGGAGGGAGAATTAACCTGTTGACATTTAAAGAAGTCTCCGAATGTTTGCATGAGAAATGGCGATCTTCGAATGAGCTGGGAAATTTGAGTTCGAAAACCTATGATGATTATGTAATTCGGTCGAGGGCCTTGGCCAAGTTTTTTAACGGAAGATTGCTCTGTGAGATATCGGAAACGGAAATCCTCAATTACCAAAAGAGTGCCTCTTCAAATCCTTCGAATGTCAGTTCCAACCGGGATCTCTTTATTATCAAGCAAGTTTTTAAGCATGGACTTGAAATGAGGGCTGTAACCCAAAATGAAGCGGAGTCAATCAGGTATTTAAGCGAGAAGCAACACGAGATGAACAGATTCATTCTTCCCCTGGAACTCGACAAGCTGTTGGAAGCCAGTCAAAAAATTCGTGCGAAATTTTCCATGCCGGCCATAATCCTTTTGGGTGCGGAGCATGGCGCATCAAAACAGGAAATTCTTTCGCTTTCCTGGAATGATATCAATTTCGAATACAATAAATAGGTATCATACGGTTTTTTCGAACGAAAAACAAAAGAGAACGCACGGAATACCTTATGCCGCGAACTAAGCTGGCCTTGATCAAATGGCGGGATCACCAGAAATGGATGCGGGGCAGAAAACGGATTGATCCTGTTTTATCCGACCTGGTATTCTGCAGACTGGACGCCAGGCCCATCAAGCGGTTCGACAAGTCGTGGCGGGCTGCCTGTAAGGTTGCCCAAATCAATGATTTGCACTTTCACGATCTTCGGCATACCTTCTTGTAGATTGTCGAGGTTTTATCCCGAAGAATTGTCATGGTTTTTTACCTTCTTAGGTTGAGTTGGAGCCCGGCGATAATGAACCGCCAGGCTTCGAGTAGACAGCAGTCTACCGCACTGAGTTATCCCTTGGCATCGGAGTCCCCTCTCGAATGCCTCTGTTT
>JANQDY010000089.1 GCA_028278625.1 Thermodesulfobacteriota bacterium
GAACGCCTTTTTGGCCGCCTCAACTGAACAACTTATTAAAATCGCAGCATAATTTTCTTGTTTTTTGTTACAGGGTTTTAGGAAATAAGGCACTAACGAAACCTGCTATTGACCGTTTTCAGCGAAAGCAAATCCCCGCTCAATGGCTTTCTGATTGGCTTGGAAAAACTTTTCCTTCCCTTTTAAGGCGGCCTCCATTCCCTTGACCGTCTCATCAAGGTTCAGCAGACCTGTTTTGGAACAGACGCATCCGATCATGACCATGTTTCCGCCGCGGGCGTTCCCCACTTCCTTGGCCAGTTCCACCGCCGGGACAGGCAAAACCTCCACGTCCTCTCGAGAGGGGGGATCGTGAATCAGGGATGCGTTCAGAAAAATGAGACCGTCCTTTACGATGGTGGGCTCGAATTTGTCCAGAGATGGGCCATTCATGGCGACCAGCACATCAGGGTTGGACGCCACGGGGGAGGCAATCTTCTTGTCTGAAACGGTTACGGTGCAATTGGCGGTACCGCCGCGCATCTCAGCGCCATAAGATGGAAAAAAGGTAAGGTTCAGCCCTTTGTGCATTGCGCCATGGCAGAGAACGTATCCCATGAGCAGAACACCTTGGCCTCCGAAACCTGCAAAAGTCGTCCGGGTAATCATTTTTTATCCTCGTAGCCGGTTTTATCTTTGATCACACCCAAAGGATATGTTTTTATCATTTCTTCATTGACCCATTTCCAGGAATCCTTGGATGACATTTTCCAGTTGGTGGGGCATGGCGACAAGAGTTCCACCAGGGAAAACCCCATGTCGTCCATTTGGCACTGAAACGATTTCTTGATGGCCTTTTTCGCCCGCCTGATCTGTTTGAGCGTTGTCAACGCGCAACGCTCAATGTAGACGACGCCGTCACTGACGGCCAGCATACTTGAAATGTCGATGGGATTGCCGTGGAGCCGCTGATCCCTGCCGCCGGGGGTTGTAGAGGCATTCTGCCCCAGGGTGGTGGTGGGCGCCATCTGGCCGCCGGTCATGCCGTATATGGCATTGTTGATGAAGATGGTGGAAATCCGTTCGCCCCTGTTTCCCGCATGAATGGTTTCGGCCGTGCCGATGGCCGCCAGGTCGCCGTCACCCTGATAGGTGAGCACCAGTTTGTCCGGCTGCACCCGCTTGACACCCGTGGCCACAGCCAGTGCGCGGCCGTGTGGGGCTTCTATCATGTCGAAGTTGAAATAATTGTAAGCCAAAACGGCACACCCCACGGGGGGTACCCCGATGGTCTTTTCACGAAGGTCCATTTCATCAAGGCATTCCGCCACCAGGCGATGGGCGATGGAGTGCCCGCAACCGGGACAGTAATGTGTCGGGTTGTCTTTTAAAGACTCGGGAAAACCAAATATCTTCTCATATGCAACTTGTGCGCTCATACGTCTATCCTCCGGCCTATTTTTCCGTCACCTCGGGCTACGGATCGCAGGAAATCGGCCACCTCTGCCGGCGTTGGGATCTTGCCGCCGGGCAGCCCGTAGAAGTAAATCTCAGCCCGTTCACCCACCGACAGCATTACATCTTCCACCATCTGGCCCAGGCACAGTTCAAAAACGGCTATTTTGGAGCCCTTTGAAGCCAACTCCCGCAAAGGTGTTTTCGGATAGGGCCACAGGGTAATGGGTCTGAAGAGACCCGCATTCAGATTATCGGCCTTCACTTCTTCGATGGCGCTCTCAGCAATTCTGGCGGCTGTTCCGTAGGCCACCACGATCAATTCATCATCGTCCTGGACGTTGTTTTCCCATCGGATCTCATTGGCGGTGATCTGATCGAATTTTTCCTGCAGGTGAAAATTGTGCTCCGTGAGTCTTCCATCCGCCAGAAGCATGGAAAAAAGCGCCCTCGGTTCACGCCCCTTGCATCCGTCCAGAATCCAGTCTTTTTTGGGGAGATCCTCAAGTTTGATGAAATCCTGAAAGACCACCGGTTCCATGACCTGTCCCATGAGACCGTCCCCCAGCATCATCACGGGGGTCCTGTATGTGTCTGCAATGTCAAAGGCAACGGACGTCAAATCAGCCAGCTCCTGACACCCCGCCGGTGCCAGGACAGGTGTGCGGTAATCACCGTGGGCCCCGCCGCGGGTTGCCTGAAAATAGTCGGCGGCTGAAGGGGCAATGTTGCCCAAGCCCGGACCTCCCCGCATCATATTGATGATGACGCCGGGCAACTCCGTTCCGGCCATATAGCTGATGCCCTCCTGTTTCAAGGAAACGCCAGGGGATGATGAAGAGGTCATGACACGTCCGCCCGCCACGGAAGCACCAAGCACCATGTTAATGGATGCCACTTCGCTCTCAGCCTGAATAAATGTGCCGCCCACTTCCTGCATTCTCGCGGAAAGGTATTCCGGCAATTCATTCTGGGGCGTAATGGGATAACCAAAGTAATAACGGCAGCCCGCACGGACAGCCGCTTCTCCTACAACTTGAGAACCGTTCATCAACATTTTTTCACTTGGCACGATACACCTCAATCGCTACTTCGGGACAAACGGTGGCGCATTGTTTGCACGCGATGCATCCCTTTTCGCCTTCTGATACGTTTTCTCTGAGCCGAGCAGGCGAGTATCCCTTTTTATTGGGTTTTTCGTCCACTTCGATCATCTCGTTCGGACAGGTTTCGATGCATATGTGGCATCCTTTGCATCGTTCCCTGTTGATCGTTATCTTTCCTTTTTTTGTCTTTTTTGTCATAGTCGATGTCCATTAGTTTGAGGCTTGGTAAACACTGAAAATGGGTGCTATCAAGAAAAACCAAAGTTGAAAACCCTATTAAACCAAAAACTTCTATTGGCAGAGGGTCACTTTGTCAAGGAAAATCTATTTGGGAGTGGAATTTTTTCCCAAGGATGTGCCTTGATGCCATTATCTTCAAGGTTTTTCAAAATAATGGACACGGGTCGTTGCATGTGCCCAAAAAGACAGATGGTTCAGTCTGTTTGAGAAGAGGGGATTTTCCTTGACAAACCTGTTCGCCAATATGATAAATAGGCCGCTAAGACTCTGAAATAGCCGGGCCTGATTCAATGCGGGAAGCTTTTTTTTGAATACTGGTCCTGTCATTTACCCACCATCACATAAAAGTGGAACAAACGATGCAACTGACTGAAAAACAGATAGACTATTGTATGGAATGCGGCGTTTGCACCGGGAGCTGTCCCGTAAACAAAGTGCTCCCGACCTTTTCGCCGAGGCAGATGATCAAAAAGGCGTTACGGGATCCGGAAGGAGAACCGTATCTTGATCCCGGCCTGTGGGCATGTCTGCGTTGCGCCCGCTGCAGTACCCGTTGTCCCGTTGAAATCGACTTTCCCGAATTCGTCGGTTTCCTGAGGGAGAAGGCCAGGGAAGAGGGGTTCCTTCCCCAGGAGAGTCACCACGGGATTATGCAGTGCGTTGCGGAACTCCAATTGAACGATCGGACCCAGAATCGCACCGCCTGGGCCGAAGGAGTTGGTGATTTTGCCGAAAAAGGGGATGTTTTCTATTTTGTGGGATGTCTGCCCTATTTCGAGGTGGTGTTCCAGTACCTGGAACTCTCTCCCTTGGAAAGTGCCAGGAGCGTCCTCAAGCTGTTGAACAAAATGGGGATCACACCCGTTATCAGCAATGAAGAGCGTTGCTGCGGCCATGATGCGTTGATGAGCGGTAGTGTTGAGACCTTCAAAAAGCTGGCCCGGAAGAACCTGGAAGTCATCGGGGATTCAGGCGCCGAGACCGTTTTGTTCAGCTGCCCCGAGGGATACGCCACCTTTAAGAACCACTATTCGAAACACTTCGGCAGTCTTCCTTTTGAAGTGCTCCATATGACTGAATTTCTGGCCCGTGAACTGCCGGCGGCAGGGCTCTCTTTCAAACCATCCTCAAATGGTGCCCTCACATTTCACGATCCCTGTCGTCTGGGAAGGGATTCCGGAATTTATGAGGCTCCCAGAGATCTGCTGAAAAGCATTCCGGATGTGAAACTGATGGAAATGGGGCGCAACAGGGCCAATGCCCTTTGCTGTGGCACAAGCGCATGGATGGAGTGCGCCAACTGTTCAAGAGCCATTCGGATGGAACGTCTCGAGGAGGCCCTTGACACGGGAAGCGGGACCATGGTGACCGCCTGTCCAAAGTGCCAGATCCATTTTACCTGTGCGCAGAAAAACGCAGGGATGGATCTCAAGATAACGGACATCTATGCCTATATTGCGGAGCACTTAAGCACCGAATGATGGGTTTCAAACTGGGGTTTTTTGGCATTTTTAGGAGTTGATACATATGGAATCTGGTAAGAATCAAAAAGTGCAGGGTGCTGTTATGGTCGTGGGCGGTGGGATCGCCGGAATGCAGTCAGCCCTGGATCTGGCGGATGCCGGTTTTTATGTCCATCTGGTTGAAAAATCACCGGCCATCGGTGGTGTCATGGCCCAGTTGGATAAAACTTTTCCCACCAATGACTGCGCCATGTGAATTATCTCTCCGAAACTGGTCGAGGTCGGCCGGCACAACAACATCGAACTTCATACCTGTTCGGACGTTGATGAAATTGACGGAGAAGAGGGGAATTTTTCGGTAACACTCACCAAACGTCCCCGATATATTGACCCAGATGCCTGTACCGCCTGCGGGGACTGCTCGGAAGTATGTCCGGTGCTGCGGCCCAGTGAATACGATATGGAACTGGTGGACCGAAAGGCCACCTATAAGCCCTATGCACAGGCGATCCCCGGCGGTTTTGCCATTGAAAAACTGGATCTGGCCCCCTGCCGTGTGGCCTGTCCGGCCAATTTGAATGTTCAGGGTTACGTTCAGATGGTGAAGGAGGGCAAATACCGGGAGGCCGTTGAAATCATCATGCGGGATCTTCCCTTACCCGGCGTTCTGGGCCGTGTCTGTCCCCACGCCTGTGAGAAGAGTTGCAGGCGCCTGGAGGTGGATGAAGCAATATCCATACGGGAATTGAAGCGCGTGGCGGCGGACCGCACAAATCTTGAGGAGATTCCGGTGCCGGAACGGGAGATGAAAGAGGAGCGGGTGGCGGTGGTCGGTTCCGGTCCGGCAGGGCTCACGGCGGCCTACTTCCTGGCACTGGAAGGTTACCGGGTGAGTGTTTACGAGGCCATGCCCGAGGCAGGTGGCATGATGCGCTACGGCATTCCCGCCCATCGTCTTCCGAGAGCGGTCCTTAAAAATGAGATTGAGAATCTGAAACGCTACGGCATTGAAATCCATACCAATACGGCAATCGGAAAGGACATTACCCTTGAAGAGCTGCAGGCCCATGGCGCCAAAGCAATTTTTCTGGGACCCGGCGCCTGGAAAGGTTTGAAACTGGGTCTGGGGGGAGAGGACGCAGCCGGTGTTCGGGATGTGACCCGTTTCCTTAAAGAAGTGGAACTGGGCGAAGTCAAGGCCCTTAACGGGAAAGCGGTCATCATCGGCGGCGGGCACTCGGCACTGGACGGAGCCAGGACCGCCTTGCGGCTGGGTGCTGACGAGGTGCACATCATCTACCGGCGTTCCCGCACGGAGATGCTGGCGGAACCGGATGAGATAGCGGAAGCGGAAGAAGAAGGGATCAAGATCCATTTCCAGGTGGCCCCCGTCAGGATTTCCGAAATAGATGGTCATGTGGACGGGATTGAGTGTATCAGGACCCGTCTCACAGCCCCTGATACCACGGGCAGGCGAAAACCGATCCCCATTGCAGATTCGGAGTTTTTCATCGAAGCGGCCCACATCATTCCGGCCATCGGCCAGGAACCGGATCTCACCTTCCTGGATGAACGTTTTAACGCCGAGGTTTCCCGGTGGAATCTCCTGAAGGTGAACAGCGAGACGCTCCAAACCAGTATTCCGGGGGTTTTTGCGGGCGGTGATGTCATTACGGGGCCTGCCACGGTGATCGAAGCTGTGGATGCCGGAAAACGCGCCGCCAAATACATGATCAAGTACTTGCAGGGTGAAGAGCTGCCAACCGAGTGGCAGGAAGAGCCGCCCATGGGCGAAAACTGGGTGGAGATCCCTGATGAAACGCCGACGTTGAACCGATTGCGGGTTTCCACACTGCCGGTGGAAGAACGGTTGCAGGGTTTTGGCGAAGTAAGCCTGATGGTGGATGAGGATAAGGCTCAGGCAGAAGCGGAAAGGTGTATCAATTGCGGCGGATGCTGCGAATGTTACGAGTGCGTAAAAGCCTGTAAGGCCCAGGCCGTGACCTTCGAGACCCACGAGGAGCAGGTAAGCCCTGTATCCCTGAAGGTGGGGGCGGTGATTCTGGCGCCTGGTTTCCAGCCCTATGATCCGTCAAAGTACGACATCTACCACTACGCCAACTACCCTAACGTCATCACCAGCATGGAATTTGAGCGGATACTGAGTGCCACGGGCCCCTTTATGGGGCATCTGCAACGTCCTTCGGACGGCGCGGAACCCAAGAAAATTGCGTGGCTTCAGTGCGTGGGGTCAAGAGATATCAATCGGTGCGATCACACCTACTGTTCGTCGGTCTGCTGCATGTACGCGGTAAAGGAGGCGGTGATCGCCAAGGAGCATTCGGGAGGCGATCTGGATACCGCCATCTTTTACATGGACATGCGGACCTATGGCAAAGATTTCGAGCGGTACTACGACCGGGCCAAAAGCGAACAGGGGGTCCGGTTCATTCGGTCGCGCATTCATTCCATCGCCGAAGAGGGTGAAACCCATAACCCCATCCTGGAATATGCCGATGAAAGCGGTAATATCCATTCGGAACAGTTTGATCTGGTGGTTCTCTCGGTGGGTCTTGAAACCCAGGAGAACCTGGTTCAACTGGCGGATAAGCTGGAAATAGCGCTTGATTCGGATAACTTTGTGGAGACCGGGTCCTTTAACCCGGTGGAAACCTCACGCCGGGGCATTTACGTGTGCGGCGCTTTTCAGGAACCCAAGGATATTCCCATTTCCGTGATGGAAGCCAGCGCCGCGGCCTGCGACGCCAAAGGAAAGCTCCAGGCGGCCCGGGGTACGCAGGTAAAGGAAAGAAGCTACCCCAAAGAACGCGATGTCTTAGGTGAAGAACCCAAGATAGGGGTGTTCGTCTGCAACTGCGGCATCAATATCGGCGGAATCGTGAATGTCCCAGAGGTGGCGGAATATGCCAAGACATTGCCGAGCGTGGCCTTTGTAACGGAAAACCTTTTTACCTGTTCCCAGGATACACAGGACGCCATGCGGGAAGTGGTTGAGGCCGAGGGGCTCAACCGCGTCGTGGTTGCGGCCTGCACCCCCAGAACCCATGAGCCGCTCTTTCAGGAGACCATGCGGGATGCGGGACTCAACAAATACCTTTTCGAGATGGCCAATATTCGAAACCAGTGTTCCTGGGTCCACAGCAAAGAACAAGCGGAGGCCACCCAGAAGTCCAAAGACCTGGTGAGAATGGCGGTGGCCCGGGCCCAGTTGATCCAGCCCCTGCCGCAACCCACCATTGATGTTGACAGCAAGGCCCTGGTCATCGGTGGCGGCATATCCGGTATGACGGCGGCCTTGGGCCTGGCCGATCAGGGGTATCATACCTATCTGGTGGAGCAGACCGATGTACTGGGCGGCAATGCCCTCATGCTCAACGAGACCTGGCGGGGGGACAGGATTTCCGATGCCGTAAAAGAGATGGTGTCTCAGGTGGAAGACCACTCACTCATTGATGTGTACAAGAACGCCCTCATCAAAGACGCTGCCGGGTTTGTGGGCAATTTTGAGACCACCATCTCCCATGACGGTTCCGATACCACCCTTGAACATGGGGCCGTTGTGGTGGCGGTGGGCTCAGAGGAGTTCAAACCGGCCGAATATTTGTACGGTGAGGATGATCGGGTGATGTCGCATCTTGAGTTTGCCGCCGCCCTGATGTCCGAAGATGAACGTGTGAAGAATGCGAATAATGCCGTGTTCATTCAGTGCGTGGGATCGAGGGAGCCGGAAAGGCCCTATTGTTCGAAGGTTTGCTGTACCCACTCCATGAAATCGGCCCTTGAATTGAAAGAGATCAATCCCGAAATGAATGTCTATGTGCTTTATCGGGATATTCGCACCTATGGGCAGCGGGAAAGCCTTTACCGTCAAGCCAGAGAAAAAGGCGTGATCTTTATCCGGTACAATCTCGAGCAAAAGCCGAAGGTACAAAAGGATGGCCGGGAACTGAAGGTCATTATTCGGGACCATGTTCTGGAACGGGAGATTCAGATGAATCCGGATCTGCTGGTGCTGGCAGGGGCCATTATACCGCGGGACAACGAGAAACTGGCCCAGATGTACAAGCTCTCCGTCAACGAAGACGGTTTTTTCATGGAGGCCCATGCCAAGCTGAGACCCGTTGAGTTTGCCTCGGAAGGGATTTTTCTGGCAGGTCTGGCCCATTATCCAAAGCCCGTTGAAGAAAGCATTGCCCAGGCAAAGGCGGCAGCATCCCGTGCTTCGGTGGTCTTATCCAAAGAAACCCTTTCCGTGGAGGGCGTGGTTTCCCATGTGAATGAACATTACTGCATCGCCTGCGGGATGTGTGAAGATGCCTGTCCTTATGGCGCCATCGGCCTGGTGGATCTTGAAACAGGCGGACAGGTCTCCCGGGTGCAGGCGGCCCTCTGCAAGGGGTGCGGTGCCTGCGCAGTCGCGTGTCCCACGGGAGCGGCGGCCATCTTCCATTATGATGATGAGGAAGTTTTAACCATGGTGGATGCGGCTCTTGACTGATGACCGGTATTTGGAAACGGGCAGTCCAGATGTGACGGCCCAAATGGAGTGTATGTGATGAGCGACGTATTTGATCCCAAGATCGTAACATTTGCTTGTAACTGGTGCGCCTATTCTGCCGCCGATCTGGCAGGGGTAAGCCGTTTTCAATATCCGCCCAACATGAGGATCATTCGGGTCATGTGTTCGGGCAGGGTCAACCCGAATTTCATTCTCAAGGCCTTTCAAAGGGGTGCTGATGGCGTCCTGGTGGCCGGGTGACACATGGGTGACTGCCATTACCTGGACGGTAATGTGAAAGCTGAAAAGATGTTTAACCTGACGCGGGAACTCATCAGATTGCTGGGCATAGAGACGGAAAGGGTCCGGCTCGAATGGATTTCCTCGGCAGAGGGGACCCGTTTTGCGGAGGTGGCCACAGAGTTTACGGAAGAGATCCGTTCTCTGGGACCCGCATCAATGAAAGAGGCGGCGTGAATAGCTCATGGCTCATGGCGCATAGCTGATGGTTAGAAACTATCAGCCATGAACTATCAGCTATGAGCCAATAAATTAGGAGAATTATCGTGAGCAAGGATATACTCGTAATAGGCGGCGGCATTGCCGGGATACAGTCTTCACTGGATCTGGCCGAAATGGGATTCAAGGTCCACCTTGTGGAGCGCTTGCCCAGCATCGGCGGAAAAATGGCCCAGCTGGACAAGACCTTTCCCACCAACGACTGCGCCATCTGAATTCTTTCGCCGAAGATGCTGGATGTCGGTCGACATCCCAACATTGAACTACTGGCATACAGTGAAGTCCTGGACGTTAATGGGAAAGCAGGTGATTTCAAGGTAACCGTGAAGCGGAAAGCCCGGTTTGTGGATGAAGACAAATGCACCGGTTGCGGCGCGTGCAAGGAGAAGTGCCCCACCGCCATACCGGATGCCTTTGAAGAAGAGCTGGGAACCCGGCGGGCCATTTACAGCTGGTTCGCACAGGGGATTCCGTCCACCCACACCATCGATCCGGACCACTGCCGACAGCTCAACGGGAAGAAATGCGGTATCTGCGCCAAAGTCTGTCAGGCGGATGCCGTCGATTTTGATCAGAAGGACAGGGATATTGAGCTCAACGTGGGGGCCATTATCGTCGCCTCCGGTTATGATGTCTTTGATCCTTCCCGCATTCCGGAATACCAGTACCGGGAAATCCCCAACGTGGTCACTGCCATTGAGTTCGAAAGGCTTTTGAGTGCCAGCGGCCCCACGGGCGGCCATCTGGATCGTCCGTCTGATATGGCCGTTGAGGCGGAAATCGCCGGTCTTAAAAAGGCCCATGGTAAGTCCCTTAAGCAGTTGAGGAAACTGGAAGAGAAATTCGGCGAATCATCCGCCGACTCCTACGCCAAGTACAAGGACGGAGAGTACCAGGGGGACAAGGATCGGAAGAAATGGGCCGAGAAATACGAAAAACATCTGACCATTGAAAAGCCCCTGGAAGCGCTGGAGAAGAAGGCGGCAGGCTTTCAGACGGCCAAGAAACTGGCCTTTGTTCAGTGCGTGGGATCCCGGGATTTCAGATTTTATCCCTTTTGTTCGGGGTATTGCTGCATGCACTCCATCAAAGAAGCGATTATCGCCAAGGAACATGATCCGGATACCGTTACGACCATTTTTGGAATGGACATTCGCGCGGTCGGAAAGAACTTTGAGGAATACAAGGTGCGTGGGGGTGATCAGTCGAGTATTACCTACGTGAGGGGACGGGTGGCCGAGATCAACGAGGGGCCGGGCCATAATCCGGTACTCACCTATGAGGACACCCGCGAGGGGATTGTCAAGAACGAAGCCTTTGATCTGGTGATTCTGGCGACAGCCTGCGCGCCTTCAAGCGGGAATCCCGAGCTGGCGAAGATATTGAATGTTGAACTGAGTCCCTTTGGATTCTTCAAGACCGACCCATCGCAACCCATGGACACCACAAGACCCGGTATATTCACCTGCGGTTGCGCCCACAGCCCCATTGATATTCCGGAATCCGTTGCCCAGGCCAGCGGAGCGGCCGCCAGAGCGGCCCAAACGGTGATGGGTGCTGACATGCGAAAAGCATCATGAAGGAGTTTGGCAGCATGAGCGATAAAAAAGAAAAAAGAGGCGCCAGAGGCGAAGAACAGCGGATCGGTGTGTTCATCTGCGATTGCGGGAGCAATATCGCGGGGCATCTGGACTGCGCCGAGGTGACCCGTTATGCATCCACATTGCCCGGGGTGGTCTATGCCAAGGAGAATCTTTACACCTGTTCCGAAGCGGGTATCGGTGAGATTATTGACGGTATCAAAGAAAATGACCTGACCCGCGTGGTGGTGGCATCCTGCTCGCCTAGGACCCATCAGCCGCTCTTTTCCAGTTCCTGTGCCCAGGCCGGGCTCAATCCATACCTCTTTGAGATGGCCAATATCCGTGACCAGTGCTCCTGGGTGCACATGGGGAATAAAGAGGGCGGTACCGAGAAGGCCAAGGACCTGGTGAGAATGGCGGTCGCCAAGGCGGCATTCCTGGAACCTCAACAGGAAATCGAGGCCGAACTGACCCCCAGGGTCCTGGTGATCGGCGGTGGTGTTGCCGGCCTGTCGGCCGTGGAAACCCTCTCAGAGATGGGTCTCGAAGTGGTGCTGGTTGAACAGTCCAAGGAGCTGGGTGGTTTTCTGAATCGGTTGGATCGCCTCTTTTCCGGACAGAAGGCATCCGAGTTTGCATCAACCCTGGTTGAGAACGTGGTTTCGAAATCCAACGTGAAGATCTATTTGGATGCCAAAGTGGAAACGGTGGGCGGCTACATCGGAAATTACGAAATCGGCATCCGTTCGGCCGAGGGAGCCGTCACAGAGGAGTTGGTCGGCTGTATCGTGGTGGCCACCGGTGCCCTGCCGCTGATTCCCGAAGGACTTTACGGATATGACGGTCAGAAGATCATTACCCAGGCGGAATTGGAAGAGACGTTTCGTGACGGCACCTTCGATGCCCAGCGGGTGGTGATGATTCAATGCGTGGGAGCCCGCTCAAAAGAACGGCAATACTGCTCACGGATCTGCTGTCAGAACGCCGTTAAAAACGCTTCTTTCATCAAGCAACAGAATCCCGACGCCCATGTCCATGTGCTCTACCGGGACATGCAGATGTACGGTACTGAGAAGGAAAAGATGCTTTGGGATGCCAGAGGCATCGGTATTCGTTTTGATGTCTATGATCCGGAGAAGCCGCCGGAAGTGAAAGATGGAGAGGTCCGTTTTCTGCAGGTCTTGACCGGAGAGACCGAAAGCATCCCTTTCGATCTGGTGGTATTGTCGACACCTCTTGTCCCGCGGGAAGATGCGCCTGAACTGGGAAAGCTCTTGAGAGTACCCATTGACCAGAACAATTTCTTTCTGGAAGCCCATGCCAAATTGAGGCCTCTCGATTTTGCCACGGACGGTATCTTTGTCTGCGGTTCGGCACGGTACCCCGCCAACGTGGAAGAAGCAAGATCCCAAGGGTTGGGGGTGGCATCAAGGGTCGCCACCATACTGTTCAAGGACAAGCTGATTACCAGCGCCATCGTGGCGGAAATCAACGGGGAGACCTGCGTGGGATGTCTTGGTTGCGTGGAGATGTGTCCCTACGAAGCGATCCAGTTTCTGCCGGAAAAAGGTGTCTGTGAAGTAAACCGGATCCTCTGCAAAGGATGTGGATGCTGCGCCTCCACGTGTCCGTCCCAGAGCGCCATGCTGAAAGGGTATAAACCGCAGCAACTGCTGAGCCAGATCAAAGCGGTTTGTTGAAGGTACGAATAGCTATTTCTAAAAACAAGAGGACAAACCATGAATGACGTCAATTTCGAACCCAAAATCGTCTGCTTTTTGTGTACGTGGTGAGCGTACGCCGCTGCTGACCTGGCTGGGGTTAGTCGACTGCAGTATCCAACGAACATCAGGACAGTCCGCGTAATGTGTTCCGGCAGCGTGTCCCCGCACCATATTCTGAGAGCATTTCAGCAAGGTGTGGATGGCGTTTTTGTGGGTGGGTGACACCTGGGAGACTGCCATTACCTGTACGGTAATTACGCGACGAAAAAGAGGATCAGCTTCTTAAGGGAATTGCTGGCGTTTGTGGGAATCGAGTCGGACCGCCTGAGATCCAGATGGATTTCATCGGCGGAGGGTCCGGAGTTCGCCCACGAAATTATCGATTTCATAAACAGTCTTAAAGCCATGGGGCCCTCCCCTTTGAACAAGGTGAAAGAGGTGGCGGTGCGCCGCGCGGCTTGAGGTGCCGGATTAACCGATACTTTTTGCTCCCGGATAAGAAGCCCGGGTTAGGATATTTCCATGAGTGAAAACGTAAAAAACAAGGTCAAAGAACTGCTGGATTCCGGAAAGATAGGCGGGTTTTTAGGCCTGAGCGATCAATATGGCCAGGTCGGTCCCTATCTCTTCAAAGACGACAGTGAACTGGATCATCTGGTGGTCGGGGATTGGAAACAGCCGGGGGATACCCGGTATTCCTTAAACAAACAACTCATACACCTTGCGCGCAAGTATCCGGAGGAGACGTTTGGCGTTCTGGTTCGCGGTTGTGATGAGCGAGGGCTAAAATCCCTTTTTACCTGGAACCAGTTGAACCGGGAGAAGGTGGTTTCCGTGGGCATTGCCTGCCCGCCCATGCTGGCGGCCTATTGCGAGTGCCGGAAACCGTTCCCTGATGAATTTGTGGAAGGGGAGAAGACAGACAGTGTTGAATCTCTTTCGGTGGCCAAGGTTGACAATCTTGATCTGGCCGAAAGGTTCGATTTTTGGAAGGATGTCTTCTCCCGTTGCGTCAAATGTTATGGATGTCGCGATGTGTGTCCCATGTGTTTTTGCAAGGAATGTGCGCTGGAAGACAATAACCTGGTGGCAACCGGTGACATTCCGCCTGAAATTCCCATTTTTCATGTGACGCGCGCCATCCACATGGTGGGCCGCTGTATTGATTGCGGGCTGTGTAATGAGGCGTGTCCTGCGGACATTCCGCTTCGAACCCTCTATAAAAAGGTGGCGGATATTATTGACGATCAATTCCAGTATCGTCCCGGATATACGGAAGGGAAATCCCCTCTCAATGTTCTGGGCACCGATGCTGAAGTATAGAGAGGAGTGCCATGGACTACAAAACTGTGCTGACCACCTGCACCTATTGCGGTTGCGGCTGTGGCTTTTATCTGGAGGTGCTTGACGGCCAGGTGATCGATACCATCCCCTGCAAGACCAATCCGGTCAGCCAGGGAAAACTCTGTATTAAAGGCTGGAATGTCCATGAGTTCATTCAAAGCCCCAAACGTTTGACCGCGCCGCTGGTTCGAAAAGACGGCGAACTGGTGGAAGTTTCGTGGGATGAAGCTCTGGACTATACGGTGGAAAAAATCAAAAGCATTAAGGCATCCCATGGCGGGGATGCATTAGCATTCCTTACTTCTGCCAGGGTCACCAATGAGGAGAATTATCTCGTCCAGAAATTCGCGCGGGCCGCATTGGGCACCAACAATGTGGACCATTGCGCGCGTCTCTGACACTCTTCCACTGTGGCAGGTCTTGCCGCAGCGTTCGGAAGTGGCGCCATGACCAATTCCATCGATGAAATCCAGGATGCGGAATGCATTTTTGTCATCGGAAGCAATACCACCTCGAGCCATCCTTTAGTTGCAACCCGTATTTTCAGGGCCAAACAGAAGGGCGCCAAACTGGTGGTCGCCGATCCCAGGAAGATTCAACTGGTGACGGAAGCGGATCTGTACATGCGCCAGAACCTGGGCACCGATGCGGCGCTCTTAAACGGCATGATGCATGTGATTTTGAAGAACAACTGGCATGATCCCGACTTCATTGAAGGGCGCACCGAGGGATTTGAGGAAGTCAAGAAAGTCCTGGAAGCCTATACCCCGGAAAAGGCTTCCGAAATCACGGGGATACCCGCCGAAGATATCGTCAGAGCCGCGGAATATTTCGGTACGGCGGAGACCGCCACCATTATTTACTGCATGGGCATCACCCAGCATGTGACCGGCGTTGACAATGTCAAGTGTCTGGCGAATTTGGCCATGCTCACCGGAAATATCGGACGAGAATCCACCGGTGTCAATCCCTTAAGAGGGCAGAACAACGTTCAGGGGGCCTGTGACATGGGCGGACTCCCCAATGTGTACCCGGGATATCAACCGGTAACCACCATCGACGCACAGAAAAAATTCTCCGATGCCTGGCAGGCGGAACTCTCCGATCAGATCGGCCGCACAATTCCGGAGATGCTGGGTGGCCTTGATGACGGTTCCGTCAAAGGCATGTACATCATCGGGGAAAATCCGGTCCAAAGCGACCCGGACATGAACCACGTGATAAAATCCCTCAAAAGGGCGGAGCTGCTGGTGGTTCAGGATATTTTTATGACGCCTACGGCTGAACTGGCACACGTGGTTCTGCCCGGTGCCTGTTTTGCTGAAAAAGACGGCACTTTCAGCAATACGGAGCGGCGGGTGACCCGCGTTCGAAAGGCCGTGGAACCGCCGGGAGAAGCAAGATCGGATTGGGAAATCATGTGCGATATCTCAACCCGTTTCGGATATGAAATGAACTATGATTCGCCGGCGGCCATCATGGACGAAATCGCATCGGTCACCCCGTCTTACGGCGGTATTTCCTATGATCGTCTGGATGGCGAAGGAATACAGTGGCCCTGTCCGGACCGGGACCATCCGGGCACCAAATTTCTCCACAAGGATGCCTTTGCCAGGGGTAAAGGCCTTTTCCATGCCATTGAATACAAACCGCCCGCGGAGGTGGTTGATGACGAGTACCCCTACTGGCTCACCACGGGGAGGGTCTTTGCCCATTACCATACTTCCACCATGAGCCGAAACTGCCCAAGTCTGGATGCGGAGGTTCGAGAAGGCCTGCTTGAATTAAATCCGAAAGATGCCGATGCCCTGGGCGTATCAGAAGGTGATATGGTAAAAGTCTCTTCACGGAGAGGCGAACTCAATGTCAAAACAACGGTGACGGACCGCGTGGACACGGGCGTTCTGTTTCTTCCCTTTCACTTCATCGAAAGCAATGTCAATGTCCTGACCAATACGGCCCTGGACCCCATTGCCAAAATCCCTGAATTAAAGGTATGCGCCGTGAATCTGGAGAAAGCGGCTTAGTTGGATTGAACAACCCTCTTAATTGACAAAGCCGGTTTTTTTAAACCGGCTTTTCTTATCCTTTGTTCCGGGTAGTTCTAACCTGGAATCCAATCATCGACAGCCTTGTTTTTGGTTTTGTTTGTGCCGACGGTTTTTTTCATTTGCGGCATAGCATAAATGCTGCATGCAGCATTTATGATGCATTGTCCCATCTTAGAAAAAAACCTTTTCTTTCATATGCTTAGGGCATAACCGAACGATATTGTCCATTTTGAGGGCGATGTTTGGTTTTTTTCGTAATATCAGTTGATTATCTCCATTTCATCCTTCTGGCATGTCTTTTGCTCTTTTTCAATTCCGAAAACTCCGCACACGCACCAAATGTGAAGCAACAACCGGGGGGAATCATGGCAGAGCTGGTAAAGAAATTCCAGGAGATGAGCAAAAAGGATATTCAGGAAGCCGGCGGAAAAGCAGCCAACCTGGGAGAGCTCACCCAGGCAGGTTTCAATGTGCCCCCGGGATTTTGTGTTACCAGTGATGCACTGTTCTACCTCATTGAGAAATGTGAACTACAACCTAAGATTGATAACATCGTTGCCGGATTTGACTATGAGGATTTTGGCGGAATGGATGAAAAAACCGCCCGGATCAGGGGACTGATTACATCCGCTGACATACCGGATGATCTCCTCAAAGAAATCAGTGACAGCGTAAAATCCCTTGCGGACCCGGAACCTCCTTTCGTTGCCGTGCGTTCTTCGGTAGCGGTAAAAGACAGCGATATATCCTCTTTTCCAGGCATGATGGACACCTACCACTATCTGAAGACGGAAGAAGAGATCATCGAACATATCAAGATGTGTTGGGCATCTTTGTGGACCACCCGGGCTACCATGACACGCCACCACAAGAATGTGGATCACCATTTGAGTTTGATTGCCCCCATTGTTCAGAAAATGGTGCATTCGGAGATTGCGGGCGTGCTCTTTATGGCAAATCCCATTACCAGCAATCGCGATGAGATCGTTATCGAAAGCAACTGGGGACTCGGAGAATCGGTGGTGTCGGGGAAATCCATGAATGATTTCTACCTGTTGAGCAAATCGCCTTTGAAATTGAAAGATAGGAGGATCTCAAAAAAAACAATCATCATATGTTTTGACGAAGAAAAAGGCCATGGGCGGAAGGAGATGTCGGTAGCGCCGGACAAGATGGATGCGGTCACCCTTTCTGACGATCAAGCTGAAGAATTGGGAAGAATGGGCCTTCTAATCGACGAATTGTTCGGGTTCCCGCAGGATATCGAATGGGCCTATGAAAGGGGCCGACTCTACATACTCCAGAGCAGAAATATTCGAACCCTAACCGCATGAGATAAAGTTCATCCATATGGCTTGAAAGCAAGAACGGTAGGAGAGAGAAGAAAGGACAGCCCCATGGCAGAGACCCGATTGCATGGAAAAAAAATTCTCATCGTGGATGATGAGCCGGATGTTCTGGAAACACTGGAAGAACTGCTGGGCATGTGTGTCTTGCGCCGGGCCGCTTCATTTGCCGAAGCAAAGGAAGCCATGGCGACCGATGATCCGGACATGGTGATTTTGGATATCATGGGCGTCAGCGGTTACGAGCTTCTCGAACTTGCCAGTGAAAAGAACCTTCTGGCGGTGATGTTAACGGCCAATGCAATGACGCTGGAGGACACCGTCAAATCATATAAAAGAGGCGCGGCGTTCTTTGTTCCCAAAGAAAAGATGGCACAGATCGAATCCATTCTGAATGATGTTTTGGAAGCCAAAGAAAAGGGGGACAACTATTGGTCCAGATGGCTTGAAAGGATGGGTGACTATTATGAAAGAAGATTTGGTCCCAACTGGAAGGAAAGCCACAAGGACTTTTGGGAAGCCCTTGAAAAGCAGGAGTGGCGCCTTGCTTCCCGTTTGCGCGATTAAGTACGACAGCTAAAAACAGTTTATCCAGTAGGAGTACCCTTTTATGGAATTAGGCGTACCCTTTTAAACCCTTATTTCTCAAGAGAAAGGAGAAAAAGAAATGGCACAAAGAACAGTAGACGTACACAATCATTGGTATCCCAAAGAATACCTGGACTACCTCTGCAGCAGGGGCAGTTCAATGGATCCTTACATGGAACATGATGGCGGCACCCATTACCGCGGCTATCACGGCGGCGTCGCCTGTGCTCATATCGACCGCGCGGGCCACTATGACCTGGAAGAGAGGATCAAGGATCTGGACAATGCCGGCCTGGATACCCAGGTACTGAGCGTGACCATTCCGGGTCCCGATACCCTGGAAGAGGATGTTGGCATTCACTGGGCCAAAAAGTGCAATGATGCCCTAAAGAAGGCGGAAGAGGATTATCCCGGCCGTTTCTACTTCCTGGCCACGCTCCCCTATCAGAACCCCGATGAAGCGGTAAAGGAACTGGAGCGTTGCGTGGAAATGGGCTGTAAAGGCATTCAGATGTTCAGCAATTTCCATGGGGATCCGGTCTGGCTGCCCAAATTTGATGGCATCTGGCAAATCGCCAATGACAACAAACTCCCGGCCCTTGTCCATCCCGCCAACCCGCTGGCCGGGCCCATCATGGACAAAATGAAGATTCCGTATCAGTTATGGGCCTATACGCTGGACACCTCCATGGCCGTATTGAGCATGATTTTCCAGGGGAAATTTGAGCAGTTCCCGAATCTGAGACTGGTCCACGGACACCTTGGCGGCATGGTGCCTTACTTTGTGCGTCGCCTTCAGGATTCCTACAAGGGCTACGGCAAGGAATGGGGCATTGAATTGAGCGAATCGCCGGATGTGACCTACGCAAGGTGCGTATATCCCGATACGACCTCCTTTTACCTGCCGGCCATGAAATGCTGTCTTGAGTGGGTAGGCCCCGGGCAGATGGGAATCGGTACGGACTATGCCCATCGGGTGGGCGATCCCGAAGGCGCCATCAAGGCGGTGAAGGATCTCGGTGAACAGGCCGGCCTCACGCCGGACGAAGTGGACATGATTCTGGGTAAGAACTTCGAAGAACTCTTCAACCTTCCGCCCATGCCATAATCCTGATTGATTGGGCTCTTTAAAAGGATGCCGCCTCGCCCGTGATCGTAAAGGGCGAGACGGCAACCATGAAGGAGGTCTTTTCATGCCTTTTGACGGTTTTATCCCTTATCACCCTGAAAAAGCGGCGCTTTATGAAAAAAGACGATGGTGGCTGGGGTTGACCCTTGGTGACATGTTTGACAAGACATGTGACCTCTACCCCAATAGAGAAGCGCTGGTGGGATCAGGAAAGAGATTTACCTGGTCCCAACTCCGGGTTCTCGTGGACAACATGGCTTTCAGGTTGCTTGAAGCCGGATTTCAGCGAGGTGATACCGTCCTCCTTCAACTGCCCAACTGGCCCGAGTTCGTAATTTCGTATTTTGCATTACAGAAAGCGGGACTGGTAATGGTTCTGCTGACGGTCAATCATACCACAAGGGAAGTTGGGCATCTGGCCCAACTGACGCAACCCTCAGGATGGATCCTCCCGGATCATTATCGTAAAACGGATTTCCTCTCGATCGTAAAAGGCGTGAGAGCGGAAAATCCCCATCTCAAGAGGGTGATCCTGGTGGGAGAAAACGTGCCGGGAGATTGCCTCAAGTTTGAGGATCTGCTCACAACGGAAGCGGATCGCGTGGTGGTAAGAGATACACTGGCGGATGCCCGTCCTGATCCGTTCGACGTATGCCAGATCCTTCCTTCAGGGGGCACCACCGGGTTGCCCAAAGGGGCGCCCAGAACCCATAACGACTACATATGCAACATCGAATACAAATCCCTGGCCTGGGATATCAATCCCACCGATACCTGCCTGGTGGTTGCCACGGTGGGACACAATCTCGCTCTCCTTGTCTGTGTAACAGCTTCTGTTTTTCAAGGGGCTAAAATCGTCATGCTCGATTCCACCTACCCCGAAGACTTCTGCAGAGCGGTACAGGATGAAAATGTGACCTGCACGGGTCTTGTCCCGACCCTTATCAGCCGGGTTGTTAAATTTCGGCATCTGGCGGATTTTGACTTGGGTTCCTTCGAGAAGGTTTATGTTGGCGCCGCCAACAGTCCTCCGGGACTGGTTAGAGAAGTGGAGGGAAAGATCGGTGTCAGGTACATCAATGCCTTCGGAATGGTGGAAGGACCTGTGTCACAATCCCGTCCGGAAGATCCCCCTGAAGTGAGATACGGCACCATAGGACGTCCCTGTTGTCCTTACGATGAAATTGTAACTCTCGACAACAATGGAGAAAAATCGCCGCCGGGCGTGGAAGGTGAACTGGCTGCAAGAGGCCCCGGCGTGTTTACCGGCTACTTGAAAAATCCCCAGGCAAATAAAAAGGAATTTACCCCTGACGGGTATTTTCGAACAGGAGATCTTGCCGTCATAGATGAGAGTGGTCATATTCGAATTACGGGAAGGCTCAAAGATATCATCATAAGAGGAGGCGAGAACATTGCGGCCAGGGATGTGGAGGATCTCATATCAACCCTTCCGGAAGTGGAGTATGTGGCGGTCGTGGGGATGCCCGATCCAGATCTGGGTGAACAGGTCTGTGCATACGTCAAGCCCGCACAAGGCACTTCCCTGTCCCATGGGGACATTGTGGCTCACCTAAAAAGAATGAACGCAGCGAAGACCCTGTATCCGGTACGGACCGAGTTTGTTGAAGTAATTCCTTTGACTGCGGCGGGTAAAGCGGACAAGAAGATTTTGAAAAAGGATATTGAGGAGAAACTAAGCGTTGAATCGGAGAAAGGGGCTTAAATACATGGCACCGTTCCATTTTGGGAGTTCAATTGAACTGTGAAGCGAAAGAGAAGGAGTGAATCATGAAATACAAGAACCTGTTTTCAGGGTTCGAGATAAAGGGCGTGAGATTCCCCAACAGGATCCAGAGGACCTCCATGGTTTCAGGTCTTGCCACAGAGGATGGTCATGTGACCGATGACCTCATCAGACGGTATCAGCGAGAGGCGGAAGGCGGGGTCGGTGCCATTGTTGTTGAGGCGGCGGTGGTGCTGCCCTCCAGAAGTTCCTACAACCTTCGCATCAGCGATGATTCCTTTGTCGACGAGCTGAAGAGCCTTGTTGATGCGGTTCGTAAGGTGAACCCGGAGACAGTAATGGGGATCCAGATCATGCATTTCCTGAAAATAGCGAGGAGTGGATGGCGGCAGCGGGTGTCAGATTTTAAGCCCGAGGATCTGCCCGTTATCGTGCGGCAACATGCAGATGCGGCAAAACGGGCCGTATCAGCAGGCTTTGATTTTATCGAGCTTCATATGGCCCATGCCTATTCCCTCTCTTCATTCCTATCTTTGGCCAACGATAGAACGGATGAATACGGCGGTGGACTCAATAACAGAATGCGACTCCCCATACAAGTCTACGAGGCGACACGTGAGATGGTCGGCGATACGTACCCCCTCGGTATCAGAATAAACGGCGAGGATTTCACTGCTCCGGGCACCACGCTGCTTCAGAGCAGACCAATCGCCAAAAAATTTGCAGCGCTCGGCGCGGACTATATCAGCGTCTCAGGCGGCAGCAGGTTTGAGGATGCCCCTCCCCCTCCTGAAAACACCCCTCCCGACCCCATGTCCGGTTACAGTGGTCATCGAATGAGCCCCTTGTGGTGGTTCCCGGACGGTACCCACGTCTATCTGGCTGAGGGCATCAAAAAGGCCGTGAATGAGGCGGGGTTCAATACACCTATCGTGATCGCGGGAAAGATCCGAACACCGAAGGCAGCAGAAGAGATCCTTGAGCAAGGAAAGGCGGATATCATCGGATTGTGCCGGCCACTCCTCTGTGACCCGGATTGGCCCAATAAGGCCAGGGAAGAGAATGCAAAGGATATTGTTCCGTGCACCGCCTGCAACTGGTGCCTTGAGGCGGATTCGAGGATGGAAAAAGTTAACTGTTCCCGATGGCCGGAGGATCTCCTCGTGGCGCCCACGCCTTTCACCAAAAAAGAAGCACGTCGGAGCGCCCTGCCGAAAAGCGTTCAGTCGGAATAATCCCTATCTGGAGGGATCAGTTTGCTTGTTGAATGTGAATAGCCAAGAAATGGAAGCGAGGTAATAAATATGGGTTTGGAGGGAAAGACAGCCATTGTGACCGGCGGCGCGCAAGGGATCGGAAAAGCGATTGCGCTTCGACTGGCAAAGGACGGTGCCAATATCGGCATTCTGGATCTGAAGCAGGAAGAAGCGGATAAAACGGTCAAAGCGGTACAGAATTTGGGTGTCAAGGCCACGGCCCTGGCCTGCGATGTCACCGATTACGCGAAAGTCAAAACCTGTGTGGCAGCGCTGAAGGACGCCTTCGGTTCCATTGATATCCTGATCAACAACGCAGGCATCGACATCTCAAAAATCTTTGTGGATACCGATGAATCCATCTGGAACAAGATCATTGATGTCAACTATCGAAGCTTTCTCAATACAAGCCATGTGTGCATACCTTACATGATTGAACAGAAAAGTGGAAACATTGTAAGTCTCGGTTCTGATGCGGGAAGGATCGGGAATCCAGGCGAGGTGCTCTACTGCGGTACCAAAGCCGCTATCATGGCCAGCTCCAAAGCTCTGGCCAAGGAATTGGCGCGATTCAACATTCGGGTCAATTCGGTGAGCCCCGGGCCGGTGCATACGGAACTGTGGGACAAACTGCATGACGGGGAAAAAGGGAAAAAGGTGACCGAGGCGGTGACGAGGGCCATCCCCATGAGACGTCTGGGAACACCCGAGGATGTGGCCGACGTGGTGGCCTTTTTTGTCAGTGATGATGCCAGATATCTGACCGGCCAGGTGCTCAGCATCGACGGCGGCCTGACCATGATCGGTTAAGCAAGATAAGGAGAGAAACATGGATTTCAGCCTCCCCGAAAATGTTCTGAAATTAAAAGCCGAAGCAAGGGACTGGGTGGAAAATGTGTTAAACCCCCTTTCCGTACCTCTGGAGGAAGAAGAACGCATTCCGGATGAGCTTGTTCAGGAGCTTCGAAACGGTCGGTTTCGGTTCTTCGGACTGACCATCCCCAAGGAATATGGCGGCGAAGGGTGGAGCGCCGTGGAATGGTTTACCGTATTGGAAGAATTGTCTAAGGCTTACGCCACCGTGAGGTTGATCGCCCACACCATGAACGGCCTCTTCTGGCGGCCGCTGCTCTATTTCGGTACCGAGGAACAGAAACAGAAATATCTTCCGAAACTGGCAACAGGAGAAATATGGTCCGCCAACAGCCTCACCGAGCCGGAAGCAGGGACCGGAAAAGATATTAACTCCAAAGCCGCAAAAGATGGCGATGATTATGTCTTAAACGGACACAAATGGCTCATTACCTTATTTCCGGGTTACACCAAGCTCATCTACGCCTTTGCGGCCACCGAAGAGGGAATTACCTCGTTTCTGGTGGATGCCCCCTGCACGGGCCTGGTGCTTAAACCCATGGAGAAGATGATGGGATGTGTGGGGCCCCGGCACTACAACGTCATTTACAAGGATTGCCGCGTGTCGGCATCCAATGTTCTCGGCGAGAAGGGAAAAGGCCTGGATGTGGCTTTCGGAATGTTGCACTTGAGCCGTATTTCAATTTCTTTTTGTGAAGTGGGACTGGCACAGAAGATGTTGGATCTGGCGATTGATTATGCAAAAAAACGGACGACATTCGGGAAATTGCTTTCCAAGCGCCAGGCCATTCAGAACAATATCGCACAGATGGGGACCGAAATCGAAGCCGCCCGCGTGCTGGCTTATCAGGCGGCCTGGAAATTCGATCAGGGACAGGACATCGTTAAGGAGGCTGCCATGGCCAAGCTGTTTGCTGAGCAGGTTCTCACCCGCGTCTCCGAAATGGCATTGAGGATTCACGGGGGTATCGGATACACTAAAGCGTATCCGCTGGAGAGGCATTTTAGGGATGCCAGATCTTATCATTTCGAGGAGGGAACCGAAGAGATTCAGAAGCTCTTGATTGCAAGATATTTACTAAAATAGAACGGGCTTTTTCCATAAGACGAAGAGAGGTTTTGTTTATGGCGATTGAAGTGAAGTGGTGTGGATTTGATTTTGGGCAGTGCTTGATGAATCCGTCAGGTTTAAGGAATTACCTGGTGATCGGCGATGTCTGCAAGATGCTGGGTGAACCTGAAAAGATCGATGAGAGGATTCACAGATATCACGCAATGAAGGAAAAGTATGGCAGCTACGGAGCAATAAAGGAAGGGCATCGGGATGAAATTCTGACCACGGTTTTTGAAGGTAATGACGAGGCCATGGAATATTTTTCCATGAAGGAGCAGGAACATCTGCAGATGGGAAAAGGGTTGCTGGAGTCCCTCATCTATTTGAAAAATGAAGGGATACACCTTTATGTGGTGGCGGAATTGAAAAAGACACTGGGTCCCATGGGATCGGATATCATCACGCGATTTCTTCAAACCAAGCGTTTAATGGAATATTTTGAGGTGCTTGTAACGCCTCAGGGAAAGATCGATTTGAAAAACGGCGACATTGACACCCGATACCAGGGAAGAACAAAAAAGGCAGGCACCCTTTATGACACGTTGGCCGATGACCTTAAGGAAATTGGGATCAAACCCTCCGAGGCGGTCATGATCGGAGACAAGCGCGAAACGGATATCGTTCCCGCCAAACAGAGAGGCTTTAAGACAATCCAATATGTTGGGTTCATTAACTATGGGGATACGGGAGCAGATCTGGTGATCTCTGATTTTCGTGAGCTGATTGAAACTTTAAAGGGGGCAGAAAAATGAGTAGACCCAAACGTTTGATCATTGAGTATGAAGACGGCGTTAAAGAAGAAATACTCTTCGACCGTATACAAAGGCCCCTGTTCCAAAACGGGGCATCTAGAATCATAGAAAGCCCTGAATCATCGGGAGTTTGTAAGCCTAAGCATCAGTATATCCTTTTGCGTTGGAAAGATGGTTGGCAGGAGGTGGTGAGCGCCGATAAAGATCAGCTCGATTTGAAACGATATTACGTCCTGGAAAGGAAAGAAAAGGTCGGAAAGATGGCGTTTGAAGCCAAAGAAGACTGGCCCTACTTGCTCAAAATCAATCGCCTGCCCAAGGAGCTGGAGAGCATATTGATCGTGGGTGAAGGCGACAGCAGGTTTTATGATTTTCGGCGTGATGAAGAGGCGCAGGCGTCTGACTTTGTTGATTTTGAGAAGGCGGAACGGCATTTGAAGATAGATTCGAAAGATGCCGAGCTTTTTTTGGCGGATCTTCTGGATTCCATGAAAGCAGAGATAGAAAGAGATGGGTTTGGTGCGGGCGACATCCTTGCCAAGAATAGTGAGGAGCAGAGACGAATATTCAAAGGATTGTCACGGGCTGTTGGCATCTACGCCAAAGAAAAACAGGAAGATGTCCTAGGGTTCTTTAAACTGATGCTAAAACGATTGAGTACGGCCAAAGGTGAACTGAACGAGGGTACGGATTCTTGACGACCACGAACAGATGTTTTCTCCACTAAAGAAACGAATAAGCAGATTGCTCCGTAGGCTTTAGGACCGGTTACTGCTCAGGCAATAGCGCGGGAAATGATGTCGCAAAATTAACCGCCAGCTAGGAGGGTGTCATATGAAAGATGGCATTAAAGTGATTGATATCCATAACCATTTCTATTCCCGGCCCTGGCTGGATTATCTGGCGGCTAGAACGGATGAGCCCTGTTTTGAATGGACAAGCCCCACTTCGGGTGTCGCCAAGGTGGGAGCCCTGGCCACCAGCCATGTGGACAAAGCCGGGGATTTTGATATTGAGGAGCGGGTAAAAGACCTCGATGAAGCCGGCATTGACATACAGGTGCTCTCCCACACCTGTCCGGGGGTGGCGGAACTCCCTGTTTCCGAAAGCATTCTGTGGGCCGGCAAGATCAACGATCTCTTCTCCGATATCTGCCGCAGATGGCCTGACCGATTCTACTTTCTGGCCACCCTTCCTCCCGCCGACATGGACGAAGCGCTTAAAGAAATGGACCGGGCCTATCAGGAATTGGGGGCAAGGGGGTTCCAGATGTTTTCGAGCATCGACGGCGTTTTGGCCACGGATCCCGTCTTCTACCCCATCTTTCAGAAGGCCGCCGAACTGGGTGTTCCGGTGAAAATCCACCCTTCTTTCAGGCCGCTGACCACGGAGGCCATGCAAAAGGCGGGATTACCCCTTCAACTCTTCGGTTTCACCCTGGATACCACGATGGTGCTGACCCTCATGCTGTTTCAGGGATTTTTTGAAAAACTGCCCGGGTTAAAGGTCATTCATTCCCATCTTGGCGGCATGGCGCCTTACATGATGGGGCGCATCAACACCGCTTTTAAACGATACAAGAAAGTGGTCAACATCGAAGCATCCATGATGCCGTCCGAAGCTTATCGGGAGCACGTGTATATTGACACTCTGGCCATGCACGCCCCGGCGATCCGGTGCGCATACGAATATATGGGAATCGACCGCCTCCTTTTTGGTACCGACTATCCTCACAGAGCATCAGGCACGGTTGGTGACAATATGGCCATGGTGGAAAATATGGGGTTTTCAAAGGAGGAAAAGATGAAAGTTTTTTCCGACAATGCCGTCAACCTGTTTCATCTGGCAGAATGATCGCCCAAAGATCTGGAAAGGAAGTGATAACGGACTGTGACATCAGCGCATTTGTAATTCTTCAACCTATTAACCGCCGCAGGCACCAGAGGGCCGCGGTAAAGTCATTGGAGGTGACATTATGGGAGGGAAAGACATTTGGCAGAAAGGGATTACCCGGAGAGACTTCATTAAATCCGCAACCGCTGCAAGTATCGCCGCAGCCGGAGCTCCTCTGCTCTTGCCCAGAACGTCCCACGCGGCAAGGGACTATATTCTGATCGGCCATCCCACGCCCAGTACAGGCCCCATCGCCGCATTTGGCGAAACATCCAAGTATGCGGACAAACTGGTGGAGAATGAAATCAACAAGAATGGCGGGATCTTCATTAAGGATCTGGGCAAAAAACTTCCCATTAAAATCAAATCAGTGGACACGGAGAGCAACCCCACCAAAGCGGCCCAGGTGGCGTCCAAACTGATACTCCAAGACAAGGTCGATTTGATGATCGTGCTCCATACGCCGGACACGGTGAATCCGGTCGATGCCATGTGTGAACGATATGAGGTCCCCTGCATTTCTTCGGTGGCGCCCATCGAGCCATGGCTCACCGGGGGACCGTATAAATGGTCCTTTCACTTTTTCTGGAGCCTCGGCCAGTTGATCACCACCTTTACCGGCATGTGGAATGAATTCGCCGACAAAACCAATAAAGTTGTAGGCGGTTTCTGGCCCAATGACCCCGATGGGGCGGTTTGGGCCCAGCAATTTACCAAGAAGCTCAAAACCATGGGATACAAGGTGATTGATGTGGGTCGCTTTCCCTATGGCATGCAGGATTTCAGCAGCTTCATCAGCACCTGGAAAAAGGAAAAGGTGGAGATCTTGACAGGCGTTCCCATTCCGCCTGACTGGGCCACCTGTTGGCGGCAGTGCCACCAGCAGGGATTTATTCCCAAAATCGCCACCATTGGAAAGGCAATTCTGTTTCCCGCCGCCGTAAATGCATTGGGGGGTAATCTGCCCAATGGCCTGAGTTCGGAAATCTGGTGGTCTCCCTGGCACCCATTTAAATCGTCCCTTAATGGAATGACGTGCAAAGAACTGGCGGCGCTCTGGACCAAAGACACCAAAAGGGAGTGGACCCAGCCGTTGGGCTTTGACTATGCGGCGTTTGAAGTGGCTGCCGACGCACTGAAACGGGCGGGTTCCCTCAAGAAAAAGAAAATCCGCGAAGCGCTGGTTCATGCGGATCTGAATACAATGGTGGGACCCATCAAGTTTAACGAGCAAAACTATGCGTTGACGCCGGTGGTAGGCGGCCAGTGGGTCAAGGGGGAGAAATGGCCATGGGATTTACAGATAACTTATGACGAACAGTACCCCAACATTCCCACAACCGGCAAAATGATTTTTCCAATTCCAGCTTAGAACCTGATCCTGAGACCTTTCCCGGGATTCCGGAAAGGTCTCTTTGCGGTTTACTTACCATCTTAGAGAGCTCCGAATGCCGGTTATCCTTGAAATCGAGAGTCTGAGCAAATCCTTTGGCAAAGTGCAGGCCGTCCATGATCTCAGTTTCCAAGTTCATGAAGGAGAGATCCTGGGGATTATGGGTCCCAACGGCGCTGGCAAAACAACGTTGTTTAACCTTATATCCGGTGAGATCAAACCTGATAAGGGGCACATACTTTTCAAAGGAGAAGATGTGGCGCAGACCCGGACCCACAAAAAGTGCCGGATGGGTATTGCACGCACCTATCAAATACCAAGGCCTTTCTTAAACATGACGGTGTTTGAAAACCTGCTTGTGGGGGCTATCTATGGTGCGGGCGGGTCTTACAGAAACTCCAGAAAAAAATGTATGGCAATTCTGGAACAAACCGGTTTATCGGAAAAGTCCGGAGCGCTTGTGAAAACACTTCCGCTTCTGGACCGTAAGAGACTTGAACTGTCCAAAGCCCTGGCAACGGATCCGAAAGTCCTTTTGGTGGATGAAGTGGCCGGAGGGTTGACTGAAGCGGAGGTGGAAGATCTCCTCAACATCATCAGCGATGTACGAAAAGCCGGTGTCACGGTCTTATGGGTTGAACACATTATCATGGCCATGACCCGGAGTCCGAACCGTCTGCTGGTAATGAATTTCGGTCGAAGACTCTTTGTGGGAAAGCCGGATGAGGCGTTCAGTTCTCCCGAAGTACAAAAGATTTATCTGGGGGACGAGGATTTAGAATGACGGTGCTTGAGGTGAAAGAAATTGATGTTTTCTATGGGGAACTTCATGCGCTTTTCCATGTGAGTCTTGAGGCGAAAAAGGGACGTATCATCTCCGTTTTAGGGGCCAACGGGGCGGGAAAATCGACCCTTCTGAAATCCATTTGCGGGCTCTTAAGGAATCGATCGGGAAGCATCCTCTTTGAGGGAAGTCGGATTGACGGACTCGCTTCCCATGAAATTGTGGACATGGGTCTGTCGTTGGTCCCTGAAGGCCGCAAGATCTTCTCCAGCCTGACCGTCAAGGAGAATCTCATGATCGGTTCCTACGCGCGAAAAGCGCGGCCGAAAAGCCAGGATACGCTGAAGAGCATTTTGGCGCTGTTTCCTTCTTTGAAAGCAAGGATTTCCCAGAAAGGAACGAATTTGAGCGGAGGTGAGCAGCAGATGCTGGCCATTGGCAGGGCCCTGATGTCCTGTCCAAAGTTCATTATTTTCGATGAAATTTCTCTCGGTTTGAGTCCCCTGGTGGTGAAACAGCTTTATCAGGCCGTCAAAAAGATCAATCGGGAAGGGATGACGGTGGTGCTGGTTGAACAGGATGTCAAAAGAAGCCTCAAGTTTGCGGATTACGCCTATATCCTTCAGGAAGGGAAAGTGACACTTCACGGAAATCCTAGACATTTGACCGAAGAAACGGTCAGGAAAGCGTATTTCGGTTTATGAAATGGCTTCAAAACCATTTCACTAGATCTGAACGGTTTGAAGGTAAAACAAAATGAGTGAGTACCTGGAACCATTGATTAATGGCATTTTACTGGGAGGGCTCTACGGTGTCGTGGGTATCGGTCTTTCCATGGTGTTTGGTATCATGCGGCAGGTAAACCTGGCCCACGGCGAACTGATGATCATGTCCAGCTACTTCAGCCTTCTCTGCCTTCAGATTCTGGGCTTGCATCCCCTGGTAACGATCGTCATCGTTGCGCCGCTCATGTTTTTCGTTGGCTATCTTATTCAGATCTTTCTTTTTAACAGGGTCATGCAGCGCGGCATGGAACCGTTTTTGATGATCTCTTTTGGGCTCTCCATCATCATCCAGAATGCGCTGTTATTGACCTTTACCCCGGACGCGCGTTCCCTGGAAACGGTTCTGGTCATCAAAAGCGTGAATGTATTCGGGCAATTCAGCATACCCCTCATCTATCTTGTGAATTTTGCCGTTGGGGTCATTGTGCTGATAGCGCTTCAACAGTTCATGAAGCACACCTACCTGGGTTGGGCCATCAATGCGGCGGCGGACAACGAAACCGCGGCCAAACTCATGGGGATCAACGCCAAAAAGGTCTATGCCTACGCCTTGGGGATTGCGGCGATAACGGCAGCCATTTCAGGGGTACTGGTGGGAATGACCTTCACTTTTTATCCCCACTCAGGCACCCAGTATCTGATCATCGCCTTTGGGGTGGTCATTATCGGTGGACTGGGAAGTCTGCCGGGAACCTTTTTGGGGGGATTGGTTTTGGGTGTTTCACAGCTTTTCGGCGGCCGGATACTGGGGCCCGGTTTTCAACTATTGAGCGGTTACATTATTCTACTCATTGTTTTGACCGTGAGGCCGCAGGGCATCCTTGGGGGAAGGTAGGTAACCGGATAATGGGCAATAAAATTCGAATGATCGTCATTCCCCTTCTTTTGGCGTTTCTGGCAACAATGCCCCTCTGGGCGTCTCGGTACGTAGTAAACGTGGGCCTTCTCGTCTGTCTTTACGTGACGCTGGCTTCCATGTGGAACCTGCTGGCGGGATACTCGGGAATGGTCTCCCTGGGTCAGCAGATGTTTATCGGCTTGGGCGGTTACACCCTGGCTGTTGCTTCCATGTACTTCGGCGTTCCCGTATATCTCAGCGTGCTTCTGGGTGGGTTGGTGTCCGTCATACTGGCGGTGCTCATTTCCGTGCCCGTATTCAGAATGAAGGGTGTCTATTTTGCCATCGGCACTTGGGTCATTGCCGAAGCTCTGGGCATTTGTTTCAGTAACTGGGGATATGTGAAATACGGAATGGGCATGTTTATCCAGCCTGCCTACAAACTGAGCATGTCAGGGGTCTACTATGCGGGTCTGATCCTGAGTGTCAGCGCCATCGCCATCGTTTTTCTGCTGCTCCGGTCAAATGTCGGTCTGGCACTCATGGCCATTCGGGACGACGACAAGGCATCCGAGGCAATGGGCGTCAACATCTTCAGGTGCAAATTCGTCTGCTTTTTGATCAGCGCTTTTATTACCGGGCTAACGGCCGGCGTGTTGTATCTCAACGCCATATTCATTCAGCCCTTTGAAGCGTTCGGCATCAGTTGGACGGTCAATCTGCTCTTTATTGTCATTATCGGGGGGATCGGGACTGTAGAGGGTCCCATTCTTGGAGCGATTATTTTTGTCCTTCTGCAACAGTTTCTATCCGAATACGTGGGATACAATCTGATCATCTTAGGGGCAATTACCATCGGCGTTATCTTTTTCGCGCCAAAGGGAATTATTGGCACCTTTCAGGAAAAAACGGGCTTTGAACTCTTTCCTGTGCGTCGTCAATAGGTAATTCAGATGTTACACATCATTGATAATGGAGGCATCAGAAATGTTAGACAGAAGCATCAGCTCTTTGAGGACATTGAGGCCCGAAACCGATTTTGACAAGTCCATCTTCTGGTTCAGGGACGACTTGCATCAGCCATATGCCATATCACCCATGGGCATGACGACAACCCAAGCGCATCATGCCTGGGGCTATCATGTGGCCGCTGAAGAAACACAGCTTCCCCCGTCCAAGGGGGGGCATGTGAAGATTTACAAAGGGCGTGTCTATATCGGTTTTGCGCTCATTGACGACCCGGAAGAAATCGGAAAAAGGGAACCGGCCTTCGGCAAATTGGTGGAGTACTGCATCGATCACTGGGATGAGTACTACCAGAAGCTCATTCAAGAGGTGATTTCAAATCTGGATACATTGAACGGGGTGGATCTGGATAAACTGATTCTGAGCCATCTGGCAGAGCATCTGAAAAGGGCCGAGGCCCTGGATCGAAGGAATTGGGAAATCCATTTTACCCTCATGTACCCCGCGGACGCCGTTTATTTCACATTTGAAGACTACTGTAAACGGCACGATCTGGAGGAAAAAGACTTTGTCATCATGCTCCGCGGTTTTGAGTCCATTGCCACACAGACCGATGAAGAGATGTGGGGGCTTGCGAAATACGCGGAAGAATGCGACTTGAAAGAGACCTTCGTGAATACGGAGCCGGGTAAGATCCTTGAAACCTTAAGCGGCAATCCCGACGGCAAACCTTGGCTTGAAAAATTCGATCGGTTCATCGACATTTACGGGAACCGGGTGGTGGCGGCCCATCTGGATGTGACCACCCCCACCTGGAAAGAGGACCCCACCCCTGTGGTGGAGACCATCAACGGCTATTTCGCCCGCATGGAGTCGGGCTGGCGCTTTTCGGCATCCAGGAAAGCGGTTAAGGAAGAGCGGGAGAAGGCCATTTCGGAATTCGAAAGCAAGTTGAATGATGAAGCGGAAATTAAAGAGTTCCGGGGCCTGCTCAAAGCGGCCCAGGCGGTCTATGCCTTTCAGGAAGACCACGGCTTCTACATAGACCAGGGTTCCACAGCCGCCCTTAGAAATGCCATTATTGCCTGTGGAAAACGGCTGTACCGACGAAATCTCATCGAAAACGTTGAGGATGTCAACTATCTCAATTTTCATGAATTGACCGAAGCCATGGATGCGTTGGTCTATAATGAAAAAGTGGCCAAGTATCACTACGGCGCCATGATTCCCAATCTCATCAAAGAGCGGAAAGCGGACCAGAAGATGGCCAACGCCGATTCCGACGCGCCTTTGACATTCGGCAATATTCCGGAAAAAATGACGGATCCCATTGGGACTAAAGTATTTGGCATCATTGATGATATTCTGCATCCCAAAGGTGAAAAAGAGGTGCAGGAAAAGCTGGAAGGTTTTCCCGGGGCGCCCGGCGTCGTTGAAGGGCCGGCCCGTGTGGTGATGGATTATCAGGATTTTCAAAAAGTGCAGGCCGGCGAAATTCTCGTATGCCCTTACACGGGAACCGCCTGGACACCCCTGTTCGTGAAAATCGGGGGCGTGGTCACCGATACGGGCGGAATGCTGACCCATGCGGCCATCGCTGCCCGGGAATATAATATCCCCGCTGTCGTGGGAACCTGGAATGCCACAAATTCCATCAACGATGGGGATATCATCCGGATCAACGGTGATGTGGGTGTGGTGGAAGTGCTTGAGAGGAAATGACGTTCTCATCCGATCAAAAGGCCGACATGATATCTGAAGAATAAAACCGCTAACGGTAGGGAGAACCATGAAAGAACTGGAAGAGCCCAATGCCATTCGATCCATGCGACCGGACTTTGGAGACGAGAGCATTTTTTGGTTTCGAGATGATTTGCACAACCCCTATCCGGTATCGCCATTTGGAATGAGTACGGTTCAAAGAGGGCACATGTGGGGATACGCCATGGCTGCCGAGGAAGCCAAGTTGCCTCCCAGCCGCGGGGCGGTGATCAAAACCTATAAAGGGCATGTTTACCTGGGGTTTGTGGGCATTACGAATCCCATAGAGATTGAGGCGCGGCAAAAGGCCTTCGGGCCTTTCATTCAGAACAGCATCGATAACTGGGACATCTTTTATGGCAATGCCATAAAAGAGGGTGAATATCTCACGGTTCCGAACGTCAGGATCGATCTCTGGAAGCTCTCTTATGGAAAGCTGGCAGCGCATTTAAGAAAGTGCCAGAGCGTTTGTTTGAGATGCTGGCACCTTCACTTTTTGACCATGTATGTGGCGGATGTTGTGTACATGGGGGGAGAAGCGTTCACCCGGAAATACGGGTTGGCGGAAAAAGACTATTCCATGATGCTGAAAGGTTTTGAAACCAAAGGCATCGCCAGCGACAGGGGGCAATTTCTTCTGGGAAAGTCCGCCATTAACAACGGTGAAGTCGGTCCGTTGCTTGAAAGTGAAAAACCGATCGGAGTCATCATCGATCAGATAAAGCAGACCGAAGGGGGTCAAGAGTGGTGGAGGGAGCTTGAAGTCTATTTGAACGAATACGGTCATCGCAGCACGGCAGCCGTTCTGGATGCCAATTTTCCCACCTGGTATGAAGAACCGGGCACGGTGATCGAAAATATTCGTCAGATGATCCCCAGAATCAAAAAAGGGTGGGATTTTGAGGCGGAGCGGGAAAAAACGGTACGGTTGAGAGAGGAGGCCGTAGAACGGTTCAGGAAGCAGCTGGCGCCCGAAGACAGGGACCCGTTCGAAAAGGGTTTGCCGCAATGGCAGAAATCGTACCAATACAATGAGGACCATTGGTTTTATCTTGAGCAGGTCTGTTGGTCGGGTTTGCGCTATGCGGCCATGGAAATTGGAAAAAGGTTTTCCAAGCTGGGTATGCTGAAGGAGACGGAGGACATTTTCTTCCTCAGTTACGAAGAGATCCTGGAAGCCCTTGAAAGTTGTGAGGAATCAGAAGAAGTGGCCCAGTATGCCTATTCCTATCTCTTAAAACCCCTTGTGGCCCACCGAAAAGCGCAAAGCAAGGAAGCGGAAATGAACAAAGGGACTGCTTTCTTGGGCGTTCTGCCGGACAAAGTGGAAGATCCCATTGCCGTCAAGGTCTTTGGCCTCACCGATTTTGTCCTTGAAAAGGCGCGAAAGGAGATGGCCGGCGAAACAATTGAAGTGGGAAAAAAGATCGAAGGATTTCCGGGAGCGCCGGGCAATGTTGAAGGACCGGCCAGAGTGATTACGGGACATGCGGATTTTCCGGGATTAAAGGCCGGAGAAATCGTCGTGTGCCCCTATACGTCCCCTGCATGGACACCCATTTTTCCAAAAATCAAAGGTGTTGTCACCGATAGCGGCGGCATGCTGACCCACGCGGCTATCACCGCCAGAGAGTATGGAATTCCGGCGGTGGTGGGGACCTGGGTGGCGACACAGACCATCAAAAACGGCGATCTCATTCGCGTGGACGGGACAAAAGGTGTGGTAGAGATCCTTTCGTAGGTTCTGGTATCTTTGAAGGAAAAATCCTTGAAATGAAAAAATCACTGAAAGGGCCCACCTACAAACGTTTCATCACCGGGAAGATCGAACGGTTTGACGAAAGAAACACCGGGTATTCCAGGGCCGACCGAAACGAGATTACCGGGCCGCGACACGGACTCGAAAAGGGTCTTGAGCGTCATCTGGGCAAGCATGTGCCTGGATTTACCCATGAGGATTATGCGCTCACCTGCGCGGGCAGGGCCATTGATACCCTTGTCAGAAAGAAGGTGTACAGTCGGCCGGAGTTTGACAGGCGCTGGAACATACCAAAAGATAAAAAAATGGTAGGCATCGACCCTGCTCCCATGGCCGAGAAAATCAAGAAAGTTGGCAGATGGTTTGGGGCAAGCCTCGTGGGTGTCTGTGCCCTGGACCGCCGATGGCTTTATTCCGTTTGGGGGGATCATAACGCAAAGCTTACCGAAGGGGTCAATGTGGGGGACCCGGTGGTGTTGCCCGAAAATTACGGATCTGCGGTGGTCATGGCCATGGAAATGGACTACATCGACGTTCAACGGTCACCGGCTGTTTGTCCCAGCATCGATCTGGGTTATTCCAAAATGGCGTTTACGGCCACGTCAGTGGCTGAATTTATTCGGAATTTGGGATATCTTGCGGTGCCGAGCGGCAACGATATGGGTTTGACCATCCCCATGGCGGTGGATGCAGGACTGGGAGAAATGGGCCGGAACGGTCTGCTCATTACCCATGCGTACGGACCCAGGGTCCGATTGTGCAAAGTCTTTACGGACCTGCCCCTGGCGCCGGATGTTTCCATTGATCTTGGGGTCCAGCACTTTTGTGAGATTTGCGGAAAATGTGCCAGTCAATGTCCGGGCCAGGCACTCCTTAAAGGTGAACGGACCGACCGTCCCATTGATATCGGAACCAATCCGGGACTTCTCAAATGGCCGGTCCATTCCGAAAAATGCCTTTCCTGGTGGTACAAGAGCGGTACCACGGGATGCACCAATTGCATTCGGGTGTGTCCCTATAACAAACCGCCGGGGTTGTTGCACACCATTGTAAAGGGCATTCTGAAACGCACGGCTTATTTTGATGAGATCCTGCTAAAAGGGGACGACGTGATGGGGTATGGAAAACAGGTGATAAATGAGACCCCAAATGATAAGATATAGTCTCAGAAGCCATCTGGCATCAGCGGGATCTAAAATTGCAGGATGGTTCTGATTTTAGGACGGAGAACGAAGAATATCCGGACAATAACATAAGACCATGGCCGTGAAAGTGACCCTTGGAGAACCCATGTGCCGCGATTTCGGTGCCAGGGAAACAGAATTGGATCTTTCAAGTAATGGGCCGGAGAATAACCTCACGGTCGGCAAATTGGCGCACCGGCTGGGCATCGTATTGGCGGATTCCGAAGGTTCGCGGCTGGTAATCGTTAATGGCATATTGATCCCCTCTGAGAAAGTGGCCGAATTGATACTCCATGATTGCGACCATGTTGAATTTCACATGATGTTGTCCGGCGGTTGAACCGGAACCTTGAGAATTATGGAGACCCATGTAGGAAAAACGGCATTTGTTAATCTCTCCGCAAACACCGTTCAGATCCTGGATACCCCAGAAGAACTCGTTCGCAATTATTTAGGCGGCCGTGGTGCCAACATGGCCTATCTTCACGAGATGCTGGTTGAGAATACCGACCCGCTGGGGTCCGATAATGTTCTCATTTTCGGGAACGGACTTTTAACGGGATATCCGGTACCAAACTCAGGAAGAATGAGTATCTCCGCAAAATCTCCGGAATCGGGCATTCTCGGGGACTCCAATATGGGCGGGTTCTTTCCTACGGCCATGAAAAAAGCGGGTTTTGACCGGATTATCATTACGGGGCGATCCGGTGGACCCGTCTATCTGCTTCTTAAAGGCGGCACCCTTGAAATCCGTGATGCCCATGCCTATTGGGGGCTCAACGTGCCGGATGCGCAAGCGGCCCTTGAAAGGGATGTAGGAAATGAGGTCCGTTCGGCGGTCATCGGGCCGGCTGGGGAGAATCAGGTTCGTTTTGCAGCCGTCATGAACGGCAGGAAAAATGCGGCCGGCCGTTGCGGGATGGGGGCGGTGATGGGTAGCAAGAACCTGAAAGCCGTATGTGCGGTGGGGCATGGACCCCCTAAAACAAGAGACCCTGACGGGCTTAAATCATATGGCAAGGAACTCCATCAATATCTTCATGCCTCCAAAATCGTTAAGATCTACGGCAAGGTGGGCACGGCACTCTTGTACGAACCCGCCAACAGACTGGGGGCGTTGCGCACCAAGAACTCCCAGCTGAATCAATGGTCCAGCAATCTGAATGCCTCCGAGCTGGATTCCCATGTTGAGGGCATGGCTGCCTGCAGCGGATGCAGTGTTCACTGCCGTCACGTCAACAGATACGGGGGAGAGGGCCCGGACTTTGTCAGTTTTGCACTCTTGGGTGCCAATACGGGCATTGATGATCTTGGCGAAATCGTTAAGCTCAACAATCTCTGTAATGACCTTGGACTCGATACCTCTTCCGTGGGCACTTTGATTCCATGGGCCATGGAGCTCTACCAGCGGGGCATCATCGATGATCACGTGACGGACGGACCGCTTCTGTGGGGGGACATCGAGCGTGTGAGAGAACTCATCATTGACATTTCCAAAAGAAGGGGCTTCGGTGATGTGTTGGCAGATTCAACCCAAGCGGTTGCCCTTGGCAAGCTGCCCCGGGCGTCTTTGAATTATCTCATCGCCGTCAAAAACCTCCCACAGTCCGATCCCCATGACCCGAGGTATATCAAAAGCTTTGCCCTGGGTATTGCCGTTTCTTCCAGAGGTGCGGACCATTTGCGAAACAGGCCGACCCTTGATATCCTGCGTCTTTCTGATGATCTGCGCGAAAAGGTGTATGGCGCCTCGACGGTCGCAGATCCCACTGTTTACGAATCCAAGGAAGAAGTCGTGGCCTTTAGCGAAGAGATCTATGCGGTTTGTGATTCACTGGGAATTTGTCGATTTGTCTGTCACGGTTGGAACAGCCCGAAACTTCTGGGATATGATCATTTTGGCCGAATGATGAAACTGGCCGTAGGGCTGGATCTAACGGAGGGGCAGTTGCGCGGGATTGGCGGCAGGATCATTGACCTGGAACGGCTGATCAACCAGCGGGAAGGGATGACGAAAGAGGATGATACGCTTCCACGCCGCTATTTTGATGATCCCATGCCGGGCGGCGGCACAAGGGGGCACAAAATCAGCAAAAAAGAATTTGAAAATCTTCTTCATCGTTACTACCGTCGTAGAGACTGGGACGATAACGGGAACTTGAAACCGCATCGCAAAAGGGAAATCCTGAAAATGACGAAAGCGGCACGACCCTGATCCCATTACGTTGACCAAACAGACCAGGAATAAAAATATGCCTTTTTACAGATTTGAAAAAAAACGTCCCGTTGTTCACCCAAGGGCTTTCGTTCACCCGGAGGCCGTGCTCATTGGCGATGTAAGGGTGGACGCAACCTGTTATGTGGGAGCCGGTGCCGTGCTCCGGGGCGATATCGGTTCCATTATAATTGGAGAGGGCTGTAATGTTCAGGAAAACTGTGTTCTACACACTTTTCCTGAAAAGGCCGTGATGCTTCATTCCAATGTGCATATCGGCCACGGTGCAATCCTCCATGGATGCGAGATCAGTTCCTATGTGCTGGTGGGAATGGGCGCCATCATTGCCGATGGGGTCAAAATCAACTCGGAATGTATGGTGGGTGCCGGCAGTTTTGTCCCTTTCAATACGGAAATCCCACGGGGCAGCCTGGTGGTGGGGTCTCCGGTCAAGGTGGTAAAGAAAATAACCCCTGCCCAGTTGGAGCAGATCAAAAATGGCCTGGCCATTTATCAGGACCTTTCCCGTCGCTATCTAAAGTCCTTTGATGAACTGGATGCACCCCGTGGCGCTACCGCCAGGGTGCATGAGTCCTAGTTTATGGTCACACAAATGAGATGGCATGGGTATATGAGAAAGGCCTTTTCCGGGAAATCATGGCAAATGATTTAACATTCCTCGAAAACCGCGTTTTTTACAGCGTGGTTCAGAGCATCAATTCCGCGGTGATACTTCATAATCTGAAGCTGGAAGTGGTTTTCGTAAATGATGTATTTGAATCCATTTTTGATATCAAGAAAGAGGATGCCTTTGGCAGATCCCCCATGGAGTTTTTGCCTGAGTTCGATGCAAATCATCGGGAAGCCATCCAGAAGCGTCTGAAAAAAACAATGGAAACGGGCAAGAACAGCCCCTGGCACGAATTTACCTACTATTCGCCGGCCGGCAAACTCCGCTATCTGCTGGCCATTTCCATTCCGGTCTTTGACAACCATGACAAAATCAGTCATGTGATGAGCCTGATTCATGATTTGACCCTTCGAAATGAGTTGGAAAAAGAGGTCATTAAGGCCGCCAAACTTGCGTCCCTTGCCGACATGGCTTACACCCTCGCCCATGAGATCAACAATCCGCTGACCGGGATAAAGCTGGGTCTGTCAACCCTTTATAAGGCCCTGGAGAAGCCTGAAAATATCCAGGTGCTGGACAGTGTCATAACCGATTTGAATCGAATCAAAAGCACGGTGGATGCGTTTTTGAGGGAGAAAAAGAACCAGGTTGTTTTAAGGGAGTGCAAAAGCCCGATTGTGGAAGGTATCCTTGAGGATGTGCTCTTCCATTTGTCCCGGCAGATGAATCTGAACCATATACACGTGAGAAGACGCTATTGTCGGGAAAAAAGACCGATCCTCATAGACCGGGAAAGGCTGTATGAGGTCTTTTTGAATATTCTGCTAAACGCCATTCAGGCCATTACCAATAAAGGGGAAATCACCATTGGCACTGAGATTGATCTTGAAAAAGGGAAGAAGGGCCATTCGGAAAGACTGCTGGTTTCCATTAAAGACAGTGGGAAGGGATTGAGCAAAACGGAACAGGAACAGGCCTTTAAGCCGTTTTATACAACCCGGAAGGAGGGAACGGGACTGGGTCTGTCCATTTGCCGAAAACATATCGACCGACACTACGGCCGAATTGAAATGAGAAGCCAAAGAGGGAAAGGCACGACGGTCAGGGTCTGTTTGCCCATCGCCCATGAGCGCCTAGAGGTGAACGGATAATGGATACCTCCCGGAGTGTCCTGATCATTGACGACGAGGAAAATATTCGAAAATACCTCGGACAATCCCTGGCCCGTGACGGATTCGAAGTGCATACGGCCCAGTACGGCAAGGAGGGGATCAACATCCTCATGCGGAAGCATATGGATGTGGTGCTCTTAGACCTGAACCTTCCGGACATTCACGGGCTCAAAGTCCTGGAAGAGCTCAAAAAGATCGACGTTGAAAGCATTATCATCATCATCACCGCCTATGGAGACATCAGCAGCGCCGTAAAGGCCATGCGGCTCGGTGCCTATGATTTTATTACCAAACCCTTTGAAGTGGAAGACATTGAGCTGGTGATCAACAAAGCATCCAGGATTGTCGGTTTGAAAGATCGGATTGCACTTCTGGAAAGACAGATGGACCGGACCCAGCAGGGAGAGCTGATCACCAGAAGCCGCAAGATGCTGGAACTCCTCGAATTTGTGGATGAGATTGCCAAAACACCTGCAACCGTCATCATCTACGGTGAAACCGGTACCGGAAAAGAGTTGATCGCATCCAGAATCCACCGCAACAGCGACCGTTCCGATAAACCGTTTGTCACCATCGATTGCACCTCATTGCCGGAAAATCTTCTGGAAAGCGAACTGTTCGGACACGAAAGAGGGGCTTTTACGGGGGCCGTGGGACTCAAAAAAGGGCTTTTTGAAGTGGCGGACGAAGGGACCGTGTTTCTCGATGAAATGGGGGAGATGCCCTTGATTCTCCAGTCCAAGATTTTGAGATTTCTGGAGAACCGCACCTTTCGGCGCGTGGGCGGCGATAAATATCTCAAAACCGATGTGCGGATTGTAGCGGCCACCAACCGGGATCTAAAACGGCTGGTGGCCGAAGGAAAATTCAGGGAAGACCTTTATTATCGACTGAATGTGGTGCCACTATATCTGGCGCCGCTCAGGGAGCGGAAAGAGGATATTTTCCCGCTGATTGAATACTTCGTGAGAGTATTGAACAAGAAGATCGGCCGCAATATCAGCCAGGTTTCCAATGAGGCCCTGAAGCTGATGATTGATTATGGGTGGCCAGGCAACATAAGGGAGTTGAGAAATGTGATGGAAAGCATGGCCATCACCGCCAAGGGGAATGTCATTGAGGTGGCTGATCTCCCCCGGGAGATTATTGGGGTAAACCATGAGGCGAACTTCAGTGTTCCCGAATTGTCTGAAGGCGGCGGGTCAAGGCTGCCCGATTTCAGAAAAGCGAAAAAGCAGGTCATCGAACGGTTTGAAAAAGCCTATGTTAGAAAATTGCTGGAAAAGAACGAATGGAATGTATCAAAGTGCGCAAGAGAGGTTGATATGCACCGGAGCAGTTTCCAGCGCTTAATGCGAAAATGTGGTTTTGTCAAAAGAAATTAGGAGTTAAGTCGTGAATACCATTTATTATCACAGTACAAACAACCCATCTGAACAGGTGAATTTTGAAACGGCTCTCATGAACGGACTGGCCTCCAATTATGGGCTATACATGATGGCCAGAAAAGACATTCCCAGATTGTCATCGGACCTCCTTAAATCATTAAAAGGCCTTTCTTATGCCGAGATTGCCTTTTACGTTTTGGACCCCTTTCTGGGCGCTGAGATTAAAGAGGGCGATTTGAGGACCATGCTGGAGGATGCCTATGATGAGCGCACCATTCCCACCAGATTAGAGCCGCTAACGGGCCAAACCCACATCATGTGGTTGACGGGTGGCCCCACCTATTCTTTCAAGGACTATGCGGCGCGGTTCTTCGGACGAATGCTGAACCATTTTCTAAAGCAATCCGAAAAAAAGCGCATTGTTGCCGTTGCCACCAGCGGAGACACGGGTGGTGCCGTGGCCGATGCGCTCCACGGTCTTGACAGTGTTCAAAACGTCGTGTTTTTTCCGAAAGGCTCCATCACGGAACGTCAGCGGCGACAGATGACAACGCTCATGGACAATGTGTACGCCTTTGAGGTGAACGGCGATTTTGACGTGTGCCAGGCCCTGGCAAAACGGCTCCTGGGTGACACCTCTTTTGCGGAAAAGGTTTTCCATGACGCGGATCGGTTTACATCCGCCAACAGTATCAGCGTGGGCCGTCTTCTCCCCCAGGCGGTGTACCCGTTCTTTGCCTATTCCCGGGTGGCGGAATATGATGAGCCGTTTATTGCCAGCGTCCCTTCGGGCAATTTCGGGGACATGATGGGGACGGTGCTGGCCCGGGAAATGGGGCTCCCCATTGAACGGATCATCTGCGGGGTGAATGAGAATGAGGAGTTTCCGGAATTTCTGAATACGGATGCCTATGTGGTGAAGCCCTCCAAGAAATCTCCCTCTTCGGCCATGATCGTCTCCAACCCCAGCAATTTCGCCAGGCTCATCGATCTCTATGGGGGACATGTCTATGATAAACGGGATGAAACAGGAAAGGTGATTCAGGAAGGGGTCATGGACGTAATGCCGGATCTTGATGCCATGCGTCGGGACTTCTGGTCCATCAGCGTCTCCAATCCCGATCATTATGCTGCAATTCGTGAGGTGTATGAACGGTACGGCATCATGATGGAGCCCCACGGGGCCGTGGGCTGGCGGGCCCTGGACACGTTTTTGGATGGCCGACACGATCGGTTGGCGGTGATTTATGAAACCGCGGATCCCGGGAAATTTCCCGATGAGGTAAAAAGGGCCATCGATGTTGTTCCCCATTTGCCGGAAAGGATGGCACAACAGGCCACGCTTCCCGAGCGGATCTATTCCATTGATGATCCGCCTTTTATCAGGGAGGACGGTTCTCTCACCATGAGCGAAGACCAGTACGGGACCGCCAAGAGCATCATCGCCGAAGCGGTCGCGTAAATAGGAGCGGACAAATGGAAACACTGCAATCCAAGAAGGGTTTTATCTGTGATATGGACGGTGTCATTTACCACGGAAATGAACTATTGCCGGGCGCCAGGGAATTTGTGGAATGGATGAAGAGGGAAAACAAGGAATTCCTTTTTCTGACCAACAACAGTCAGCGTTCCCGGTACGAGTTGCAGCAGAAGGTGCAGCGTCTGGGCATCACCGTGGATCCCATGTATTTCTATACCACGGCCCTGGCAACGGCCCGCTTCCTGGCCACTCAAAAGCCGGGCGGGACCGCCTATGTTATCGGGGACGCGGGTCTGACCAACGCGCTCTATGAGGCTGGTTACCATTTGGACGACATGGATCCTGACTACGTGGTTGTGGGGGAGACCCGTTCCTATTCCTTTGAAAAGATTCAGCAAGCCATTCATCTGGTGATGAAAGGCGCCAGACTGGTGGGGACCAATCCGGATCTTTTGTGTCCAACCGATTCAGGGCCCATACCCGGGTGCGGCTCAACCATCGCCCCCATCGAGTATGCCACCGGCCGGAAAGCCTACTTCATGGGCAAACCCAATCCATTAATGATCCGACACGCGCTACGGTGTTTGAATTGTGCAAGGGAGGAAACCGTCTTCATAGGAGACCAGATGGAGACCGATATCATCGCCGGCATCAACGCCGAGGTCGACACGGTCCTGGTGTTGAGCGGTGTCACGCGGGAAGAAGATCTGGTGAAATACGCCTATCGGCCCACCTATATCATCGGCGGCGTGGGAGACATACTAAAGGGAACGAAGGAGCCGATCAACGAGGATTAGTCGGCGAAACCGCCAAAACCAAAGATATGCCCGTCTCTTTTCGGGTAGAACTCGGAGGAGGGAAAAATGAAAAGCATGGGCAAAGAAGAAAAGCGAAAACCGTCAGATAAAAAACCGTCGGGCCGCGCGGTCAAGTTTCAAGTCTATGGGGAAGCAATGCTGGACAAAAAGGTCGGTTTCAATGGAAACGTGGGAAGGATATACCTTCCAGGCGACTGGGTGGGTCATCGCGTAAAAATCATCCGTATTGAATGACACCGTACGAAGCCGACAACCCTCTATTCCAGGGGTAAAAGCCCGGGCCTTCGTCGCAACCTACTCATACGTGCAGACCTAGATGGTCTCCTTGAAGGAAGGTTTCTTCACCCGGATCAATGGTAATTTGCAAGGATGGGTGCTTCCAGTGGTGTGTTTAAAAGTTTCATATAGAGATAGCATTTGCTGAGGAGCATAAAACTGATTTTCTGCCCGTAACGCTCCTTGTCTTCGTCAAGACTGTCAAAATTACCGCCGCCCTTTGAAATGACGAGATCGGCTTTTTGAAACGCTTCCTGAACCCCAAAGGCGCAGCGGGATATGCGGGTCCCCGGAAAAGGGCCGTCAATGCCGTTTTCCATGACATGGGCCACTTCTTCCATTTTCACGTCCCCCGCCTCCTTAAGGGTTACGTCATTTAAGGTGGGCATGCTTCGGACCACGAACACCACGTCAAGGTCATACAGACCCTTGAGCACGCTGATCAGAAGTTTGTCCAATACGATTTCTCCCGCATTATCTGCGAAATAGACCAGGTGCCGTGTTCCACCAACTTGATCCTTGAAGGCTTGGAAATGTTTTTCGGAAAGGGGTTGTTCCATCCTTTCTTTTACAAAATCCACCAGCTTTTGAAAATCGAGTGAGATCATGATGTCGATGGCATTTCCCATGATTGCCAGTTTTACGGCGGCTTTGAGAGGGTCGCGAGACTCCTCCACCATGCCTCTGAACGTGTCAAAACGCTCCAGAAGATAATGGTTTAACTTGGCCTTTTCTCTCCTTAAAGGATCTTTGTCCCCAAGCACCCGGTAGGTCTTTCGCATCACTTCCTCAACCACATCAGCACTGGTGATATCCCAGTCTTTTCCCCTGAGGGAAGGGATTTCAAGAACATCATCAAAAAGCCTCTTCACCTCCGGTTCGCCGAGTCCGGTTCTGCGAATGAATCCGAGGCACATCTTAAGGATGCAAGGAATGCAATCGGGGCCTATTTTCAATTTGGCATCTCCTGTTCTTGAAATACTGATTTCGCAGGCCCCGAAACATAGCATCCCTCCCGCCATTAATAAAGGACAAAGAAGCAAAAACAGATGGCCACACAAATGTGAAATTATCCATTGACAAATAAAAGGACTTAATATAGTAATGGTAATACCAAAAAATGGAGGGTCATTGATGTTTCAACCATATAAAGGCCGAAGGGCTTTTGAAGATATTGCAGAACAGATCAAGGCCGCCATCCTGAGCCGCAAGTTGAGCAGCGGGGACCGGCTTCCTTCAGAGCGTGATTTGGCCGGCCAGTTTCAGGTGGGCCGCGTAACCATTCGAGAGGCCTTACGTACTCTTGAGACCATGGGAATGATAGAGGTCAGAAAAGGGAGCGGAGGCGGCGCTTTCGTAAGAATGGCCGATCCGGATGTCATGGCATCCATGATTATGGACAGGCTTCAGCTGGAAGGGACGACCCATGATGAGTTTGTGGAGGCCAGGGTTGGGATTGAAAGCGCCATTATCAGCGCTGTCATAAAGCATGCGGACGGAGAAGATCTGAATCTGATTCGTCAGGACATCGAACAGTCAAAGGAAATTTTGGGCCCTGAGCATGCGGAAGAAGTGGTTGCCAGGATGATTGGGTTCCATATCCTTTTGGGAGAGGCATCCCACAATTTTCCCTACAAGATGATTATTCGGTTCATGATGCAGTGGGCTACCAGAAAGCTTAAGAACTGGGTCCCCTCAAAGGAAGAACAGGAGTACTCCTGCCAATCCCACATGGAAATCTATGAAGCCATTCACGCAAGAGATGAGCGTCTGGCCCGCCAACTAATCAGGGAACACGCTGAAAATACGGGAAGAATTGTGCTGAAGCACTCCGATGCACCCATGTGGCGGTTTGCTGAGAGCGCTCATACGGGCGGTTTGCCAGCCGCTTAAATGATGGGCTGAGAAATAGAGACACTTTTGGTTTTGGAGGCGACGGTCAATGGTGAAACCGTATCTCTGGATGGTTGATTTTTCACCCCAAAGGGAATGGATTGAAGGAAAGGGCGTGTTTCTCTGGCTGGCTTTCTTTTTCTCTGAGGTGGGCGCAGGGTTATACATGGTTTCCCTTTTTCTGGGATTTTGGGGGGGCTCTCTTGCAGGTTGGCTCGCATGTGCGGTTCTTGGCGGCGGGCTCCATATGGTTTACTTGGGAAGGCCCGGCCGTGCGTGGCGGTCCATCCTGAGACCTTTAACATCGGAGTTGAGTCGGGGCATCATCCTGATGGGGCTTTTTCTCGGACTGGCGGCGTTTCAACTCGCACCCGGTCTTCATAACGGTCTGCCCTGGGCGGGTGATGGCCTGTTCTTAAAAATCCTCTTGAGCGTTCTGGGGTTTTTCGTCATCACCCACGGTTTCATGACCTTGAGTTTTATGAAAGCGGTACCGTTTTGGAGTTCAGGGAACATGCCCCTGCTTTCATTAACATCGGGCATTTGGGTCGGTTCACAGGCCGCCACGGCCTTCGCCATGTGGCTGGGTCATTTCAACTTGGTGGTGATCCTTGAGCCGGCAAGCAGATGGTTTCTGTTCAGCTATCTCCTTTTGATCATTTTTCTCATCTTGACCACGTTTCATGGGTCCATGGCTTCCCGACGGTCCGCGGAAATCCTGTTGAAGGGAGAATTGGCGCCGATGTTTCATGGGGGAGTGATCGGCATTGGGTCGGTGATTCCATTGATCATCACGCTCTATCTTTATGCAAATTCTTTGGGATCGCCCGAAGGCTTGCTCTGGCTGAGGGTTTTATGCGTTTTAACCGGCGATCTGGTGTTGCGGTACTGCATTTTAAAGGCAGGCAGATATATGCCCTTGATACATTCAAACACCCTCGGCGGGAGCAATTCCCCATGAGCATGAGAAGTGTCTGCTGCCGGAGGGAGCGTATCATCAGGAGGCTGATGTTATGAAGCGATGGGGGATGGTGATCAACCTGCACACCTGTATTGGATGCTACAACTGCATGATATCATGCAAGCAGGAGCATTTTCTCCCACCCCATGTCTTCTTTTCAAGGGTCCTTGTGGGAGAAATGGGAACCTATCCCGCGGTTCTGAAATTGGTATACCCGGTACTCTGTAACCATTGTGAAGATCCGCCTTGTGTGGGAGTTTGTCCAAGCGGCGCAACGCGTAAAAGAGAAGACGGCATCGTCTCTGTGGATCCGACGGCCTGTATCGGATGCAGAAGCTGCCTCATCGCCTGTCCATACCAACAAAGGACTTATCTGGGAGAAACCCATGAGGAATATTTTCCCGGACAGGGATTGACCCCCTACGAAGAGGCGGGAAGGGAACTCTCCAAAAAAGAGAAAGGGACCGTCGTGAAGTGCGACTTCTGCACCGATATCGTGGACATGGGATTGGAAAAAGGCCTCATCCCCGGAGCGGACCGGGAAGCGACCCCGGCCTGTGTAAAGGCCTGTCCGGTACATGCAAGGCATTTCGGAGATCTCAATGATCCGGAAAGCGACGTGTCTGAAATGATTCGTAACAAAAAAGCGATCCCCTTACGCCCCGAATACGGCACAGACCCTTCTGTTTTCTATATCAGTACCGGTTAAGCGCCCATCGAAATGGTGGCGGTTCAAAGGGTTATGAACAAAAGGCTCGGAACGGGAAAAGACCCGATAGGAGTGAGGGTGTAAACCTTGATTGAAATCAGATTTCACGGACTGGGAGGACACGGTGCAGTGGTGGCTTCCAAATTTCTGGCTGAGGCCGCCACCAGGAGCGGTTATCATGCACAGTCCTTCGCTTCATACGGTGCTTTGAGGCGGGGGGGGAAAGTGGAGAGCTATGTGCGTATTTCGGAAAAAGCCGTCCGGCCCCATTGCAAGCTCTATGAACCGGACTGTCTGGTACTGATGGACGAAGTGTTTGTGCAAGATGCATCGGCGCTTTCCGGATTAAAAAGCTCAGGGAGCATCCTCATCAACAGCGGCAAAGTGCCATGGGATTTTTCCGGGCTTGCCGAATTCAAAGTGCATGCGGTGGATGCCTACCGGATCGCCAAAGAAAACGGGCTGCTCCTACCGGGCGGCATGCCTGCCATTAATACCGCCCTCCTGGGTGCCTTGACCGCGCTGTTGGATCTGATACCGCTTGGGGAACTGGCATCGGTTATTCATGAACAAACACCGAAACCGGAATTAAACGTGGCGTGTGCCGAAAAAGGGTATGAGCGGGTCATCTCCATGTCAGGGCAAGGGGGATTGGGGCGTGATATGCTCGGAAATGCAAAAAAAAAAGATGAATCCACCACCGGGCCCTATCCTGTTTACGACCTTGAAAGGATGAACAAATGTCACCGGTGCCAGATATGTTATATGGTGTGCCCAAGTCTGGCCATCACCTTCTTATCGGCGCCCTTCACGCTGTCCGTGATGCAGTCCGTCTGTACCCGTTGCGGCATCTGCATCCAAGAATGTCCCAGGAATGCCATATTCTGGGGAGGGGGCGGTCGTGATTAAGGTCCTCACCGGAAACGAAGCAGCTGCCTATGGGGCACTTCTCTGCCGACCTGATGTGGTTTGTGCCTACCCCATCACTCCCCAATCCCAAATTCCGGAAAAGCTGGCTTCTTTTCACGCACAGGGTTTGCTTAGGGGCCGGTTTGTGAATGTGGAATCGGAAATGGCGGCACTGGGGTATGTCACGGGTGGCGCCATTGGCGGGGCGAGGGTCTTCACTGCAACATCTTCCCAAGGTCTTGCCTGGATGCATGAAGGCCTTCACTGGGCCGCCGGCGCTCGTCTTCCCATTGTCATGGTAAACGTGAACAGACCCCTCGGCGCACCCTGGAACCTCACTTGCGATCAGATCGACAGCCTTTCCCAGAGGGATACGGGATGGATGCAGTTCTATTGCGAAACCAACCAGGAAATACTCGATACGGTGATTCAGGCCTACAAAATTTCCGAAACCTTGTCGCTCCCTTCCATGGTCTGCCTGGATGGGGTGTACCTCTCCTATCTGTCCGAAACGGTCCATGTCCCGGATCAGGCGTTGGTGGACCAATATCTCCCGCCACTCAATCCCGGTTACAAATTAAACGGGGGCGGCTGGAAACTCTACGATATTTTCTTGCCGGATCAGAACCCGCACTCGGGAGATCTCATGGAGGACCGCTACCTGTTGCACAAGCGGGAATCTCAATGCCTATCAACCGCCATCTTCTGTGGTGAAGCGTTTAAAAAGATTTTTGGCCGCGAATATGCGCCGGTGGAAGAATACCGATGCCGGGACGCGGAAACGATTCTGGTCATGACGGGTAGTGCGGTGGGGACGGCAAGAGACGTGATCGACCGTCTGCGTGGAGAAGGCCGCTCCATAGGTCTTTTAAAAATAAAGATGTTTCGACCGTTTCCGAAGAAAACAATTGGGGAAAAACTGAAAGGGAAGAAAAAGGTGGCGGTGATCGAAAGAGATCTCTCGCCCGGCCAGGGGGGGATTTTCTGTCAGGAATTAAAGTGGGCCTTGTACGATCTCCCCCATGCGCCACAGGTATATGGTCTGATCAGCGGACTGGGAGGCGCGGACATCACTCCCGATCTGATTACCAAGGCGGCGCGATACGTGATGAATTCCAAAAAATGCCCTGATGAGGCGGTCTGGCTGGGCCTGCCCAAAAGGAAGCGTCCCGATGCCTACGACGAATCAGTCATTACGATACAGTGATCGAGAGTTCATAAAACCGCCCCATGGATTCTGTCCGGGTTGCGGCGTCGCTCTGGCCCTACGGTATTTTCTGAAGGGTGTGGGAGACCGGGTTGTGCTGGTGACGCCTCCGGGATGCTCGGCTCCCAGCATCTCCTTTCCAAGGCCGAGTCTGGTGGGGGAGGACGGGCTCATGGATGTGATCCATTCCCCTTTCGGATCATCCGTCATTTTTGCGGCCGGGATCAAGTCGGCCTTGGAGGCAAGAGGGAACAAAACAACCCAAGTCGTGGCCTGGGCCGGCGACGGTGCCACCTTTGATATCGGGTTCGGTGCCGTTTCCGCTGCGGCCCAGCGCAATGAGAACATCATCTATGTTTGTTATGACAACGAAGCGTATATGAACACGGGAAATCAGAGAAGCGGATCCACCCCCGAAGGTTCTTTCACCACCACCGCCGTCGGCACAGACGGTGCCGAAAACGGCGAAAAGGATCTTCTCTGGATCATGATGGGTCACCATGTCCCCTATGCTGCAACAGCCACCATCGCCTACCCGGACGATCTCATGGCCAAAGCCCGCAGGGCTGCGGGGGCAAAAGGCTTCCGCCTCCTTCATGTCCTGACGCCCTGTGTCCCGGGGTGGAAATACCAGCCCCATTTGACGGTCAAACTCTCCAGACTGGCTGTCCGAACGGGACTTTTTCCGTTGGCGGAGTACGAGGGGAAGACCGGGCTGACCCTGAAGAGAAGGGACCGGAAGAGACCCCTGGAAGCGTACGTTCGACTGCAGGGCCGTTTCAAGGGGATGAATGAAAAGGATATTGAGAAATGGGCAGCCAAAATTGAGCGGCGCTGGGAAAGGTTGACAAGGGTTTCGGGAATTTCCGGCAACCCATCACCCTGAATCGGGATGTATTGGAAAATGCCCCGGAGGAGATGATGAAGAAGGATAGGATCACGGAGGACCGCTGGCTTAAGACACAGTGCGGAAGGTGCTACGGCCAGTGCGGCATCCAGGTTCGAAGGATCAATGGTGTGGCTGTCAAGATCGAGGGGGTTCCGGAGACCACACTGGGCTCGGAAGGAGGGACGTGCGGCAAGGGGAGTGCCGGCATTCAGGTGCTTTACGATCCCAACCGTTTGAACAGACCCCTTCGAAGAACCAACCCGGAAAAAGGTCTCCATGCGGATCCCAAATGGAAAGAGATTTCCTGGGAAGAAGCCTTGGACGAGATCGCGGCCAGGGTCAAAAAGGTCAAAGAAAAGGATCCCCGAAGAATCTTCATACAGGGGACCACGTGCCGGGTCATGCGGAATACCACCGATTTTCTATTTCCCATGACCGTGGGACTATCCACTCCCAAAGGATCCCCCTGTGTCTGGCCCGGGGGCGGGGGGCTTCACTGCGGTAATGGGGCCCACGAAAACACCGGGATGGTTCATGCGTCATGGTCTCATGTGCCCGACTTCAAGCAGTGCAATTATGCCATCTATTTTGGCGCAAACAAAGGGTCCGGGTCCGGGCATTCCGCCATGATTACGGCCCGGCTGGCGGCGGAAGCCCGGTCACGGGGTATGAAATTCGTTGTTTTTGACCCCATGGCGAATTTCAGCGGGGGAAAAGCCAGTGAATGGATCCCGATCCTTCCCGGAACGGATGGTGCCGTCTGCCTGGCCATCGCCAATATCATCGTCAACCGGATTGGGGGATATGACGAGGCGTATCTGGCCTTGAAAACCAACGGCCCTTATCTCATCGGGCCGGACGGTCGATATGTGAGGCAAAAAGAGAGGAGAAAGACGCCTTTAACGGTGCCGGGGCATTTCAATATGGGGGCGCCCAAACCGGTGGTGGGCGAAGACGATTCCAACAAACCCCTAATTTGGGATTCAGCGGACGGCAGGGCCAAAGTATATGATGATCCCACCATCAAAGAATACGCGCTATACGGTGAATACGTGGTGAACGGCGTAAAGTGCCATCCCTCCTTCCAACTGCTGAAAGACCATTTGAAGACCTATACGGCGGAATACGCATCCGAGGTGAGCACGGTTCCGGCCCGCACCATTGATCGAGTGGCCCATGAGTTCCTTGATGCGGCGCGAGTCGGCAGCACCATTACCATCCAGGGTCACGAACTTCCCTACAGGCCTGCCTCCGCCGTGCTGTTCCGCGGCGGGGAAGGACATGAAAATTCACACCACACCTGCCTGGCTGTTTCCACACTCAACGCCATTGTGGGCAACTGTGATGTGCCGGGGGGGACCCTGGGCTGGCCTGCCCGGTCTCTGGGGTTCCCCGAAACCGGGCGTCTGAAATTCGAACCTTACAAGGGCGTGGACGGAATGATCGAAACGGACTACTTCTTTACACGGCTTCATGGGCCCTGGCCTCCCCATTTGCCCCATAAAGCGGCGGATCCATCGTTACAGAATATCTTCACCCTTGCGCCTTTCACCTTTGTGTACGGTTCCAGCGACCAGGAAAAGCTATGGAAGAAAGTGGGCGTGGACCACCGATTTGAGGTCATGTTCAGCTATGGATGCAATTCCATCATGAGCCTGGCCAATCCGTATGTCACCGCCGAAACCGTCAAGAAGATACCTTTTGTGGTGGTATTTGAGCTGTTCAACACCGAACTGACGGAAGGGTTCGCGGACATCGTGCTGCCAGACACCAGCTATCTTGAGGAGTCCTCCTGGGCCGAAGGGTATGCTTTCAATTTCAACCATGCTTTCGGAATGGATGACTGGTGTTATCACGTTCAACAGCCGGTGATCCAGCCGCCCGAGGAAAGAAGAAGCACCGTTACGGTGGTGAGGGAAATTCTGGACCGGGTGGGCGGCACGCCGGCTGCAAACGCCTTTTACAACTTCTTCTGCGAATTCAATGAAAACAATCGCCTGAAGTCGGATGAAATCCCTTCCCAACCGGAAATGTGCGACCGGGTTCTGAAACATTTTTTCGGGCAGGATTACGGCTGGGAATATTTTAAAAAGCACGGGTTTATCAGATGGCCCAAAAAGGTGGAAGAGGCCTATTGGCGCTATTTCATCGATGCAAGGCATCCCATCTATCTTGAGTACCTGGTTGAAATCGGGGAGAAGGTCAAGGAGATCACGGAGGATGCGCGCATTGCGCTTCGTATGGAGCAGTATACGCCGCTGATCAGCTGGTTTCCCTGTTCCATTCACCGGGAAAAAGACCCCGCTTTCGATCTCTTCTGCTTTTCCTACAGGGATATCGTTCATACGGGTTCCCATACCATGGAGCAGCCGTGGCTGGACGAGGCCAGCCACATGAATCCCTATACCTACAACATCACCATCAATAGGGCGACGGCGAGAAAAAGGGGGTTGAAGGATGGGGATATCATTGAACTGGAATCACCCAGCGGCGGCAAGGTTCGGGGCCCTTTGAAGCTTATGGAAGGGCAGCATCCACAGACCATGGGTATTGCCGCCTGCAGCGGGCACTGGGCCAGGGGAATGCCCATTGCAAAAGGGAAAGGGACGAATTTTGATACCCTTATGGCCAATGACCTGGAACATGTGGATCCCATCAGCCTGAACATTGAGACAGCCGCAAGGGTGAGGCTTCGCAGGGTGCCAAAGGGGAAATGGTCGGGGAAGTGAGGAGAGGACCATGAAACTCGGACGCTACATTGTCGATACCCACGTACATGCCCAACGCCATGCGGCCGGGGCTGCCTTCAGAAAGGCCGGATTTAAGGATCCGGCAAGGATCGATTACCGGGATCTTGCAGCGGTGATGCCGTCACTTAACGCCTACGACAACTCAGAGCGCCTTCTCTACGACATGGATTGCTACGGGGTGGACATGTGTATCTTGAGTTCGGCCTTTGGCATGAACAATCAAATCAACCTGAACCTGGTGGCACAATATCCGGAACGGTTCAGAGCCCTCGCATATCCCAAAGAGACGGCGGACAGGGCATTGGCCGGTGACATCGAATGGACCATGGCGGCGGCCGTGAAAGAGCTGGACAATCTGCTGTCCACCGGAAAATTCGTCGGAACCGGCGAAGGCATGCCCGCCAATCCGAGGGGCGTGATGGGCCGGAAGACCCTGTCCCAAACCGCCGGTATGGAACAGCTCAGGATGGTGATGGACCTGGGGCGGAAGCATGCGGTGCCGGTCAGGGTCCACAGCGGGTCACCCATGGGCTATCCGGTGAGCTATACCTTCTGGCCCGAAAATTTTCATCCGTCCTGGATCAGGGATCTGGCAACGGAATACCCCGATGTCCCCATCATTTTCGATCATGGCGGGATGCAGGGGGGACGGTCGGAAACCCTGGTGGAGGAGTGTGTCCAGGTGGCCGCCAATCACGACAACGTCTATCTGGAGACGGGGCTCTATTGGACGGACCTCTACTACAAGGCCCTGCTGGACCCGAATGTGGGACCGGAGAAACTCATGTGGGGAACCGATTGGGGGGCCAGCATACCCATCTACACCCAATTGGGTTGCAGACCCCAGAGCTATGCGGTTCAGATTCGAAAAAAGGGTATCGTCACACATCAGGTGGATGTGATGGGGTGGAGCCTTAAACAGGTGGCACGTCTCGACATCAGTCAGGATGACCTGAATCTTATTCTGGGAGGTAATGCGCTACGGGTTTACAACATCGATTTCCCTTTGACGCGAATGTTCAAGCCGGTGAATGGATCGCATGGTTGAATATGGATTTCAAATGTTTAAGGAGATTAAGAGAGGAATTGACATGGATTTGACGGAATACGGGATTTCCTACCGGGGTGCGGTTCACATCGACCATGCCAAATGCGTTGGCTGCGGAACCTGCTATGAGGTGTGCCCTTCGGATATCTTTCGATTTGACCGGGAAAGCCACCTTGTAGCCGTGGCCTATCCCGAGGAATGCTGGTACTGCGGCTCTTGTCTCTATGATTGCCCGCAAAACGCCCTCGCCATGGAATTGCCTCTGGCCTGTCTGTGATTTTTTTCTGAGAAAGGAGATTGAACCCAATGCCCAACGATTATGAGACCATTTCAACCGACGTCTTGGTGCTCGGGGGAGGATTGGCCGGCTGTTTCGCGGCCATCAAGTCGGCGGAGGCCGGCGCGCGGGTGGTGCTCTTTGAGAAGGGCCATATCCGGAGAAGCGGAAACGGGGCCACGGGACTTCATCGGATCCCCCTCATCCATCCCGATCACAATTTCGATTTCGGCGAGTTCGCAAGGCTTAACGTGAAATTCGCCGCCGGGATCTGCGACGAGGATGTCTCCTACGAATTCGCCCGGGACACCCTGGACCGGGTCCTGGATCTGGAGAGCTACGGGATCACGGTTCGGAATGACGACGGTACCTTTACTTTCAAACCCGCCCCGGATATCTGCCCAGGAACCCCTGTGATATGGGGCCCCGGTCCCACGGTCTGGCACGATATGAAACCGATCCTGGCCAAGAAGGTGAAGAGCTTCCCCAATGTGACTGTCCTGAACAGGACGGCCGCCATAGGCCTGCTGAATGCCGAGGGTGAAGTGGGCGGTGATGTTGCCGGAGCACTGGGTCTGAGGACGCGCACCGGGGAGGTGGTGGTCTGCCGGGCCAAAGCCGTGGTTTTGACCACCGGAGGATCCTACCGGCTGGGCCGCCACAAAGATACCCTCTACGCTCCCACCCGGTTCATCGAGTGCGGTTGCCCCACCAATTGCGGAGAAGGGATTGTCATGGCCTACCGGGCCGGTGCAGATCTGGTCAACATGGAATTCGCCAAATATACCACCATCTGGAAGGATTTCAGCCATTGGGGAGTGGGTCCGGCCATGGGGCTTCTACGGCCGGTAGACGGATTCGGTAAGCCTTTTGTGCCGGATCCGGATGAGGAGATCAGCCTGTCGGGCATCGGCTACAGGCGGACCATGAACCTGGGATACGACACCCTGGGTCCCGACTACTACGACGTCTCATCCCTTTCGGGATATCCGGAGGAAAAAGGGGAGATGAAGCGGTTTCTCTGGGCCCTTGAAAACGAATCCACCAGCCCTGGCTACTTCCTCTGGATGAAAGAGAGAGAGGAGGACTTTCGAAAAGGACCGGTGGAATTTGAGTGGCATCCCCCCTATCTTCACAACAACCAGGCCGGAATTCACATGAGCCCGGAGGCCATGGCGAGTGTGGAGGGTCTCTATTGCGCCGGTGATCTTACAGGCGGAAGCTGGCGCCACAGCAGCGGTGGGGCATTTGTGTTCGGGGCCCGTGCCGGGAAAAACGCTGCCCGATACGCAAGGGAGAACCCCTTAAAGGAGATGGATCCCGGGCAGATCCGAACGGAGACGGAACGTATTTTCGGCGCTACAAGGGTGAATCCCGGGCAAGGGTACAACTGGATTGAACTGGAGGACAAGGCCCGTCAGATTGCTTCTGAATACGGACCTCCCTATACCAATGACCCCAAACTTGAACGGGGACTCCACCACCTGGAGAGGATCCGGCGAAAATACCTTCCCTCGCTTTATGCCACAAGCCCGCGGGAGATCATGCGCGTGTCGGAAGTCAAGGCCATCTATGATGCGGTGGAGATCTATCTTCGTTCGGCCCTTTTCAGAAAAGAGAGTCGGGCCCCCATGGCGAGCCTCCTTCGGAAGACCGAATACCCCAACCGGGACGATGCCAACTGGCTGAAGCATACCCTGGTTCACCGCCTTGACGGCCGAATGAGCCTTTCCACGCGGGAAGTGAAACGATTGAAAGAAATAAGGGGCGGATAAGGAACTCATCACCGATTTCAATTTTCGAAAAGGAAGATCTCATGCACCCCTACTATTCGGTCCTGGATCCCGGCCTGGAACGGCTGCCCGAGAAGGCGGTCAGGGAACTTCAGTCCGAGCGGCTGAGGACCCAGGTCCGCCAATGCTACCGGCACACGCCCTTTTGGGGCAGGAAATTTGACGAGGCGGGTCTCTCCCCCGAAGAGATTCAAGGTCTTCCGGATCTTCACAAGATACCCTTCTGCACGAAGGCGGAACTCCAGGAGGATCAGGAAAAGCATCCTCCGTTTGGAAGTTATCTGTCGGTCCACCCTTCACGACTGGCCAAATACTTCACCACCTCCGGCACCACCGGCCGGCCCCTGGTTCGGGTCTTTTCAGACCGGGATTGGCGGTATATAGGCCAACGTTTTCAGCGCAACCCCTTTCTGGGACATGGAGACAAGGCCGTCCTCTTTGGGCCCACGGATGGCCTTTTGGGCCCCACCGCCGCGGTGGACAGCTGGGAGATTATGGGGGCACTGGTCATTCGGGCCTCCCGCTACAGTACCGAGGAGAAAATCCGCATGATCCACCGCTTGAAGCCCAAGCTGGTTTGCGGCACTGCCTCCTTTCTCCTCTACATTGCCGAGAAGGCCAAAAACGCCGGCCAGTCTTTCCGGCAGATGGGAGGGATTGCTATTCTTCTCTCGGTAGGAGAGCCGGGGGCCGCCATCCCGGCAACCAAGAAGCGTCTTATTGAAGGTTGGTCGGCCGGGGCTGTCATCGACGGATTTGGGATCACCGAGCTTTTTCCCATGGGAGGAAGCTGTCCCCAATGCGGGGATACCCACATATCCAATGATTTCGTCATTGTGGAGGTGGTGGATCCGGAAACCGGCGAGGTCCTCCCCCCGGAAACGACTGGTGAACTGGTTTATACCAACATCATCGGAGAAACCCAGCCGCTTTTTCGCTACCGGTCCAGGGATATCGGCCGCATCGCCCCTTTCGGCCCCTGTCAAGGGTGTGGATCAACGGCGACCCGCATTGTGGGCGGAATTCAGGGAAGGGTGGATGAGATGATCTGGTACAAGGGGATCAATATCTTTCCATCGTCCGTGGAAGCAGTGGTCCGGGATTTTCGTGAACTTAGCGACGAATTTGAGATCGTCCTTAGACAGGAGGGGGAGACCCAGACCCTTACAGTGAGGGTTGAGGCGGTCTCCGGCCTCACGGCGGAAGATCGAGAAAGGGTGGAGCAAAAAGTGTCCCAAAGGCTTTTAGAGGCATTGGAAGGGGTCCATGCGGGGGTGGAGATCTTGAATGAGGGGACCCTTCCCAGGACCGAATACAAAGGGCGCCGGGTGCGGGACTTCCGCCCTGGTTAAAGCCTTCAATATAAATTGACCACCCTACAACCAAGAAGGAGGAGAAAATGAAAAGAAGACTTTTTTGGAAAACCATAGCCGTGTCGTTCTGTCTTATGGCTTTTGGCTTCGCGACGCCCGTTAATGCGGAGAAGCCGATCAATCTGAGAATGTCAAGCTTTGTTCCGCCTATGCACTTCATGAACACAAAAATCCTGCAGCCCTGGATCAGTATGATTGAGGAGCGCACCAAAGAAAAGGTCAAAATCAAGATCTACGCCGGAAGTGCTCTGGGAAAACCCCAAGACCAGTACGACATGGCCGTTCGGGGCGTGGCGGATATCACCTGGGGAATTCTGGCCTATACACCGGGCCGCTTCCCGCTGGTGACGGTTATGGAACTACCTTTCATGTCTCCCAATGCCGAAATCGGCAGCCGCATGGTCCAGCGGCTTTATGAAAAAGGCGTTTTCGGTGATGAATTCAAGGATGTCAAGATGCTGGCCCTGGGCATGCCCCCCAATATGGACCTTCACACCAGCAAAAAAATGGTCAAGACCCTTGCCGATCTCAAAGGGATGAAGATCCGGACTCCCTCGTCAATGATGGGCAAGCTGATCAAAAAGTGGGGAGGGGTTCCGGTGGCCATGCCCGCGCCCGAAGTTTATATGTCCCTGGAGCGTGGAGTGATCGACGCCATTTTCCTGGATCCCCTGACGCTCATGGGAATCAAGTGCAATGAAGTCACCAAGTATCACACACGGGTGGGAATTTCCACCACGGTCTTCTTCTTCGCCATGAACCGGAAGGCGTGGGACAAATTGCCCCCCGATGTCCAGAAGGTGATCAACGAGCTTTCAGGGGAATATCTCTCGGCGGATTTGAACGGCAAGATTGCGGATCGGGCTGTTCTGGGGGTCTACAAGAAGCTGAAAGCCGCCGGAGACGAAATCTACACTTTGCCTCCAGCGGAACTGGCGGTCTGGGAGAAATCGGCGGAGCCGGCATTCGGGGAATGGGTAAAGGCCATGGAAGAAAAAGGGCTGCCAGGGAAAAAGGTCCTTGAAGAGGCCTATAAAATGAAAAAGGAATGCAGCAAATAGGACTGCAGCGTCCCTGATAAACCGATCTTGCCCCACCGGTTTTCATCCGGTGGGGCAATTTACGGATGTCTATACGGATTGTTATGGGAGCCGTGAGCACCAGAGGATTCGCAGGTCGTTTCAAAGATACTGTTTTCAAAATCAGCCGTGCCATCAACAGCGTGGGCGTGTTTTTTCTCATGGCCATGATGTTTCTCATGGTGGTGGACGTATTCTTGCGCCGGGTATTTCAGAAACCGCTCACCGGGTCCTTTGAAGTGGTTCAGCTCATGCAAGTGACCCTGGTCTATCTGGGGGTGGCCTATACGACCATCAAAAAGGCGCACATCAGTATTGATCTCATTACCTCCCATTTATCCCAAAGGACGTCCGCCCTTGTCGAAAGTCTGGTGTTACTGCTCTCCCTGGGCTTTTTTGCCCTGATCACCTGGAGAAATGTCCTGCGGGCAGAGGAATTGTGGGAGGAGAAGGCCACCTCGGTTCTGCTGGCCGTTCCCGTCTTTCCTTTTTACTATATTCTGGCTTTTGGGTGCGCCGTGCTTTGCATGGTGCTCCTTATTCAATTGGTGGAATCGGTATCCAGGGTTCTTGAAGGTTTCAAAGGCCTTAAGATAGGTTCCGTATACTTCCTCCTTTTGGTTCTGGTTTTCCTGCTTGTGGCTTTTTCGGCCCATTGGATCGAATGGGAAATAGATCCGCTGTCTGCGGGCATTTTGGGAATTCTGGCGCTTTTTATCCTCATGGCTATGGGAATGCCCATCGCTTTTGCCATGGGTTTGGTTGGGTTGGGGGGGTATTGTTACGTCGTGGGCGTCGATGCCGGCTTCAGTCAGTTGGAAAGTGTTCCGTACGGTGTGGGTTCCGATTATATCCTGAGCGTTCTGCCCTTGTTTCTGCTCATGGGGCAGTTCGCCTTTTACTCCGGCCTGAGCCAGGAACTCTATGATACCTCGTACAAATGGCTGGGGCACTTTCCGGGAGGCCTTGCCATGGCCACCGTAGGGGGCTGTGCCGCCTTTGCCGCGGTTTGCGGGTCCAGTGTGGCCACATCCGCCACCATGGGAACCGTGGCGCTGCCCGCCATGCGGAAATACAAATATCATGACCGGCTTGCCCTGGGCAGCATCGCGGCCGGGGGGACAGTCGGCATTCTGATTCCCCCTAGTATCGTGTTTATCCTTTACGGAGTGCTTACGGAGCAGTCCATCGGCAAACTCTTTCTGGCCGGCTTTCTTCCCGGAGCCTTGGCGATTCTTCTCTATCTCTTGGCCATTGTGATTCAGGTTCGTTTGAAACCTGAACTGGGCCCCCCCGGCCCCAGGGTGCCCCTGGGGGAGAAGCTGCTTTCTCTGCGGCAAACATGGGGGACCCTGCTCCTCTTTTCCCTGGTAATGGGCGGAATCTATTTGGGATTCTTCACCCCTACGGAAGCGGGAGCCGTGGGTGCCTTCGGTGCATTCGTCATGGCCATTTTAAAAAAACGGCTCACCTGGCGAATTCTATTTGATTGTCTTTTGGAAACCGGCCGCATGACCGCCATGTTGATTATTATCTTTGTGGGTGCCATGCTGTTCAACTACTTTCTGGCGGTGACCAACCTGCCCATGGAAATGGCACAGTTGATCGTTGATCAACACCTGAACCCTTATCTGGTGCTGACCGCCATTCTCATGGTCTATCTGCTTCTGGGGTGTATCATGGATCCCGGTTCCATGATCATCCTGACGATTCCCATTGTCTACCCGCTGATCCAGTCGCTGGGATTCAACCCCATCTGGTTTGGTGTCATTATCGTCATGGTGGCGGAGATCGGGACCATCACGCCGCCGGTGGGTCTTAACGTGTTTGTGGTGAAAGCCGTGGCTCCGGAAGTCCCCATCACCCGAATATTCAGAGGCATATTCCCGTTTTGGTCGGTGGATATGTTGCGGCTGTTGATTTTGGTAAGTATCCCACAGATTTCGCTTTTTCTGCCCAATGTCATGCGCTGAGCAGGTCTGTATTCATGAGGGTCCGTTAAATGAAAAGGTTGTCCGTTGAACAATGGAAAAGTGAGAATATTTTGGAGCCGGTAAAACGGTTCGATGAAAAATACACCATGTTTGCCAGACCGTTATGGGATGAAAAGGTGAAACCGCTTCTCAACTGGGTTCTGGACCGCACAAGAAGCAAACAAAAAGAAGGGAGCACCCTTCGGGATCAAGCCTTCAGAATCGGTTCCCGCACCGGTGTGATGATGCATCTTTTTGAAAATGACCGGCCCAATCCCATCGCCATGGCCCGGGAAATCGGAGCCATCGCCACTCCTGAAAGGGTTGCCAGGAATATCATGGTATCCTTGCCCCCGGAAGGCGAAAAATGGGATGTTTCCGATAGAACCGCCCTGACCCGGGACATCAAGAACGTGGCCATCTATTATGGCGCGGATATGGTGGGGATCTGCAGACTGGACCGTCGGTGGATATACTCCCACTCCTTTGATCTCGGGTCCGGCGAATACAGCCCTCAGGAGATTCCCGAGGCGTTCCAATACGCGATCGTCATGGGGTTCGGGGAAGACTATGAGATGCTTCGATATGCGCCGACCTATATTGCAGACGCCGAAACCAGCCTGGGGTATAGTCGCATGGCCATTACCAACGCTTATGTCGCCAAATTCATAAAAGTCCTGGGCCACAAGGCCATGTCCTGTTCCACCAATACGGTGGGAATTACAATTCCCATGGCAGTGGAAGCGGGCCTTGGGCAACTGGGTAGAAACGGGCTTTTGATCACGCGAAAATTCGGACCGGCCGTGCGTATCAGCAAAGTCCTTACCGATCTTCCCCTCATTCCGGATAGTCCCGTGGATTTCGGTGTCACCGAGCTTTGCCGGGCCTGCAAAATCTGTTCGGACAGATGCCCCTCAAATGCCATTTGGCCGGGGCCAAGAACCACACGGTCCCGGAACGAATCCAATTCTTCCGGAGTTTTCAAATGGCCCATTGATGCGGAGCGCTGCATGGCGCAATGGTCCCGCATTCGCAAGCCGTGTACCATCTGCATCAGTGTCTGTCCCTTCAACAAGCCGGACAACTGGTTCCACGCAATGGTCAAGATGTTTGTGGATCGTGTTCGGTGGGGCGATCCTTTTTACGTCTACATGGATAAATTAATGGGATACGGAAGACCGGCCGATCCCAAGGATTTCTGGGACAAATGGCAACCGCGCCCCGCGAGGACGGATCGGGTCAAGATCAGACATTGACAAAAATGTGCTGCTGAAGTGATTTCAATGTTCGGGATCTGCCGAAAGGAGATCTTTGAAGGTTTTTGGCATACGGAAAATCTATCTTTATGAGTATAGGAGGAATGCATGGGAATCCCCAGAGCAAGGCTGATCGTTGACACGCATGTTCATGCACAAAGACATATCGCCAAATTCAGAGACCGTGGCGTCAAAGGTGATTACAAGGCACTTTCAAAGGAAATGCGGTTGATGGAGACCTATGATAACTCGCCCCGACTTCTGTATGACATGGAGCGTTACGGAGTGGACATGTGCATTCTTCAACCGGCCTTCGGCATGACAAATGAGCTGAATGCGGAAATCGTGAAGCATCACCCCGACAGATTTCTGGCCACGTGTCTTCCGGTCCGTACCATGAAAAAAGCCCTAAGGGGAGAGGTGGAATGGACCGCCGAAGCAGCTGCCGATGAACTGGATGAATTGCTCTCCACCGGGTGTTACCGTGCCGGTATCGGAGAAGGGATTCCCCGTCATCCGAATCCCACGAAAATGATTTCATGGTCGGAACGGATGGATGAGCTTCGGCTGTTCATGGATGTGGCAAAAAACCGCAAGGTGCCGGTCAGTTACCACACGGGAGCCATTACCGGGTACAGCTCTGGGAGTTCCCGCAGGTTGTCCGCACCGGAAAGGATTGACCCCTTGCTGGCCTTTGATCTGGCCTCTGAATACCCCGAGGTTCCCATTATTATGGCCCATGGCGGGATGCAGGGATGGTGGTCGGAGAAGTTCATGGACGATACCTTTCAAGTGGCCGCCACTTTTAACAATGTCTATGTGGAGACGGGGCTTTACTGGGCCGAGCTTTATGAAAAACCTCTTGCGGATCCGAATATCGGTCCCGGTAAGTTGATCTGGGGCACCGATTGGGGGGCTTCCATTGTCATATACAGCCGGCCGGGGCATCATCCTTCCAGCTATGCAGACCAGGTCAAACCGTGGGGACTGCCGAAACACCAACCTGATATCTACGGATGGAGCCTGCGCCAGGTGGACAAGATGGCGGATAAAATGGATTTGAGCCAGGACGATCTCAATTTGATTCTGGGGGGGAACGCCGCGAAACTCTTCGGCATTCAGGTTCCGCACACCAGACTGTTCAGGGAATGAGGTTATGCCATGGGAAAGCCCGAACTGGGAAAAATAGCCGTTATCGGAACGCTGGATACCAGAGGCGAGGAAATTCGATATTTGGCGGACCGAATTGAAGAAAATGGTTTCAAATCCCTGGTTATGGATGTGGGTGTGCTGGGAGCGATTCCCTTTGAGCCTTCCATTCGCCGGGATTCGGTGGCCCGGGCCGCAGGGACTTCCATCAAGGAAATCATCGCACTTCGGCACGAGGGAAGGGCCATGTCCGCCATGGCTGTAGGATGTGGGAAAATCCTCAAGGATCTTATGGAGCAAGGCCAGTTGCAGGGAGTCATTGCTGCGGGGGGATCCATGAGCACCTCCCTGGCCCTGGAAGCCCTGCGCACGCTGCCTTTGGGTCTTCCGAAGCTGGTACTTTCCACCATTGCCTTTTCACCCCTCATCTCAACAGAGTTTGTCTGCTCGGATCTGGCCATGATGTTATGGCCCGCGGGTCTCTATGGCCTCAACAGCATCAGTGAAAAAGTTCTTGAAGTTGCAGCGGGATCCATTTCCGGCGCGGCAAAGGCGTTTGAAGGCCAAGAACTGCGGAAAAAGAGGCTGGTGGGTATCACCTCCCTTGGCACATCTCAGTTAAAATATGTGGAGACCCTCAAACCGGCTCTGGAAAAAAGGGGGTATGAGGTGGCCGTGTTTCATACGGCGGGAATGGGGGGGAAAGCCTTCGAAGAAGCTGTTTCGGCGGGCTTGATCAACGTGGCTCTTGATCTTTCTCTTGTGGAATTGACGGACTTTGTAAATGGCGGCGCCACCAACTCGGGAAAAATCCGCTTGAAGGCAGCGGGCGAGAAAGGAATTCCTCAAATTGTAGGCGCCGGTGCCATCGGCCATTTTTTCTGGTTTTCGGGAAAACCCCTTCCCGCAAAGTATCGGAATCGGAAACACCACCGGCACAACCAGCTTCTGACCATCGTCGTTGCGGACCGAGAGGACAAGGCCAAGGTGGGCGGATTGCTGGCCAAAAGACTGAACCGGGCAAAAGGTCCTGCAGCGGTCCTGGTTCCAATGATTGGATGGATCGAGGGGGACCGCCATCCCAGGAGTCCTTTTCACGATGATCAAGGAGGCGAGGTTTTTCTGGAAGCCCTAAAAGCGGACCTCAATCCAGACATCAAGGTGATTGCCCTCGATTGCCATGTCAATGACCGGCAATTCAGTGATACGGTTCTCAGGCTGTTCGACAAAATGGTTGGTTCAGTTGGACAGTAGGCGACAAATTTCTTTATACAGCTTCTCCACATGGAGCGGTTTTTGAATTTCAAGATCTGGGTCCGGAGATTTGGGATCATCTTCGGTTTCCATATGAACCGCATTATAGAGTGCGATGGGAATCTGGGGGTGATCTTTTCGAAACCTTTGAACAACCCTTGCGGTCTTTGAATGGGTTTTGGCGTGATCCAAAAGGATCAAATGAAAACGATCGTTTTTAAGTGCCCTAAGGCAAACCCTGTAAGATTCGACCCGGGTGATATTCAGCCCTTTGCTCAAAAGGAAGCGTGAGAGCAGGTTGTTCAGAAGACTCTGATCGCCCATGAGCAGGATGTGGGCGTTTTTGACGCGGTTGTTCCTGGGCGTCACAGGGCTCTTAAGGGGCGAGGGGTCGAGGGGCAATTTCACATGAAAAGTTGCTCCGCCGGCTTCATGGCGCATTAGGCTGATGCTGCCGCCATGCCGTTCCACGGTTGCACGGGCCAAACTGAGCCCCAAGCCTTTATGTTCACCTTTTTTTGTGGTGAAAAAGGGGTCAAAAATTCTTTCCGCCACCGCTTCTTTTATGCCGCATCCGTTTTCCTGAATGTAAATGTTGATGATGCCGGGTCCTTCCTGGGCAGTCAGGTAAATCACCCCTGATTCTTCTATGGATTCCGATGCGTTGGCCACAAGGCCCGTCACCGCCTGTTGCAGGTCCTTCTCAGACCCATGAAAGACCGACGGAATATCGATGGCACTCTTCAGAAGAATCCGGCTATCTGATGGGGACGCTTTTCCATAAGAGATTCCGTTGGCAAAACAGTAGGAGGATATGGTTTCCTCCATGAGGTTATTCATGTCGATGGGTTTGAGCTCAGACGGATGATAGGCCTCTTTGGCATAACCCTTGAGGGTTTCCAAAAGCGAGTGATGATCCTCTACCTCATCATCAAAGGCCTCTGCCACGGCCCCGGCCATATTTTGGAGCACTCTGAATTTTCCGGCCTCAAGGAGAAGTGAATGGTCTTGAAACTTATTCTCGATTTCAATCAAATTGAGCAGCAGGGCATTCCGCCCCTCATGCCGGGTCTTCTTGGCGTGAACCGCACAGTAGACCGGTTTGCCTCTCCTGTTTTTAAACCGGAGGGCATCCGGGGTCGGCATGCTGGCTTTGCCATGTATCAAATCGAGGATGGGGTTTGCGTCTTCAGGGTCAATGATATCGAGCAGGTTTCTGCCTGCCAGTTCCCCCAAACGGTAGCCGAGCCACCGGGAAGCCGCTTCGTTGGCATAGGCAACTGTTTCCCGCTGGAGAAGGAAAATCCCACCCGGCACATGGGCCATCAGCTCCCACGCTTTTTCAAGGTCCTTTCCTAACCGTCGATTCTCCTTTCTGAGATCCGCGATTTTTTCCCTTAAAGCATTGTTTTCTTCTCTCAGTTGGTGTGCCCAACTGCGCGTCTTCTTCTGCTGCACCATCTTTTTGAATCGCTGCCCCAATGATAGGATTGCTGGAATTACCCTTGATGATTTCGGGGATATACCGTATCATATTTTTCAAAAATGTGACAATGCATTCCTTTTTTTCGAGCATTGTCCGTCGTATCTAATGGGAGAAATAAACGTGAGCGGTCAACCCTTTGTTCACCTCCATGTTCACACTGAATACAGCCTGCTGGACGGGGCCATTCGAATCGATCGCATGCTGGACGAGGCCCGGTCACAGGGAATGGATTCCGTTGCCATCACTGATCACGGCAATATGTTCGGTGTGGTCGATTTTTTTGCCCAGGCCGCCAAGGCAGGCATCAAACCCGTCGTCGGTTGCGAGGTCTATGTGGCACCGGGGGACAGGAGAGATCGCACCCCTTCGCAAAACGGGGGTCCCAATGCCTACCATCTCGTGTTGCTGGTGGCGGACGAACAAGGGTACAAAAACCTGACAACTTTGGTGACATTGGGGAATCTGGAGGGATTCTATTATCATCCCCGCGTGGATATGGCACTTCTAAAAGAATACAACCAGGGACTTGTGGCCCTTTCAGCCTGCCTTGCGGGACAGGTGCCCCACCTGATCGGAAACGGAAGAATGGACGCCGCCAAGCAAAAAGCGGAGGAACTGGCTTCCATTTTTAACGGTGACCGGTTTTTTTTGGAACTTCAGGCCAACAGAATGGCGGAACAAAAGGTGGTCAACAAGGGATTGAGAGAGCTTTCAAGGGAACTCTCCATCCCCCTGGTGGCCACCAATGACTGTCACTACCTGCGCCGGGAAGACTACGAGGCCCATGATGTCCTGCTCTGCATTCAGACCGGCAAGAGCGTGGATGAGGAGAAGCGGCTTAGGTTTTCTTCAAATGAATTCTATTTCAAAAGCCGCGGGGAGATGGAAGAGGCACTTCCCCATGATGGGGAAGCGCTGGACAATACCCGCCACGTGGCGAGTCTCTGCCAATATGAAATGCGGTTTGGGGAGTACAAGTTCCCTGTTTTTAAGGCCCCTGAAGAGCAAAGCCTTGACGATATGTTAATTGAGCGCTCCCGATTGGGTCTGGAAAGACGGCTGGCCCAAAAGGCGGATGAGGAAGGCCCAATAGACCCGGAAGTCCTGCGGGAATATGAAGAGCGGCTGCAATACGAACTCAAGATTATTCTGAAAATGGGGTTTGCCGGGTATTTTCTGATTGTGGCTGATTTTATCGAATATGCCCTGAATCATGACATCGCCGTCGGTCCCGGGCGCGGATCCGCCGCGGGTTCTCTGGTGGCATACTGCCTTGACATCACCAATATCGAACCCATCAAGTACGGACTTATTTTCGAGCGGTTTCTGAATCCGGCGCGGATCAGTATGCCCGATATTGATATCGATTTCTGCGTCAACGGCCGGGACCAGGTCATTTCATACGTGGCGGACAAGTACGGCCGAAACAATGTGAGTCAGATCATCACCTTCGGAACCATGAAGGCCAGGGGTGTCATCCGGGATGTGGGACGCGCCCTTAACATCCCTTTAAACGAAGTGGACCGAATCGCCAAACTTGTTCCCGAGGGTCCGGGGGTGAAACTGGATCGGGCCATACAGGAAGAGCCGGACCTCAAGAGCCTTGAAGAGATTCCGGGTACTTCGAGAAAGCTATTGAGCATCTCCCGTTCCCTTGAGGGGCTGGCACGGCATGCGTCCACCCATGCATGCGGCGTTGTCATTTCAGACCGGCCCCTCACGGAATACCTGCCCCTTTACAAGGGGTCCAAGGGAGAAATCATGGCCCAGTTCACCATGGACAAGGTGGAGCAACTGGGTTTGATCAAATTTGATTTTCTGGGACTCAAGACCCTTACGGTGCTGAAGGAGGCCCTAAAACTCATCGAGGCCTCCACGGGCCGGAAAATCGACCTTAACCGCATCTCTTTGGAAGACAAAGGGGCCTACCAGTTGTGCGCGGACGGCAAAACAACCGGCGTGTTTCAGCTGGAGAGTTCGGGGATGAAGGAGTTGTTGCGGAAGCTCAGCCCCGGAACCTTTGAAGACATCATCGCCCTGGTGGCCCTCTATCGCCCGGGACCTTTGGGCAGCAACATGGTGGATGATTTCATCAACGGAAAGCATGGGAAAATAAAGGTCTCCTATTTTCTCCCCCAGCTTGAGCCCATTTTAAAAGAGACCTACGGCGTGATCCTGTATCAGGAACAGGTGATGAAAATCGCCCAGGTGCTGGCCAATTATACCATGGCCGAGGCCGATGAACTGAGAAAGGCGGTTGGTAAGAAAAAGCCGGAAGTGCTGGCCAGACATCGGGCCAGGTTTGTGGACGGATCCAAGGAAGGCGGGGTTAAAGCCCATATGGCGGAAAAGCTTTTCGGACTGATCGAAAAGTTCGGTGGGTATGGGTTCAACAAATCCCACTCCGCAGCCTACGCCATGATCGCATACCAGACTGCCTATCTCAAAGCCCATTACCCGGTCCAGTTCATGTGCGCGCTCCTGACCCAGGACATGGGCAACCAGGACAAAACCATCAAGAATATTGCCGAATGTCGCAGCATGGGGATTGAAATTCTGCCGCCGGATGTGAATGAAAGCCAGGCGGATTTTTCCGTGGTTGAAGACCAGATCCGCTTTGGATTGGCAGCGGTGAAGAACGTAGGCCTCAAGGCCGTTGAAATGGTGATTGCCGAGCGGGATTCAAAGGGACCTTTCAAGGGAATGCTGGACTTCTGCCGCCGTATGGAAGGGAGCAAGGTGAATCGCAGGGTCCTTGAAAGCCTGATTCAATGCGGCGCGTTTGATTTTACCGGCGCCTTTCGTTCCAGGCTCTTCGAGGGCTTGGACGATGCGCTCAGGCTTTGCGGCGCACGGCACGACCCCAATCAACTCAATATGTTCGGATCCTTAGATCTTGGAGAGGGGGAAAGGGGGGGACTGCTGGAACTCCCCGACCTGCCGGAATGGGACGAAAAGGAAAAGCTCAGGCGGGAGAAGGAGGCGTTGGGGTTTTACATTACGGGACATCCTCTGGAAGGGTTTCAAAAAGCCATCGAGCGTTTTGCCACCTGTCTGGTGAATGACCTTCCCACACAGAAAGATAAGGGCCAGGTAAAACTGGCGGGCGTCGTGGAAAGCCTCAAGCTCAAGCGCACAAAGAAGGGTGATAAGATGGCGATCATGCAACTGGAGGATCTCACCGGTTCAACGGAGGTGGTCGTGTTTCCGGATGTATTTGCCGAGGCCGCACCCCTTCTGAAAGGGGATGAACCCCTTTTGGTGACGGGGAACGTGGAAATCGGAGACAAGTCGGCAAAGGTGATCGCCACGGAGATTAAATCCCTTCACAGGCTGGAACTGGGGGCCGCGAGAGCCGTGGTAATTTCCGTGGAAAAGGAAACGTCTTCAAAAAATATTCTGGAAAGCTTGAAGGACACGGTTTTCAAATATCCCGGTGAGTGTAAGCTCATGTTCAGGGTCGGGCCAACTACCACGGATCCGGTCCTGATTTCCGCCCATTTCCGTTACAGTGTTCTTCCCTGTCCCCAATTTTTTGAAGAGGTCGAGAGTATTTTTGGAGGAAATGCGTGTGAAGTGGTTTCCTGAAATCGGTGGAAAGTGTTCCGGAAGGGCATGGGCGAAAACCGGATCATGGCGGTTTCGGCCGGGTTTTGGTGTTATCTGCAAAGGGATTCTCTATCGGTGCATAACGGGCGGGGCCATGGTGGTCTTTCTTCTCGCTGTAATGGTTGTGCCGTGTTTCTTGGGAAAGGAGGGTTTGAAAATGGCCAATGCCAGAGAGATGATTACCCATCAGGCCCATGGTTCGGGAAGGTGGTTCCCCGGAAACAAGCGGGAGCTGCAACAAATGGTTGAAATTTTTATTGAAAATGCGCAGCCAAAACCGGTTTCAGGAAGGATCGTGGCCGCCATTGCACCCCATGCGGGATTCATCTATTCCGGGAAAGTGGCCGGATACACCTTTAAAGCCCTTATGGAAAACGCAAAGAGAGAGGGTGCTCCTGAAACCGTAGTGGTCCTCGGTTTCAGCCATCGGGGCGGTTTCCCCGGTGTGGCCCTGATGGATGGCGACTTCATTGAGACCCCTTTGGGGAAGACCCGGTTGGATAAGGAGGCTTCGCAATTATTGACATCGGAAAGCCCTAAAATTTTCATGGATTACGGGCCTCACAGGGGTGAGCACTCCGCGGAAAACGAGATTCCCTTTGTTCAGGCGGCATTCCCCGACAGTGAGGTTGTCGTGGCACTCATGGGGGATCATGACCCAAATACGGTAGCGCAGTTGGTGAAAGCCCTGGACACCCTTTCCGGAAAGAAACGGCTTGTGGTCGTGGCCAGCACCGACCTGCTCCATGACCCGGATTACGATCTTGTCACCGGAACGGACCGGAAAACCCTCCAGATGGTTGCGGCCATGGACATGAAAGGATTGGAGGAGTCTTGGGGGTACGGCAACCAGATTATGTGCGGCATCGGACCGGTTCTGGCGGCAATGGGGTATGCAGAGGCCCAAGGGAGCAGGGAAGGATCGGTACTCTACTATCGTAACAGCGGAGATGACTTTCCAGAAGGCCGCGGCCGCTGGGTGGTCGGCTACGGCGCGGCGGTTTTTGCGGTGGACTAGTGCATCAGGAAACGAAATGGTCCAGTATGCCGGCGGCCCCGTACATTTTGTTCTCCGCCTGCTGCCAGACGATGGACTGAAACCCTTCCAAAACATCCGCCGTAATTTCCTGTCCCCTGTGGGCGGGCAGGCAGTGCATCACCCGTACATCTTTGTCCGCTGTTTCAAGTAGGGCTTCATTGATCTGATACCCTTGAAAGATTTCCTCTTTTTCTTTTTCTTCCTTTTCTTCACCCATGCTGACCCACACATCGGTATAGAGGATATGGGCCCCTTTGGATGCTTTTTCGGGATCTTCAACCACAGCCAGGTCGGCCCCGTTTTTCCGGGCAATGGCTTCGGCATTTTCGAGGATTTCCGGGTTGGGGCAATATCCCTTGGGGCAGGCCACGGTCATGTGCATCCCAGCCAGGGCACAGACCATCAAGAGGGAATGGCATACATTGTTGCCGTCTCCGATATAGGCCAGTTTGAGCCCTTTCACATCCCCTTTGACCTCCTGAACCGTGAAAATGTCGCAGACGGCCTGGGTGGGGTGGGCCAGATCGCTCAGCCCATTGATGACCGGTATGCCGGAATACTTGGAAAGGCCCAGGACGGTTTGATGTTCATAGACCCGTGCCACCAGGGCATCCAGATAACTGCCGAACATGCGCCCCGTATCTTCAATGGGCTCGCCTCTCTTGATTTGGAGATCTCCGACCGGCAGGTAGATGGTATTGCCGCCGAGTCTCAGGATGGCTGATTCAAAGCTGGTTCTGGTGCGGGTTGAGGGTTTCTCAAAGAGAATGCCGATCACTTTGTTTTGAAGTCCGTTAAGTCTCTTTCCCTGCTTCATATGCTGCTTCAAAATTTTGATACGATCAAAGATTTCGAAGAGTTGTTCGGATGAAAGCCCTTGCGCCGTCAAGAATGATCCTGCCATTTCATCGCTCCCAAAATCAGTGAAAAAACTTAATTTATAACTGGAAAAAACATCCAAGTCAACAATTTTCGAGGAGTTCCGGAAGATTTATGGGTAGAGGGCCTTCTTGAGGAATGAAAATCCCAGGGTTAAAAGGGCCTGGTCATCGGTTTTGATGCGCTCTTCGGTATCCTTATCAACGGCGAACTGTTCGAGAAAGGGTGTTTCAAAAACGAACGCCTTGAAAATATCCAGGTTATAGCAGGCAACCATGACTTTCCGCTGCTGAGATTCCGAGAGGGTGGTTGATGGATTTCTCTTGGGATGAAACAGAATGTCCAGCATTTTGTCGTTCATTTCAACGTATGGGACGAGCCCCTGGTCTTTCACCCATTCAGATACGGTCCAGGCGTTCTGTTCTCTGAGACCGTGGCAATGGGTAACGGCCAGCAGGGAATAGAACTCGTCTGGCGAACTTCCTTCCTCCTTTTTGCCCGAGGAACGGCCCAAGGGGTAGAGGCGGCAGGCAGTGGGCCGGTTATCATATATGGCGCATCCCCTGGATGTTACAAAGGGACAGACGGCGTTTCTTTCATTCATCCTAATGGAAAGAATGGGAAAGCCCGAGGCCGGGTCCGGTCGGTAAACCGCATAACGGTCGAGAAAATCATCCGAATGGACCCCAAGGTGCTTCTTTATTCGCAGGATATCGTAAGGGGTTAGCGGCAGATGTTTGTTTCGGCAACACGTGTTGAAGCACGAAAGATCGCTGTGACAGGAGAAATAGAAGGTATCCCCGGGATTCAGTCGATTCCCCACGGGCGGTGGTGATTCCAGAAACATGATGACTCAAATCCTATTCTAAAGAGGGAAATCATATGGCAGTGTCCTTTTCACATCCAAAAGGTGTTTGATTGCGACTATTCCGGTTTGATGGTGACAATGGCCCCCTCGGGGATCATGACCCCCGGACCCAGGGTATAGGAAGATGCCCCTTGGTAAGAACAGTTCTTGTTCGTGGGGAAAGTGACATTCCCTTCAAGACGTCCATTTACGAATTCTGGACAGCCTTGGCTTTGTGCGGCTCCCGGCGGCGGCGGCGGTTCCTCTTCATCGCCGGTGGAACCCCTTTCGATGGAGGGGACCCGGGTGTTTTGGTGAGGGATGATGAGGGTGACGTTTTGGGTCGACAGGACCTTGATGAAATAGGCGGTGCCGCACTGAAGCTCATAGGTGCTCACATCCCGCTTTTCATAGCCGCTATAGGGACCGGTTCCCGTATAATCCCACAACACCCGCTGCGTCAAATTGTTCTGGGCGCTGGTGATGGCATACCTGTTCAACCCGTCCGTGACCAGTATGTTCCCGAGATCGATGTTCCGGCTGACCCAGGGAAGCCCTATGAGATGCCATCCGGGCGTGAGGGTGATTTCGTAGTTGATGCCGTCGGGGGCGATCTCTCCCTTAAAGGGAATGGTATCGGTCAACAGGGTGATGATCCAGAACCCCATGCCGGGAATGATGGACAGATTCTTAAAGGCCGTCTCATTGAATTCTACATAGGCCCCATCAACCATGGCGAAGCAGCGCCAGGTGGTGTTGTTATAGGTCCCCAGCACCTTTTCCATGTCGGCCAGCATCTCGGCACCGGTCATGTAAAAGGGAACCGTGAAGATCCGGTAATCTGTGGTCTGTCCCGTACCCCCCGGCATGGTGAAGGGGTCGGAGACGTCCCCCACATATTCATAGGCCCCCATGTCCTTGGCGGTTTCTCCGGGACGGGGACGGGTAAACCCCGGATAGTCAAGGATTACCGGATCTCGGGCCGTGGATGGAATGGTGTTGATACAGGGAGAGTACTTCCAGAGGGAATAGCTTGCAAACTGGGGATCCTTGTTGATGTCGTGGGCCCCTTTCTGGCATCCCTCATAATTGCCTGCGGTGTTGTTCCATACGTCGTTATAATCAATGGTGGGGGCCGCACCGTCATTTAAAATGCCGTACTGGTCGAAGTTAACGATGATGTTGTACTTGATAAGGGGTACACTGGTGCTGTTGTTGTCATTTTCCGTGGTAATGCCGTTTAAGGCGCCGCCGTCCATGGTATTGTGGTAGATCAGGGCGTTTATTGTACTTCCGTTCTGAGCCCGTGTGTAAATGCCGTATCTCATGGCCCCCGCTGTCTCTTCATAGATGGCATTGTTTTTAATGGTGGGGGAAGCGGTATTCCCGTTCAGCACTTCCACCAATATGCCGTAATCGTTGTCATAAATGAGGTTCCGGCTGATTTCGGGGCTTGCTTGAGCGCGAATGCCGAATTGGGGATTATCGTAGATCTTGTTGTCAAAAACATCCGTTTCAGGGCTTAGAACAATATCAATGCCGTGGGTGGTGTTCAGAGAAACTTCACAATTCCGGATGGTGGTATCGGCGGCATCCATCAATCTGATGCCGAAGTTGTTCCCATAGACCCTGCAGTGGAGAATTTCGTTTCCGTTGCCATCGGTAATGCGAATCCCTTCTTCGCTGTCGTCCGAGAAACCTGTAACAAAAAGGTTTTCGATGATGTTGTTCGAGCCCTTAACTTCGACACCCTTGGTCCAGTTCTGGGCGTTGGTGCCGACGACGATGGGAGGGTTGCTCTGATCACCGGTGATCCTTACATTATTTTGCGTGAGGATCATCTGATCGTCTTTCTCCCCCTCAAAGGCCCTGGCCGAAACGCCGTAGGTTCCTGGTGCCACATGAAGGGTATAGACACCGCTGGTCCCGGCGTTGATTTCGGAAATGGCATGGTGCAGGGTTTGCCATGGATGGGTAGCGCTGCCGTCATTTGAATCATCTCCGGTGGTGACGTTTACATAATAGTTGTTGGGGGTGACGGCGCTGAACTTCCAATTGGTGTTGTTCCCGGAATCGACGCAGTTTTTGCCCACGGCGTCTATTTTGGTGGCGTTTACGTTCCATGAGTCCCTTACGTTGAGATACTGGATCGTTCGTGTGCCCTGGGGATCAATTTTCCACTGGGCCGCCGAGTCACTTTTCAAAGAGAGCAATTGGCCGCTTTTGCCTTCGAGATGGAGGGTGTTGGTGACAGTCGTTTTCTTGCCCCCCTCAAAAGTCAGGGTGCTGGCTGAGGAGACGACTTTTGTAAGGTTATGGAAGATCGAGTCCCCGAAAATGGATTGATTGGCGCCGCTAAACGTCACGGTCCCTGTCCCCGAATTAAAGGTTCCGTTCTGGGTCCAGTCGCCCCCCAAAATGATCTCTCCCGTTCCGACAGTGAGGGTACCCGTGACCGTAACGGCTCCCGGTACCGCCAGTTGTCCGTCATTAAGCGCAAATTGGGTACCGGCACCGACGATCACCCCCCCATGGGCTTGGGAGAAGACGGCCAGCAAAATAAATATGCCGATAACACAAGCGGGAATATGTCCTATCCGCATCTTGTTGCCTTTCCTGTCTTGCGGCTCAGGTTTTGAAATCTAAGGAGTTGGATTTTCATTTAGTCTCTTAGTATTGGGTCAATCCACCACCGATGATAAACCAGTTTGAACCATTGGAGTAGACCCTTACAAACCCATACATATCGAGATAGCCTTGATTCTGAGAGGAATACTGATCTATTGACTGAGTACCGGTTGGGGACACCCCAACGTTATAAAGATGGGCGGCATTTCCGGTTTCATCCTTTATGGTTATGATTCGGCCCACATTATCGGCGGTCGCTTCCGGCAGGATAATCAGAGCACTCCGTTGGAGAGTGGATATTCCGATGATATTATCCGTATCTGCCACATTATAGGTGCCAGGACCTCCCTCTCCGAAGTCCAAGCTCCGATAACCAAGGGCAAAGCTGCCATCCACATGAAGGTTGGCATTGGGTGACGTGGTGCCGATACCGATTTTACCGTCATTTTTGACGGTCAAAGGCGGTGTTTCCCACGTGGGGTAGGTTCCGTCATCAAGAATGTCGCCCGCCGCTCCCGTTGCAGCTGTTCGAATGATGATATCCCCAATGTCCGTAAAGCCGATGGCTGCCGCATACCCGGCAGCAATTCTAATATCATTTGCCCCATTCCAGTAGGAATTTCTGTTGATTGCTTTCCACCCGCCGTCATGAAAGGTGAAAATATCGCCAATTTGAAACTTTTCTTTAGGGGCGTCTGTCCCGATGCCGACGTTTTCTCCGTCGATCTTCATGCGGACGGTGGTGTCGTCCTTGAAGGTGAAAGTCCCCGTATTGTTGCCATCCGTATCCACATGAAGGGTCATATCCCCGAAGATGCTTTCGATATAGGGATTTCCGGCGTCAAATATCAGATGACCGTTGTTCCCGATGGCCAGATTCTGATCGCTGGGAACGCTTATGAGCACGTTTCCCCCGGAATTGAGCACTCTGAAAGAAGAATCCCCGGCACTGTCCGAAAGCGTCGCGTCGATGTTCTCGGCCATTATGGAATTCGGAGGCAGAAGAATGAGGGCCAGGAGTCCTGCCGCCAAAAAAGAATAACACTGGGTTTTCATCATGGGCCTCCTTTAGTGACCTAGATCTCTGTTTCGAAAAAAAACGGCGATTTCTGCCGGGAAAACCCCGGGAGTCTTCCAACACTGAATCATACCCAATCAGTGGCACGAGGGTCAACGGAATTCTCGTTTTCCGCGATGCGTTGAAGAATTCGGCCCGAAGGGCTTTTTGGCGCTGCACCATGGAGGTTACAACGGAAAGTATATGAAGAAAACGGCTTTCTTGAAGTGACTAACCCGGCGTGGGTGGCGGCCCTGGCAGTGGCTGCAAGGTCGTTGTGGTCGTTGAAGTTGTCGTGGACGTCGTTGTGGTCGTAGTGGTGGTTGTCGTGGTTGTGGTTGATGTGGTCGTGGTGGTTGGCGCCGTCGTAGTTGTCGTTGTCGACGTGGTTGTGGTTGTGGGCGCGGTGGTTGTCGTTGTTGTGGTCGTGGTGGTGGATGTGGTCGTTGTCGTGGGCGCGGTGGTGGTCGTCGTTGTGGTCGGCTTTGTTGTTGTGGTTGTTGTGGTGGTCGTCGTCGTAGTTGTCGTTGTTGTGGTCGTTGTCGTACTTGTGGTCGTAGTTGTCGTAGTCGTAGTTGTCGTGGTGGTGGTTGTGGTCGTGGGCGCGGTGGTGGTCGTCGTTGTGGTCGTATCGTAAGGCGCCATGGATTTTACGGAAGGCTGCGTCGTTGTCGTGGTCGTGGGTATTGTGGTTGTTGTGGGGGCGGTCGTCGTTGAAGAGGTCGTTGTTGTGCCCGTCGTGGTGGTCACAGCGGTTGTTGTCGGTTCAGTCGTAGTTGCCACCGTTGTGGTTGTCTCATCCGTGGTTTCCTCAACGGTCGTCTCGGTAATGGTCGTTTCCCCAAGGGATTTCTGAAGCTCCAGCAGCTGCTCTTCAGTCAGGAGAACCGGTGTCGAAGGCGGCAGATTTTCAATGACATCCGTTGAAAAACCGTTGGTCAGATCAACAAATTGAAAAGGGATTTTTCGATTCTGGACGCTGAGATCGCCCGCAAAACAGATCACTTTGGTGATGGTCTGGTCCACCACCCACACCAGATAGAGGGTGCCCCGAACGCCAATAACAGCTGTCGGCGTTCTCACCTCAAAATCCCGCTTCTTGAACTTCATCAGGTCCTTGGCAAACACCTTCAGCTTCCCTGCCATTACCCTGAATCCGGCTTTTCGCTCCTTTTTCTCGGCATCAAAAACAAATTCATCCAGAAGAAGGTCTGCTTCTTCACCCATGGTCATGTAGCTGCCGTCCTTAAATGCCAGCCGGAGCCTCGAATCCGGACCGCTTTTGATCTGGTCATGGAGAAAGAGCTCCATCCCCTGGGTTGCATTGAGGGGTTTTGGAATCCCCTCTCTGATGACGGTTGCGGTCCCTTTGATGCGCTTGATCTCACCGATGGGTTTGCTGGCAAAGGCGGCGCTGGGAAGGAGAAATACCGGCACCAAGAGCAGAAGGAGAACCAAGCGCAAGAGCCTCCTGCGGATTGTATCGGGTATCGGTATGGGGTTTACCATGCTATTTCCCTTGATGACGGCCTTCGATAATCGCAATTTCACCCAGACTACTAAAACACGTAGGTAATTTCAAGTGCATAAACGTTCTTTCGAAAAGTGTACAGATCTTCGCCCTGGGGCGACACATAATCGGAATCATTTCTGATATGAATATATGAAAAAGTGAGCAGTAATCGGTCAATGAGATATCGTTTCAATGAAAAGGTGGTCGTGTAAGTACTGTCCCTGCGGCCGTCGCTGGGAGTAAAGTCAGGGTAGTGGGTACGCATGTAGGCGAAAGAGAGATCACCCCAGATTTCCCAGTAAATATTGCCGGCGATACCGGCCATCAATTCATGGTAGCTGTAGGTGGACGGATCATCACCCGATGGCTCGTAGGCGGTGCGGTACCCGATCCTTGGAAGAATCTGCGTTCCCGGCACCTGGTAAGACTGGGTAATGTCGGCGGCATACCGGGAGGAATCGGCGGTCACACCGTCCAGATAGTCTTTGATCTGATAAATCAGGTTAATATCCGTACGAAGGTTATACGGCTCAAGGATGCTGATGGTCGGCATAAAGCTGTGCATGCGGAGACGGGCGTAGGAATTGTTGGCAAAGGTCAGGTAGATGGGGGGGTTGATGCCCTGCTTCTTGCCGCCTGCATAGAAATAGGTGAAATCGTATTGAAACCTGAAGAAGACGGGATTCCAGTCCGCCTGAAAATAGGCGTGGGGGCTCTGGGATGTGACGTTGCTGTCGGTCCAATCCCGATATCCCAGGGAATATAGCGTGTAGCCGACACCCGCTTCCATTTTTTTGAGGTTCAGGAACTTGTATCCCCCCCTCAGAAAAAAAATCTGATACTGGTCCCCTTTGCCCGTCCCTCCGGTCACGGGCCCTCCCGCGATTTCCTCAAGCGGATCACGGGCCACGTTGTCGTCATAGCCCCAGTTAAATGAGGTGACCAGGTACCAGGGCTTCCGGGCCCAGGCCGCTTCCTCAGCGCGGGGGATGGTCTGCCTGGCGCTCTCCGCAAGGGGCGTTTTAGGATCCAGTTCAACGGTTTCCTTGAACATCTGTGAGGCTTTGTCAAATTCTTCTTCCTCAAGATACGTGGCGCCCGTCATATAGACGGATATCTGCCTCAACTTTGGATCCAGTTCTCTGGCGCGACCAAAACATCTGATCGCCTGGTCGTACTGGCCCGCATCCTTGTAGGCGTAGCCCATATCCAGGAAAACGCGCCCGTTATTGGGATCGATTTTCTCGGCTTCCTGAAGGGTCAGAATCGCTTTTTCGTATTCCTTTTCACTGCTGTAGATTGCCGCGATGTCGAAATAGGCCTTTAAAAAAAGTCTCGGATCCTTTTTTGTTAGAGATTCGAATATGTCAAGGGCTTCCCTGTTTTTTTTGAGCCGAACATAGGAAACGCCTAAGTAATAGCGGTATTCCAGGTTTTCAGGTTCCAGAAGCGAGGCTTTTTCAAAGAGCCTTGCGGCTTCATCAAAGTTCCCCATGTCCAGTTCATCGACACCGTCCATGAAGATATCCATGGGCGTGGATTCAACGGCGGCTTTATCTCCGGGCGAACTGCCGGAGGTGTCCTCGGGGACCTTGGCCGCTGCCATGGCATTCTTGATGAAGGTCAATTCCTTTAGATCGATTTGTTTTTCATTGCCTGACCCAGTGAATGCGGAATCCCCACGGGATGCCCCGAAAATCGGCGATGTGATTCCCAGACAAAGGAAAAACGTCAAAAAAACGAGGACAAAAAATCTCTTGGGATTTGTGACGGGGAAAATAGAATCGGAGGCTTGAAAAAATTTCCTCGGGGAGATGATTTTCACATTTTCACCTTGGAACACATCACTTGAGAATCAATTCTCTCTTCCTATTTGGTTAAGTATGATGATTTGAAAAGTTCAGGGAAAAAATGATATCCAATTAGTATTAGATGACAAAAACATGGTTTCTGTCAAGCCCTTTTTTACCGGAAGACCTTTCTATCAATCACTCCCGGCCCTTTGCTTTTCATTGACAAGGGTTTATTCCGTGAATAGGCTCTAGCATCTAATCTTCAAACAGGCGGTCATCATATTGAATAAGAAAGAAGGGGACGGACGCAAACAGGTGTTTCTTGATCTGCTGATGCTATCGGCGATCTTTGCTTTTATCTTCTGCTACCTGGAACCGACCCACCTTTTTTCAAAAACAATCACCACCGGCGGGGATACGGGTTCTCACTATTATACGGCCAAATACCTGAAGGCGTATTTGCTGCCGGAAGGAAGAATTTCAGGCTGGTGCCAGGGGAATCTGGCGGGTTTTCCCATGCTTCAGAACTATTTTCCGCTCCCCTTCATTGTTATTACGGCATTGTCTGTCATCCTGCCCATGGAGATTGCCTTTAAACTGACCACGGTTCTGGGCACCTTCCTGCTCCCGGTCTGCGCCTATTTCTTCTTTCGATGCCTTAAACAACCTTTTCCCATTCCGGTAACCGGTGCCGTTTTCACGCTCCCTTTTCTGTTCATGGAGGGTAACTCCATGTGGGGAGGAAATATCCCCAGTACGTTGGCCGGAACATTCTGCTACAGCCTCGGTTTTTCACTGGCCATTCTGTATCTGGGACTGCTCTATCGGGCCATGAATGAAAACCGGGGTGTTCCATTGTGCTGTGTGCTGCTGTCAATGGTGGGGCTTTGCCACGGTTACACGCTTCTGGGAGCGCTTTTTTCATCCCTCTTCTTTCTGGTCTCCAAAAGGGCCTTTAAAGCGAATCTGAAAAAGCTGCTCCTCATCAACCTGCTGGCCTTTTGCCTGATGGCCGTCTGGCTGATCCCTTTGATCGTCTTTCTGCCCTATACGACCCGCTTCAGCATCCTCTGGATTTTCTTCAGTTGGGATCAGATTCAGCGGGAGATGCTCCCTTTTATTCTCGCTCCATTTGTTGTCTTAGGGCTATCGGGATCTCTGTGGTTGATTCTAAAAAAAGGGAAAAGCGAGCCGGGATTTCTGAGTGGACCCTTTTCCTATGTTTGGTTTGCCGCTTTTTCCGGTCTGGCACTCTACTTTATCGGCTACCGGATCGGCCTGGTGGATATCCGTTTTCTCCCGTTTTTTCAATTTTTCATCGTTGTTTCAGGAGTGTTCATCTGGCGTGCGGTCCTGGTTGAACCCCTTTTAAAGACCGTTGTTGTCATGGCGATTCTGATGCTCACCCTCTTATGGGTGGATAGCCGGGAAACCATCACGCGCAGTTGGGCCAAGAGCAACTATGCCGGTTTTGAATCAAAAGCCCTTTGGAAGCCTTTTCAGGCGATTAATCGGTTCTTGAAAGGCGGCGTGGCCGATGCCAGGGTCGTCTACGAACACAGCACACGCAACCTGGGCGCGGGCACGGTCAGGGCCTTTGAGAATCTTCCGCTTTTCTCGGGCCGTTCAACCCTTGAAGGGGTCTACATTCAGGGAAGTCTTTCGGTCCCCTTTATCTTCTATCTCCAGTCGGAAATGTCTCAAAAACCTTCAACCCCCATTCCCGATTACAGCTATTCACGGTTCAATCTTAAAAAGGCCCATGAGCATTTGAAACTCTTTAACGTGGGACAGGTGATACTGAGCGAACCGGATACCGTAAAAGCGGCCAGAGAATCCCCGCTCTTTGATTTTGAAGGGCGTTTCGGACCATGGGAGGTATACCGTGTGGCGGGAAATACGGGCCGATATGTTGAGCCCATAACGCAAAAACCCGTCATGGTTTCAACAAAAGGGTGGCGCAAACGTTCCTATAAATGGTTTCGACTGGGAGATTTGTCCGTTCCCCTGGTTTTTAAAGACAACGTGGATCAAACCGATCAGGGCCGGTTTCATGTGTTGGAAACCCCGGCCCTGGACAAACTTCCCAAGACACCGCTCAACCACGACCCCCATATACAAGAAGTTGTGAGGGAAGAGGAGATTTTAATCCATGGCGCCCAGCCTGAAAAGCCGCTTTTGATCAAAATTTCCTATCATCCCAACTGGAAAGTGGAAGGGGCGGATCACATCTATCTCGCATCCCCGGCGTTCATGCTCATCTATCCCCAAAAAGCGCAAGTCCGTCTCTATTATGGTCGAACGTGGCCCGATTATCTGGGTGCCCTGCTTTCCCTCATGGCCATTTTGTTTCTGGTCTCTTACCATGGGATAAAGGATGCCGGAAGGCGCTTTTCAGCCTTTTTCGATCGCTATGCCTTTAAGGGGGTTTGCGTCTTTATGGGGGTGGTGTTTCTGGCAATGACCTTCTTTTTGATCCGGCTTTCCCCCCGATTTCCCGTATTGCCATACAATCAGGGGATTGGGGCCTTCACCAAGGGCGATTATCCACGGGCGCGCCAATGCTTTTACCGGGTGATGGAAGAATTCCCCCAGACGATCATCGTGGATCAGGCGGCTTATCATTACGCCATGTGTTTTTACAGGGAAGAGAGATGGGAAGAGACCCGGAAATGGCTTCTGTGGCTCATGAAGCACTATCCTGAAACACCGAGGGCCGCGGAAGCCTTTTATCACATGGGGCTGTGCGATCTGAAGATGCGGAAAAATGACCAAGCCCGCTTATGGTTCAGAAAGACCGTGGATCAGTTTCCCGAAACGGACTGGGCCGGGTTTGCAGAGGATCGAATTGAGGAGATAGCCGCAAGATGACACCGATTTCCGGCCTGACGGTTTTTATTCCCGTGTTCAATGAGGAAGCCCTTCTGGTTCCAAACACCCGTCGGCTGTTGGCATTTCTGGACCGTTTGGGGAGGCCCTATGAAGTGATCCTGGGCAGCAACGGTTCAACGGACCGCACCGTGGAACTGGCCGGCCGTTTAAGCGATCACCATGGCACGGTACGGTATTTTCACCTGGCGCAAAAGGGTGTGGGACGGGCTTTCAGGGAAGGCGTCAGACTTGCTTCCTTTGATTTGATTGTCACGGTGGACATGGATCTTTCCATCAGCCTCGATTTCATTCCCGAGGCCTGCCGGCTCCTGGATCATTCGGATATGGTGATCGGAAGCAAAATCACCGGGAATCAACGGCGTTCGTGGATTCGAAAAGCGGCCAGCAACCTGTTTATCATTCTGGCAGGTTACCTGCTGAAGATCAATTATCATGATTATTCCATCGCGGCCAAAGGGTACCGCAAACATCTGGTGAAGCAATATCTGGAGCACATCGACGACCACACCTTCTATGTGGTGAAAATCGTCCATTACGCCGCCAGAAACGGTTGCAGGCTTGTGGAGATTCCCGTCAACTGTCAGGATATGCGGGGGAGCCGTTTTAACCTGCTCCATGAAGGGGTCTATAAATTCGGGAACCTGTTCAGGCTCTGGCTGAAAGGTTCTTAGACCACGTCCGAATCACCGTAGGTGACGTGCCAACTCTCGGCGCTTCCCAAAAGACGGTCCTTTGTGCGCCGATACCCGAGCCGCCATGTTTTTGGGTTGAAAACCTCCGGGACTCTCAGGAAGCCGGTTTTTCTCAGGATCCCCAAATGATGGCGGGGCATGAGGCAGGTGAGAAAATGGCCCCCTCGGGCCACCACATATTGCCGTGCAAAGGAGATGATGTCACGGAAAACCGGCGCGTTCACGGGAAAGGGAAAAACATCCACAAGGACGCCGAATCTCTGGCCCCTTAAGGCCATCATTCTTATGACAATAAAGCCCAAAAGCTTCCGGTCACGGAACACCGCAAAGGGGCGATAGCCGAATTGGGGAACCGAGAGATAGCGCCATTGCAGGTATCGGCTGTCTCGTACCTGAATGATCCTGGCCGATGCTTTGTGCCGGTGCCAGAGTTCGTCAAATGATTCATCAAATCTGGAAATGGCCTCGATGGCGAGGCCTTTGATGCGGCTCACGATTCTAAGGGGTTTGTCCGCTGCCGGGGACGGAAAACGGTTTCCAACCAGTCTGCCGGTGGCGGGAAGCATTTTCAACAGCACGGCCAGGGGTCTGATGGGGACGACCATCAGGGGTATGGGCGGAAGCATTTTCCAGTCCAGTTTCCGGGTAAAGCCCGGAAGTGATTGCTCATTGGGAAATCCCCAGACCAGGCCTATCCCGGCGCCCTTTTCCAGATCATCATAGAGCTCTTGTGCCAGGGCCGAAAACATGCCCTGACGGCGGTATTCAGGGTGAATCATGGTGTCGCAGGAGAAAGCGGCCAGGGTCTCCCGTCCGTCAACCAGAAGCCGGGTGGGGATCGTTACATACTGGCCCACAACCCTATGGCCTGCTTCCGCAAGGCGGTAGAAGGCGCTTCCGGCGGGGTTTTCTTCAAATTGCCACCGCCAGGTGGACTTTTTGAGCCGCACCGGATCGAGATCGCCGAAGACCGCCCGGCGAAGGTTGAGGATTTCCTCTTCATCCCCTTTCCCATAAGGTCTAATGTGCCAATGGCGGGTCATCCTCTGATCAGCCTCATGAAAAGCCTTCCCTGATCCATCCGGGGGCGTATCTGCCGGCGCAGCAAATCCATCAAATAGGCGGGCCTCAGATAAAACCGAAGATAGGCGCTTCTCAAGACGGATTTCAGTGTCTTGAGATCATGGTCCGTCCCGTTGAAATGGGGGTAGAGATGTGGCGGGAATGCCTCCGGGTCAATTCCCGTCTGTCGCGCCAGCGTTGTCCCCGGAAACGGCACGATCAAGTGAAACGCGGCATAGGTGGGATTTAAGCGAATGGCCAGTCGGATGGTGGCCTTCATCTCTTTTAATCTTTCGCCGGGAAATCCGAAATTCATGAAAAGGGCCGTTCTGATCCCAGCGCGCTTGGTCATGCGGAGTGCCCGGGCGCAGTCGTTTACGGTGATGCCCTTGCCGGTTTGCTCAAGAATTCTGTCGCTTCCCGCCTCCACGCCAAAATGAATCAGGGTGCACCCGGCCTTTTTCATCCAGGAAAGGACCTCCCTGTTTACGTCCGTCACCCTTGTCTGGCAGCACCACTCCACCCCCAGGTTCATTTGAACAAGCGCCTTGCACAAGGAGATGAGGCGTTTTTGATTGAGTCCGAATTCAAGGTCCATGAAATAGATGTTTCGAACGCGAAACTCCCGGGCCAAATACCGAACCTCGTCCAGAAGTCGTTCCAGTGCCTTCTGCCTGAAACCATTGCCGTACATGCCAAGATAACAGAAGTTGCACCGGTAGGGGCAACCTCTCGATCCTTCCAGAATGGCAAAATTTTCCCCCATGAATTCATATCGGTATCGGTCCATGTTAAGGAGATGGTAAGCCGGGCGGGGAAGTTCATTTAAATCGAGGGGGCGGTTCCTGGGCCCCGTGGTGACCATTCGGCCCCCTTTGAGAAAAGCAATCCCTTGAATGCCGGGGGCTACGGCATCACCGTTATCATTATTTACAATCTCCAGGATGGTCTGCTCAGGCTCTCCCAACAGAGCGGCTCTCGCTCTGCTTTTTTTAAGCACGGCTTCCGGCCGTTCCGTTACATGGGCGCCCATCACATAGAGCCGTTCCCGGGGGATGTGGGCGAGCGTGTCAAAAAAAAACTGAATATTCAAAGAAGGGCACTGCCACCGGTCATAGGGGGTCGATGTTACGAAAATCTTGTCTGAACCAGCGGACAAAAGGCCTACTTCCCTTGGAGAGAGTTCCTCCACGTTGTTATCCAGGATTCGAACCTTAACCCCTTCCTTTTCCAGGAGTCCCGCGGCCAGGGCCAGGTCCAGCGGTTGCCAGCGTCTTCTGAACTGGGGCTGCAACTGACGCCTGATCCCCTGCCAATGGGGATTTATAAGGAGCACGGAGGTGGATCGTTTCACGGTCTTTTTCCGGACAGTCCGTTTCTGATGATGTAAAGGACGATGACCGCCATGAAGATCCCCGCAAGAAGGACGAAGAGCCAGCGGTATTGTCGAAACAGGTTTTCCGATGCAATGATTTTGACCATTGCCTGGCTGACGGTCGTGTAATGGACACCTTCCTTGTCGTATTCAAAATAGCAGAACACCGGATAATCCGCTCCGGACAGGGCTGAGAAATTGCGGATTTCAAAATCCAGGTCTTTCCGGGACCTGGCGTCAAGCTGAAAATCCTTTTCCGGAGAGGGTGCCGAGAGTTCTTTGGGAAGTACGAGGGTTGCGACAATCCGCTTTTTATGGGCGTCCATATTCTTCACTTCCAGGGAAAGCCTTCCCCTGTCTTCCATGGTGATGTTTTTACCAAGGACCGCAAGACCGGATCTCCGGTCGGGACCCACCAGGAATGTCAGGCCGGAAAGTGCGGAAAACGGGTATTGGTTGGCGTCGTGAAAATCCACAAAGACCGTAAGGGGATATCTGCCGGGTTCCATGCCCAGGGTGCTTTTTTCAAAAACAAATGATGTGGTTCCCTTTGGATCAAGCTGAGGGACGACCTTTGAATCCAGGGTTCTTTTAAGGAGTTTCAAATGAACCTGCAGTTGGTGAGCCGCAGCCGTGCCCTGATTGGCAAGACGGACCGTGATTTTGACCCTGGTTTCCATGCTTTCCACCGTGGTCTGTGTCTGGATCTTTATGACGCCGGCAAAAGAGGGTGTTATAAAGACAAGAGATAATGAGAAAAAGAACAAAAAGCCCAATGAATCGTATTTTCTTTTCATGCTTTTGGGTTACGGTATCTTGAATGTTTTCTGAATCGACAATATCTACCAGGCCAACAGGTGTTTTTTTGCCGCCTCTTTTTCCAGCCCTGGGAAGCAAGCCTGCAAAATCTTGCCGAGCGGTTCCAGCACATTTTCAGGAATCTTTTCCACGCCGTCAGATCGAAACGGTTTGCCGCGCTGTTTTGCGAAATGCTTTAAAAGGTAAATCCGAAGGTTATGAGCCGCAATTCTAACCTTTTCCCCAGTTGGTCGCGCCATGTGGCCCTGGAATTTCACAACTTGCGCCAGGTGGAGCATTTCAATGTGTTCGGCATCCAGCTCCGCACCAATGAGCTGTTGCCGAAGCGATTCCGTATGGTCTTTCCGGAAGCTTCCATATGCCGGTTTCAATCTCCTTCTGACCGTCCATACCGGTCTGACAATCTCTTCCTGCCATTTCCCCACGCTTTCCATGGCCCTTCCCATCTGAATCTCATCCAGGGCCGCTGCTCCCGTCTCCCCCAGCCAGCAGCACCAGAACAGGAAATTGACATCGATCCCATGTTTTGTCTGTAACGCCAGACATGCCTCGTGAACCCCGTTTTTTTGGTGGGCTTCCAGGGTGAAGTCCCAAAGGGGATGGTTTTCGAAATCCATGGATGACACCCTTTCCGACTGCCTTTTCAGCCTTTTTCTCTGGCGCTGCCCAGGTTTTCAAGCAGGGCAAAGGTTCCAAGGTTGGGATACAATTGATCCTTCAGCGCCATGGAAATCCACCCCTTTTCTTCGGACACCACGATTACCAGGGCGTCACTGGCGCGGCTGAGTCCCAGGGCCGCCCGATGGCGGGATGCGAGTCCCAGTCTGTCGATATCCGCGGAATGGGGTGCCAATGGAAGGAAAACCCCCGCCTTTCGGATGCGGCCATTTTGTATGATAACCGCGCCGTCGTGGAGGGGGCTGCCCGGATAGAAGAGGTTTTCGAGCAGGGTTACGCTGATGGGCGCGTCTATGAGAGTGCCGCCTTCCAACAGATCATCCAGGTCATCTTCATGGGTAATGGCGATGATGGCCCCGTGCCTCTTTTCACTGAGGCTTGAAAGGGCCAGGATCACCGGTCCCGGCACCTGAACACCAGGGGAGATGGAACATTTCAGATGTGTTTCCAGGAAAGCCTTTTCCAGTTGATTGAGGCCTTCACGGATTTCATAAAGTTTCTGCAGCAGACTATTTAAGGCCAGATGTTCAGCCATGCACGGAATATCCGAATGGATACCATTGATGCAGTCCTTCACCCCCTCCAATTGGTCTAAAACCAGTTTCTGCCCGTCCACATCCATTGCTTTTGATGTTGGTTCCATTTTCCTTTCATCCCGACAATAGGCCCCACGAAGACGCATCCATCATCAAATTATAAACTTTTAGGGATATTTTTGCACGCCAATTTGATGGTTCTTAATTGATCACCCTATCTTTGTCCTTGAATAATTCTAGGGACCTTCCATTTGAGAAGAAGATTGGGGGAAGGGTATAAGGGCATGGAAACAATCAGTAAATCAACTTGAAACAAAACCATGACACATCATGACAAAGGAGAAGAGAATATATCGATTTTACTTGAATTTTATATAATTCTCATATATAGGTCCCTTATAAACTCTTTCTGGAGGAATACGACCTATAATGAAGCAGCGCATTCGCACGGTCTTGAAAGTTCTGGCTGATCCGAAGAAGTGGACCGGCTCTCGCAGAGGATTCCCGGAACAGTATGAGGAAAAAGGCGCTGAACTCCCAGTTACACCGCTTTTTAGCGTTGAACGTCTAAACGAGGCCATCAGAAAAACCCGGGATCACTTCCTCAACATCCAAAATGAAAAGGGATATTGGGTGTTTGATCTTGAGGCGGATACCACCATTCCCTCGGAGTACATTCTGCTTCAAAGGTTTCTGGGAAGCGAAATACCCGACACCCTTAAGCTGCGATTCGGCAATTACCTGCGGAACCGCCAGCTCGAAAACGGCGGCTGGCCCCTATATCACGAGGGTGAAGCCGATATCAGTGCTTCCGTCAAGGCCTATTTTGCCCTTAAGCAGCTGGGAGATGTGCCCGATGCCTCCCATATGCGCCGTGCCCGGAAGTATATCCTTGAACAGGGCGGGGCCTCTCGGGCCAATGTGTTCACACGGATCACCCTGGCGCTCTTCGGCCAGATCCCGTGGGAGACAACGCCGGCCATGCCCATCGAGATCATGCTCCTGCCCCAGTGGTTTTTCTTTCACCTGTACAAGATTTCCTACTGGTCAAGGACCGTCATCGTACCGCTGTTAATTCTGTATTCAAAAAGACCGGTATGCCGTCTCACACCAGATGAAGGGATCGCGGAACTTTTCACATCCCCTGCCCACGAACTGGGGCACCTGGACCGCTTTGTTCCCGGCAGTTTTTTCAAGAATTGCTTTCTGCTGTTGGACCGTTTCCTCAAAAAAGCAGATCCGCTGATGCCCAAAGTGCTGCGGGAAAAATCGCTCACGTTCGCGGAGGCCTGGACCCTTCAACGGATGACGGGGGAAGGGGGGATCGGGGCCATATTTCCCGCCATGGCCAACGCGGTAATGGCACTGAAAGTTCTGGGATATTCCCATGACCATCCCGAGTTTAAAAGAGGCCTTCAGGCCATAGAGGATCTGCTGGTCCATCAGGAAGATGAAAGCTACTGCCAGCCCTGCCTCAGTCCCATATGGGACACCTGTCTGAGCCTTTCAGCGCTTCTGGAAGGGGGGCTTGACGGGGATCACCAGGCCGCACAAACGGCGGTGGAATGGCTCTTCGACGAGCAGATTTTTGAACCCGGCGACTGGGTCTACAGGGCGCCGGATCTTGCGCCTGCCGGCTGGGCCTTTCAGTTTGAAAACACCTTTTATCCGGATGTTGACGACACCCCCATGGTGCTCATGGCACTTCTGCGTGCCGGTGCCTTGAAGAAAGCGCAATATCGGGAGAAAATCGCCAAAGCGGTTGATTGGATCATCGGCATGCAGAGTTCCAACGGTGGATGGGGTGCCTTTGATATTGACAATAATTATCTCTACTTGAATGAAATTCCCTTCGCTGATCACGGTGCGCTTCTTGATCCGAGCACGTCCGATTTAACGGGGAGATGTATTGAGGTGCTTGCCATGCTGGGGCATGGTCCGGATTTTGGTCCCATTGCCAGGGCTCTCGATTTTTTGAAACGGGAACAGGAAGACAGCGGTGCCTGGTTCGGAAGGTGGGGCGTCAATTATATTTATGGGACATGGTCCGTACTGAAAGGGTTGGGGCGCCTGGGAGAAGATCCCGCGGAGCCCTACATCCGGAAGGCCGTTAACTGGTTGAAGTCATGCCAGAACCCTGATAATGGCTGGGGTGAAACCTGTTATTCCTATACGGATCCCAGCCTCGCGGGGAAAGGGAAGAGCACGCCTTCCCAAACCGCCTGGGCCCTCCTCGGGCTGATGGCGGCCGGAGAGGCAAACAGCGCCGCCGTGCAACGGGGAATTCACTATCTCATCAACCAGCAGAATACTCATGGAAAATGGGATGAAAAACTGTACACCGGAACCGGTTTTCCCAGTGTGTTTTACCTGCGTTATCACGGATACGGACAGTTCTTCCCCCTATGGGCATTGGGCGAATACCGACGGCTCCGCGCCGATAAGATGACCCTTCAGGATGAAATCACGCTGAAACAACCCGTGGATTTTTCCAAACCGGCTTGATCAGCCAGAAAATGAACACGACAATCGGTGTGGTGGCGGCGCTTCCCCGTGAGGCCAGGGCCCTTTTGGGGCGGCCCTGTGTCAAGAAAGCCGATGGATTTCGTCACTGCCGCGCGATGTTGTCGGAGAAAACCGGTTTGCTGGTGGTCCGGTCAGGGATGGGCATTGAAAATGCCTTTGCCGCGGCCGGGTGGCTTACGGCAAAAGGTGTGTCGGTCTTAGGGTCTTTTGGTGTGTCAGGTGGTCTTGACCCCCAATTGCGGACAGGCGACCTGGTCCTTGCCGATGGGGTGATTCAGAAGGAAGATCAGACAAAAGGGATTGCGCCCGGGTCCGGTTCTGAAATGCTCACTTTGGGTCTATGGGGCGGGAAAGAGCGTTTTTACCGGGGCCCCATTCTGACCGTAACGGAACCGGTTTTTGACGCTTCCCGCAAAAAAGCGCTTTTTCAACAAACAAAGGCGCTGGCGGTGGATATGGAGAGCGCGGCCGTGGCACGTGTTGCGGCGCGGGGGAACCTTCCGTTTTTCGCCGTTCGGTGCGTCTTAGACCCTCAGGGGCTCTCTATTCCGAAAGCCCTTTATGACTGCGTTGACCAGCAGGGCCGCCCCAGGCTCGGACACCTGTTGCGGCTGATTCTCCGGAACCCTCCCATCATATTTTTTTTGATTCGAATGAAAAGAAATATGGATGCGGCCCTTGCCTGCGGCCCCCGTATCCGACGCTGCCTTGAGGAGTTCTCCCTAACGACACCTGCCCCCTGACAACTGCCCCCTGTACACTTATTTTAAGCCTTTTTCAGCGCTTTATTCACCAACTGGGTGATATCCAGTACTTCCAGTTTAACCTTGTTGCGCCTCACATAGGTGGTCATGGTGCGCACACACTGCTGGCAGGAAGTGACAACGGCCTGGGCCCCCGTGTTCAGGATTTCCTCGATTTTGCGTTTTGAAATTTCCGCGGAGAGTTTGGCATCCACCATTTCCAGATTCCCCCCTCCGCCGCAACACTGACAGTTCTCCCTGTTTTGGGGCAGCTCCACAAACCGCACGCCGGGGATTGACGCAATGATGTCTCTCGGTTCGTCAAATATTCGTGACCCGCGTCCCAGGTCGCAGGGATCGTGATAGGTAACGGTCAATGGCAGTTCCCGAAGAGGGACCTGCCCTTTTTTGAGCAGTTTGAGCAGGAATCCGGTGGCATGGGAGAGGATTAACTCACGGGGGTAATGCTCCCGCCACATCTGATAACAGGAGGGGCAGGAGAAGACCACCTCCTTGGCTTGTTTTTCCCGAACGGCCTGAACGTTGTGGGCCATGAACTCCTGGAACATCTCTCCCAAACCGGCCCCCAGCATGGGAAATCCGCAGCACCACTCCTCTTCCCCCAGAAGGGTGAAGTCCACGCTGCTTCGGTCAAGAATCTCCGCCAGGGCCATGGGAATTTTTTGTGCCAGGGGAAAATAGGCGGCGGTACATCCCGTGAAATAGACGATCTCGGAGCGGTCCTTGACATAGAGGTCATCGGGCGGATCCCGCATATCCTCCACCCAGTCGGCCCGCTCTTCATTGTCCTCGGCAAAAACGTTTCTCTCCTCGGCCAGATTATCCCGTATCATGTTGATTTTTTTTGGATAGCTCTTGGATTGGACCATGTCGTGCCTGAGACAAAGCCATAGGTCCTTCAGATGGATGCCCACGGGACAGACTTCCTGGCAGTTTCCGCAAAGGGTGCAGCGAAAAACCGTATCGCTGAAATGGGAAAGCATCTCCTCGGTGGGTGGCTTTTTTCTGAAAAATCGACTGAAAAGGCCGGTGCGCTGCTTGAGAAGCCTTTGAAGACCCTTTATTCGGAAAACCGCGGAGAGCTCACCGTTGTCCGATGCCGAAACAGCGGGACATACATCCGTGCATGCCTGACAATTGGTACAGGCCCCCATTTCCAGCAACTGTTTGACGTTGTATTCCTGATTACCGGCCATATCCCCCTAAACAACCACCCTTCCGCCTACCGTTATCCGTCATCTCTCCACCGCCGTTTTGCCTTGGATCACTCCTCGGCATATTTTTCAATATCCGCCAGGACCCATTTGGTGACCGCTTCTTCCCCTTTGATGAGGTCCTCGAGTTCGCTCTTGTCAATGGGTTCGATTTTGTAGAGCCATCCCTTGCCGTAGCAGTCCTCATTAATGAGGCCGGGGTTGGTTTCCAGTTCCTCGTTGACACTGTGAAGTACGCCGTTGACCGGTGCAAAGACTTTTCCCAGCCATTTCCCGGATTCAATCTTGGCGAATTTCTTCCCTTTTTTCAGCTTCTTGCCGTCGTCGGGGAGCTGAACGTAGACCACTTCGCCGGCCATGGACTGGGCAAAGTCATCCATTCCCATGACCAGGATATCCCCTTCGTCCCTGATCCAGAAATGGTTTTCTTCATAATAAAGGTCGTCCGGCATGTTGTATTGCTCAATCTGCATATCGTTCCCTCCTGATCTCTAATTCTAATCTTCGTCTTCCATCAACTGGTTAATGAATTGGGTTGTATTGTAGATCTTAAATTTTTGCTTGCGCAATTTGGCGTTGGCCAGATTGTGCACGCAAGAGTTACATTCGGTCAAGACAATTTCAGCACCGATTTCTTCCGCCTGGGCAAGTCTTTGCCTGGCCATGGCAATGGAGTTCTTGGCAAAGGCCCCCCGAACGCCGCCGCCGGCCCCGCAACAGAGTGCGGCGTCGCGGTTCTCCGGCATTTCAACAAAGTTGGGCGCAATCTTGCCAATGGTTCTTCTGGGTTCCTCGTAGATGCCGCAGTGGCGGCCCAGATCACAGGGGTCATGGTAGGTGACTTTCTTGTCCGTTTGAACGGGAAAATCAAAGTCCTGCAGGAACTGGGTGAGATGGACCGTTTTAACCCCCTTCTCTTTGAGGACCCGGTACGCTGGTTTGTCGTTAAAGGTGCGAAAGCAGTAGGGGCATCCGGTGATCACAGTTTTGGCGCCGGTATCAAGAATGAGATCCATGTTTTTGCGGGCCAGATCCGTGTTGATCTCGTAACCCACGTCTTCCAGCACCCCGCTGCAACAGACTTCATCAATGAGGGTGAAGTCCACATCCAGCCGGTCCAGGAGATCCAGGATCTCCAGCGTCACTTCATCCTCCCGGTATGATCCGACGCATCCGATAAAATAGACATATTCCGCCTGCTTGTTTCGCTCCCGCTCAAAATCCTCGGGTTCCTCTTCGGCATAGATATTGGTGTGGTTCTTTAGAACCTTCTGCATCCCCACAAAGGCCGGGTGGCAGGAGCCGATATTGACCATGTCTTTCCGAACCTGCTTGATGATTTCCGGGACCTCAACACCGCTGGGACAGTTCTTAAAGCAACTGGCACAGGTGGTACATTGAAAAAGGCTCTCAATCAATTGATCATCAAGGGGGAGAGTGCCGTCCATCACCTCTTTTAGGAGCAGCATTTTGCCCCGGGCATTGAGGCCGGGTCTCAGGGTGGCCCCGTAAACCGGGCAGACCGCCTGACAGAATCCGCAACGGGAGCATTGAAGGATCTGTTCGCGGAATTTTTTTTCAAAATCGTATTTGGCTTCCATGTTCAACCCTCCAGGCCCATCTTTCCCGGATTCAGGATGTTGTTGGGATCAAAGGTCTTTTTGAGCGTGCGCATCATGTCCATGGCCACGGGGTCATGTTCCAAGGTCATGTAGGACGCTTTGGAAAGGCCAATACCATGTTCCCCGGTCAGCGTTCCATCCAGTTCTATGGCGAGTCTGAAAAGATCGGCGCTCGCCTTCTCCATTTTTTCCACCTGGACCGGATCATAACTGTCATAGAGAAATTGGGGGTGAAGGTTGCCGTCGCCGGCGTGTCCAAAGGTGGCAATCTGAATTTGGTGCTTGCGGGAAATGTGCTGAATTCCTCTCAGGAGTTCGGCGATGCGGGTCATGGGAACGGTGACGTCTTCCAGTACCACCGTGGTCTTGATCCTCGAAAGGACTGCGTAGGCCGATTTTCGGGCGGCCCACAGCTCTGTTACTTCAGTTTCGTTGCCCGCCAGCTTCACCTCCCGAGGGTGGTTGGCCTTGAAAACGTCAATCACCTTCTGAATCTGGTAGGTGGTCTCCTCCTTTGTGTAGCCGTCGGTTTCCACCAGGAGCATGGCATCCACTTCCGGAAGATTGAGGTCCGTGTTCTGGTTGATGGCGATGATGGTTTCCCGTCCCAGGATCTCAAGAGCGCTGGGAATGATGCCGCTGTACATGATCTCATTGATGGCCCGTCCCGCGTCTTCCAGGTCGTCGAAGGTGGCCAAAGCGGTGCTGGCGGCGGTCGGTTTCGGGTTGATCTTGAGGGTGATTTCCGTCACGATTCCCAGGGTTCCCTCGGATCCAACGAAGAGCCGGGTGAGATCATATCCGGAAACGCTTTTCATGGTCTTGGATCCGGTTCTCATGATGCGGCCGTCCGGCAAGACCACCTCGAGGCCCAGGACGTAGTCCCGGGTGGTACCGTATTTGGCGCCCTTGAGCCCACCCGCGTTGCTGGCCACATTTCCGCCCAGGGTGCTCACTTTGCCGCTGGCGGGGTCCGGTGGAAAAAAGAACCCGTAGGGGGCGAGAACCTTTTCAAGGGTGGCATAGACAACGCCCGGTTGAACCACCGCCAGGCGGTCCTCGATGCTGATTTTGAGGATCCGGTTCATATGGGAAAGGTCGAGAACCATGCCGCCGTTAATGGGCACGGCCATGCCGGAGAGTCCCGTGCCGGCGCCCCTGGGTGTCACCGGGATATTCTCCCGGTTTGCCAGTTTCATGATTTCCGAAATCTGCCCTGTTGTTTCGGGAGAAACGGCACAAAGGGGCCGGTTGCAATGTATGGTGGCGTCGCAGGCGTATGAGACCAGTTCGATGATGTTGCGGGTGAAATGATCCTTACCCACGATATCAACAATTGCCTGTTCCAATTTTTCGTCCATGGTTCACCTCATTTGCTTTTCATCGTTTCCGATCCCGGCAATTCGTGCGGCATGCCGTGGTTTCGGGAGACGGCGTTGATGGAAATGACGATGGGTGCCAGGATCATGTGCAGCAACCGGCTGAAGGGGATATAGGCAATGAATGCACCTGTCAGCACCGCGTGAACGTACCAGGTGAAGCTATAGATGTCCGGAAGACCCCGGGACCCTGAAAATAGAAAGCTGATCCAGTAGCCCAGGAAACTGTATCCGGCTCCCCCGGGGCGTCCGGTCATCACGATCCGCATTCCTTCAAGCAAGAATCCGATCACGACGATGCCGCCGATGAGACATAGAGCGATCCGGTCCTGAGGTGAGGCATCCGCCTTCCGGTTTCGCCGCTCCAGGGAACCCCTGATCCAGGCAAGGAGAATGCCTGTAAGCATCATGAGTCCCGTAAAATCAAAGAGGAAGGCCACCAAAGGGTTATTGTTGTCGATCATGTCCCACACGAGATGATTGTCCGGCTCCCAAAGAGATCCCAGGAGGGCCAGAACTCCCCAGAAAAACCGGAAAGCAAAGGGATAAAAGATGAGCCCGTGGATGAACCAGCGTTTGGGCGATCGTTTATAAAGCCTCCTTTGGAGGAAGGCATCCCAGAAGAGTGCCTTTAAGATGGGGACGATTCCGGGGGAGAAGATCGCGCGGAGCATGTCAAAAAGGCCCTTTAGCAGTTTCAAGAGGGGATTCTTGCTGGAAATATGATTCATGGACCCCGTCAGAAGGACCGTCAAGAACAGCACCATCCCGCAAATGAATATGATAAAAGCCGTGATCGATACGGTATCGGAAAGAGAAAAGGTGGCCGCGTGACAGGGCATGCACAGAATGCTCTTAGGGGGCAGGACCATGGAGGAAGCACCCAATCCGTTTCCCGGAAAATGACAGCGGTTGCAGGCGTTTTCTCCATCATGGATGCCCATTTGATGAAGGGCGGTCAGGTCTTTTAGATCCCTTTCCATTTTCCATCTGAGGCGATGTGACGCCGCATCCCTATAAATCTCGATCCCTTTCAAGTGACATACCTGGCAGGAGATGCCCTGGTGAGCCCCGTGGGTGTCTTTCATGATATGGGGCCGGTGACATAGAAGGCAGTTGACCGGCTTTTTCTGACGGTGCTCGTAGGAAGCCGCGGTTGTGTGGCAGTCGGTGCAGGCAAGGCTTTCATGGGGTGTTTTCCCGTACGATGCCTCGTCCATCAGAGGGATCCGCTCAGATGTCGCCACCTGGGCTTGTGTTCGGCCCTTGCCGTGGCAATGGAAGCAAAGATCTTCAATTGCCTGAACGTCCTGCGGATTCTGGGATTCCCGTGTTTGGTGGCATTTCATGCACGCCGCATCCTCTTCCTCAAAGGGCGGCAAGACGGACATCTTCTCGTGACAGGCGCCGCACTGGGTTTCAACCGGTCTTCTGGGTTTAAAGGCCTTGGGGCGGCCTGCTCCCAGAAAGGGCTGTTTATGAGGCCAGTGATGGCATGTGAGACATTGGCGGTATTTTTCCCGATCTTTGATTTTCCTGGATCCGTGGATACCTTCATCCAGTTCATCTCCAATGTCGTCATGGCAGTCCAGACATTGGTCGGAATCATAGATGCGCTTCTCCTTTTCGGTCACATTGGCGGGGTTCGGGTGCAGTGGCTGGTCCGGCACGTTAAAATGGCAGTCCGTACAGGCGGTGCGGCCGTGGGCCGAGGCGTGGAATTTTGCGGGATCTATCAGCCAGGAAGCTTCAGCCTCACCCATGGAAAAAACCGGGAGCAGCAGTGCCAACACAAAAAGGGCGACACTTCTTTTTTTGGATGAAGAGAATTTTTCAAGGTTCATTTGATTCAGTGATCTTTCCAACCACGTACGGGCCTTCCGGGACCACAACGGCTTCCGGGTGGGTGTTGAGCAGATCATTAACGGTTTCCTGCAGGTTTTGTATTTTGATGGCGCCCATTTTTTCCACATCCCGGTGAGAAAGTCCAGCGGAATATATGACGATCTTTCCCGCGTGATCCGCCGCTTGAAAAATATTCTGGGCACACCACTGGTCAATCACAAAATCCTCCGGGTCACCGTAGCATTTTGAAAAGTCTTTGAAATCGCAGGTGGAGCGCATGATCTCACAGAATTCCTGGCTTCCCAAGCCCTCACGGCACTCACAGGCCACTAGAATGGTGCCGCCGGGTTTCAGAATGTCCCGGGCACAGATGAGGGCTTTGCTGATCTGGTAAAAAGTGGCGTCCAGGGGAAAACCGCCACCCGAAGTGATCACCAGATCTTTGGGCCGGTCAACGGGCACGATGGCATGATCGGCCACCAGATCACAGCCTTTCAGATGCGCATGGTTGTAGTCGCCCGCGAAAACGCCGGCAAGGGCTCTTTCCTTGTTGATGACCACATTGAGGATGAAATCAGGCCTGGCAAGCTCCGCCACCCGGATTCCGCACTCGTGGAAAGGATTCCCCAAAAGAAGGCAGTTGGTAACCTTTTCATGGTTGATCATTTCATAGGAATGCATGAATTTCATGGTTTCAAAACTGGATATGCCCGGCAGAATGGCCTTTCGTCCGCCGGAATAACCGGCGTAGAAGTGGGGCTCAATGAGACCGGTGAGAATCTTCAGATCGGCATCCAGGTATTTTTTGTTGATTTCAATGGGAGCCCCTTCGATTTCGTCAATCTTCCGGTAGGTCTCCGCTTTCCGGCAGTAGTGGTTAACGATGGGGTATCGATCCATGATGTCCCGTCCCACCAGGTTTTCCAGTTCTTTGCCCAGGTTGGGACGGTGCATGCCGGTTGCGATCAGGATGGTGATGTCCCGGGGATTCAACCCGGCGGATTCCAGTGTGCCCAAGAGCGGCGGCAGAATTGTCTTGTTGGGCACGGGACGTGTGAAATCGGAGATCACCACGCAGGCGGTCTTGCGACCCTTTGCAAGGCTTAACAGGGAAGGGCTTTTAATCGGGTTCGTAAGGGCCCGTAAAACGGCCTTTTCCGGTTCCGGGATGGCACCCAACGGTTTCAGGTCAAGGGACCTGATCCATGAGGGAAGTTCCAGATCGACCGTCTTTTGGCCATAGAGGAGCTTGAAGGTGCGATTTTCCATTGCCGGTTTTCCCCTTTCATTTTGAAACAGGCGCTTTTGACGGCTCTTTCGCGGCGTTTCTCAATTGTCTTTCCACGAATTTCAAATGATCGAGCATTTCTTTCCGGGCTCTTTCTTCATCCCGTGCCTTGATGGCTTCCAGAATTGCCAGATGCTGGGACTCAAGGATTTCCAGATTCCCTTTCTTGCTGAAAATGACATTTCTGGCCACCTTTTGCGATTGCCACAAAAGGTCAAACAGCGTTGACATGAGATGGGTAAACACCACATTGTGGGTCGCTTTGTAGATGCCCATGTGGAATTTGGCATCCAAGCCCAGGCCCTGATCCGGCTTTGGTAGATCCTCATACATCTCCGCGCAGGCGTCCTGGAGGTCCTTGAGTTCATCTTCGGTGGCGAAACGGCAGGCCTGTGAAGCGGCCCAGGACTCCAGCACTTTTCGAACCTCCAGCAATTGCATGGTCAGATCCGTGTCTTCGGAAATGGCTTTTGCCAGCATGCCCGGAAGCATGGCTTCACCGATGGATTTGACGATGACCCTGCGGCCCCGTTGAATCTTGATGAAACCCATGGCCTCCAGCTTGTTGAGGGCTTCACGGAGCGGGGGCCGGCTGACGTTGAGCATCTTGGCCATCTCCCGCTCCGAAGGAAGCACGTCATTGGGCTGCAGTTCCCTGTTTTTTATGGAGTTCTGGATTTGTGCGACGATTTCGTCCGAGAGTCTTGTATGTTTGATGGGTTTCAGCATGTGGCTCTTTAACTTCCTGAAATGTCGGCCAAGGGACCCCGTCAGCGTCTATCCGTCCGGGCATTTGACCCTATGGAATGCCATTAGTAACCGGTCCCCCAATGTTTGTCAAGTGATATGTGGATATTTGGTATTACCAGTTGCATTTTGTAAAGAACTCTCCGGAAAATGCATTTAACAGGTTGAAAATAAAAAATAAAGATCCGAATCCTGGTATTTTGATTCACCACAAAAAAACGCTTGACATATAAACTCTTATGTGGTCTTACCTGTTTTAAAAAAGTGTGAGGTCGATGATGGACATTAATGAACCAAGGATCCTCCCGGACGAGATACTCAAGCTTCAGGACCCCAATTTCAACGGGGAAAACGTGTGCCTTGTCTCGGGAGCCGGCATGGGAATCGGTCGGGCGACCGCCCTTGCGGCTGCCGCCAATGGGCTGACGGTGGTGGGACTGGACATTAATGAATCGGAGGGTGAAAAGACCGAAGAAATGGTGCAGGGTCTGGGCGGCCGAATGCGGTTTGTGAAGACGGATCTCACCCGTGACGAGGATATTGTGGCCGCCGTTGATGCGGCACAAAAAATGGGGGCCATCAAATACCTGGTCAATATCGCGGGGATTCAGCATATTGACGCGGTGGAAAATTTCCCCATGGAAAGATACGATCTGATGCAACGGATCATGCTTCGGGCACCTTTTTTTCTTTCCAAATTGACCATTCCGCACATGCGCAATACCTCCGATGGAACGGGCGGTGTGGGGAACATGGCGTCTATTCACGGCCATATCTGCACCCTTAATAAGTCCGCCTACAATATCATGAAATTCGGCCTGCGGGCCTTGAGCCAATCCATCTCCGCCGAAGGAGACGGCAAAATCAGGTCTTTTACGGTGAGCACGGGATTCGTGAAGACGGCCCTGGCCCTGAACCAGATTCCGGCCCAGGCCAAGCAGCGGGGGATTACGCCGCAGGAGGTGGTGCGCGACGTGATGATGGGGGATTCCAGGATCAAGGAGATGATGTCCCCCATTGAGGTGGCCAATCTGTTCATGTTCGGTTTTTCGCGCTTTGCAAAATACCTGGTGGGAGGTGATCTGCTCTTTGACGGCGGTATGGTGCTGACATATGCTGAAAAAAAGAAGGTGCCTTCACCCGATGCCTGAGGGGTATTGATCATTTTTCTTTCCTTGACACCAAAAGCCATTTGTATGAGGATAATATCACTCTTTTGTACCATACCAAACCATCTACAAAACACAGTCGTCTTTTGCCGGAAACTTGAAATTGCAAACCCTGTAAGCAAGCTTACAACAGGAGGAAAGGGGGTGAGCATCGAAGGAAGAGGCCGCAATTCTCGTTGAGGTTCAAATGGATTTATCTCACTCAAATTATGGAGGGTAAGGATGAAAAAGCTGAAGTTGTTTTTGGTTTTGGGTATTTTGGGATTGGTTCTGTCAATCGGTTCAAACGCTTTTGCCAAAAAGATCCGGTGGAAGATGGTCACCACATGGCCTGAATCCATCAATATCTGGTACGGCGAAAAGGAAATGATCAAATACGTCAAGGAGATGACCGACGGCAATTTCGTGATCAAATGGTTTCCCGCCGGCGCCCTGATGAAGGCCTTTGAGGTCTTTGACGCGTGCAGCAAAGGGGCCGTGGAGATGGCGGGAGACTGGCCAAGCTACTGGGCCAGCAAAGACCCGGCCTTTGATTTCATCGGATCCTTTCCGTTCGGCTTTACCAACCTGGACTACATCACCTGGATGTATCAGTTCGGCGGCCTGGAGCTGATGCAGAAGCTCTGGGGTAAATACGGCATGACCTATTTCACCCTGGGCGCCACCCCCATGGAATCCGGATTCCGCACTCCCGAAAAGACCGGGCCCATCAAATCCATTGCCGACTACAAGGGCCTGAAACTGAGAACACCGTCCCGCGCCACCATCTGGATTCTGAAGCAGGTCGGTGCATCTCCCATCAAGATGCCGGGCGGCGAGATCTATCTGGCGGTTCAGACCGGCAAACTGGACGGCGCCGAGTTTAGCAGCCCCGGTGTTGACTTTGGAATGGGATTTGCCGAAATCACTAAATACTGGAGTGTTCCCTGCTGGTTCCAGCCCTCCTCCCAGGCCGGTACCATGGTCAATCTCAATGCCTGGAATTCCCTTTCCAAGCAGAATCAGGCCATCCTGAAGTACGCGTGCCAGGCCGCTTCCATCAAAGCGACCGCTTTCTATGAGAAAGACTCCGCCCTGGCCATTGAGAAATTCAAGAAAGCAGGGACCGAGATCTTCCCCCTTCCCCAAGAGGAACTGAAGCAACTGGAGAAACTGGCCGGCGATTACTGCATCATGAAGGCCGAGGAATCCAAGGATTATGCCATCGTGCTAAAAAGCCAAATGGAGTATCTCAAGCAATATAAGGAATGGCGGGATATGTCCGGTGAATTCGGCTTTGGCCGGACCCCCGAATATGTGGACAGAGTCTTGGCCGCTTTGAAAAAGATGGGTTATTAAACCCGCAAGAAAAGGGCCTTTGGCGGAACCGTCAAAGGCCTTTTTTTTTCTGAGATCTCTCAACATCTCTATTTGCGAAAGGGAACCCCATGCAGTTTAAAACCTTCACCAACGGGCTGGACGCGGTCAGTGAATGGACTGGAAGGATCGTCCTTTGGCTCATCATACCACTGACCCTGCTGGTGGTGTACGAGGTCGTATCCACCAAGTTCTTCAACCGGCCCCATATCTGGGCCCCTGAAATCATATCCTACATCTACGGTGCACACTTCATGCTGGCAGCCGCCTATACACTCCTTTACAAGGGGCATGTGAGTATCGATATCATCTACTTGAAATTTTCCCCAAGAACCCGGGGCATCCTCGATATCTTTACATACCTTGGATTCTTCTTTCCCTTTGTGATCATCATTCTGGTTCAGGGCATCAGCTATGCGGGGATTTCCTGGTCCATGGGTGAGACCAGCGGTTCGGCCGAGTTGCCCATCGTACCCGAGGTCAAGACCATCATCCCGGTGACCGCTGGAATGCTCCTGATTCAAGGGCTGTCTAATTTCATGAAAGCGATTGTACAAGTGGCAAAGGGGAGGGACATATGAGCGCGGAATTTATAGCCATCGGGATGTTTGTGGGGCTTCTGATCGGTCTCTTCCTCGGACATCCCCTTGCTTTTGTCCTGGGCGGCCTGGCGGTTATCTTCGGCTACCTGGGATGGGGGCCTAGCTGTTTTTTCATGTTTATTAATCAAACCTTTGGGGTGATGGACAACTATATCCTGGTGGCCATCCCGCTGTTTGTGTTCATGGCCCAGCTTCTGGACCAGTCCGGTGTGGCGGACAGCCTTTTCAGTACCATGCGGTACCTCTTCGGCCCCATCCGGGGCGGTATTGCCGTGGCGGTGGTGGTGGTTTCCACCCTGTTCGGTGCCTGCACCGGCATTATCGGGGCATCGGTGGTAACCATGGGGCTATTGGCCATGCCCGTGTTATTGAAGTACGGATACAATAAACGGCTGGCCTGCGGCAGCATCTGTGCCGGCGGTACCCTGGGCATTCTCATTCCCCCCAGTATCATGCTGGTGGTCATGGCCGATCAGGGTGCCATCTCCGTGGGAAAGCTCTTTGCCGGTGCTGTAGTTCCCGGACTCATCCTCTCCAGTCTATATATCTTGTATATTCTGATCCGGTGCTGGATCAGGCCAGAGGACGGCCCGGCCATCAGCAAAGAAGAAGCGGCGGAGGTCACCAAAGGCCAGGTTGCCGTAATGGTCATCAAGTCCCTCATCCCTCCCATGATCCTGATTATGGGTGTCCTGGGCTCCATCTTCACGGGTGCGGCGACCCCCACGGAGGCAGCCGGCGTCGGTGCCTTTCTGGCGTTTTTGATGACCGTGGCTTACAGAAAATTCACCTTGAAAGGACTCTGGAGCGCCATGGTCAACACGGCCAGAACCTCATCCATGGTCATCTTCGTGCTGGTGGCGGCCAGTTGTTTTTCCAGCGTGTTTATGGGTTCGGGCGGCGGAGACGTGGTGCAGGAGCTGATCCTGGAGGCCGAACTTGGAAAATGGGGGACCTTCATCGTCATGATGATCATCCTGTTTTTCCTGGGGATGTTCATTGACTGGATCGGCATCATTCTGATCTCTTTCCCCCTCTTTCTGCCCATGGCCGCGGATCTGGGATTTGATAAGCTCTGGTTCATTGTCACCATCGCGGTGATGCTGCAGGATTCATTTTTGACGCCGCCCTTCGGGTACGCCCTTTTCTATCTCAAAGGGGTGGCGCCGCCCGAGGTGAGCACCGCGGATGTCTATTGGGGGGCTTTTCCCTTTTGGCGTCTGATGGAGCTGGGGCTGATCATCTGTGTCATCTGGCCGCAAACCATTACCTGGCTGCCGTCCCTTCTAATCGATTGACGGGCCGTGTGAAGGAGTCCGTAAAATGCTCAAGCCGGGCGGAACATACGACGATATCTACCGTTCCTTTGAATGGAAAATCCCCCGATATTTCAACATGGGCGTCGATATCTGTGACAAATGGGCCCACCAGCGATACCGGCTGGCCCTGGTGTACGAAGACGAAAAGGGCGGGATCGAAAAGTATACCTTCTGGGATCTCAAAAGGTTGAGCAACGGCCTGGCAAACGGGCTCACGGCCAACGGCATCGGGCCGGGCGACCGCGTGGGTATTCTGCTGCCCCAGTCCCCCGAGGCGGGCATCAGTCACATCGCCGTCTACAAGATGGGGGCCGTGGTGATGCCCCTGTTCACCCTTTTCGGTCCCGAGGCCCTGGCCTATCGGCTCAACAACAGCGAGGCGGCGGCGGTCATTACCGATGGGGCCAATCTATCCAAGATACTGGAGATCATGGATGACCTGCCCCATCTTAAAACCGTTATCGTCACCAGGGAGAAGGCCCCCGACGGCGTGCTTTCCTTTGAAGGCCTGGTGGAGAAAGGGGCCGGTACCTTCAAACCGGCGGAGACCCTGGCGGAAAATCCCGCACTGATCAGCTATACCTCCGGCACCACCGGCCCCCCAAAAGGGGCCTACCATGCCCATCGGGTGCTGCTGGGGCATCTGCCGGGCATTCAGTTCCCCCACAATTTCTTTCCCAAGGAGGACGACTTTTTCTGGACCCCGGCGGACTGGGCCTGGATGGGGGGATTCCTGGACGTGCTGCTCCCCAGCTGGCATTACGGTACGCCGGTGTTTGCCCATCGGGCAAAGAAGTTTGACGGGGAAAAGGCGTTTCATATCCTGGCGAAATACGGCATCAGAAACGCTTTCATGCCGCCCACCGCCCTCAAGATGATGCGCCAGGTGAAGGATCCCGGAAGCCGGCACGACTTTAAAATGCGCACCATCGGCAGCGGCGGGGAAGCGCTTGGGGAAGAGCTGCTGGCCTGGGGTAAAGAGGTGATGGGGCTGACCATAAATGAGTTCTACGGTCAGACCGAAGTGAATCTGGTGGTGGGGACCTGTTCCGAAGTCATGGAAGTCCGGCCCGGGTCCATGGGAAAGGCCATTCCCGGCCATGTGGTTGAAGTGGTGGACGAATCGGGCCGGGTTTTGCCCCCCGGCCAGGTGGGTGAAGTGGGGATCAAGCGGCCGGACCCGGTCTTGTGTCTGGGGTATTGGAAGAATCCCGAGGCCACCGAGGAGAAATATGCCGGGGACTGGTGGATCACGGGTGATCTGGCCCGAAAGGACGAGGACGGTTATTTCTGGTTTGTGGGGAGGAAAGATGATCTCATAACCAGCTCCGGGTATCGCATCGGGCCGGCGGAGATTGAGGACTGTCTCATGGGCCATCCCTCTGTCGGCATGGTTGCCGTGGTGGGAAGCCCTGATCCGGTGCGGACCGAAATCGTAAAGGCCTTTATCGTCCCTGAAAAAGGGACCGAACCGGGGCCGGAACTGGCAGAGGAGATCAAGACCTTCGTCAAAACCCGGCTGGCGGCCCACGAATACCCGAGGGAAATCGAATTTGTGAGCGAACTTCCCCTGACCAATACGGGCAAGATCATTCGACGGGAGTTGAAACAGAGGGAGATCGAGCGGAAAAAGGAACTTTCCCAATGAGAGCCGGTCAGGGTATCCTCCCGGACGCTCAAAGCTAAAATCGTTGCCTCCCCGGTCTTTCCTTTGGCCCGTTTGTTTTTTAATCAACCCAAGACCTGCTTATCGCAATTGCCGGTTTCCACTTTTCCGCAATCATTTTTATGCCCCCTCCAGCGCAGGAAAAGCGGAGGTCATCACGGCATTTCATGTCGTGAAATCGAACAAGACGCCTGATCCAGTCACCGTAGGATCATTCGGTGCGAATGGAATAATACCCCCACCCCATGACCGAATGAATCTCATCCGATAGTTTCAACCTCTTTCTTGACACTTTCTTCACCATTCTTGTACTCTTTCGGAAACGCATTAATAGCGATGAATCATGGATCTCAAAGTGATTGGGATTCTGGATCTTGCCTTGATAAAACGAAAACGATCCAATTTGAGGCAAGAATGCTAGAAAACCCAATGTCAAAGAAAATCGACCGAGATAACATTCCTTTTTTCGACTATCAGGGGAAGATTCCCTGATACTCAATGGTTTGATTGAAAGAGCAAGAATGACTATCCCTGACTATTTGTCATATTTCTACCGCAGTGGGCAGCTTCCATTTGAGGTTCTCTCCGATTTGAGTGAAGATGTAGCTGAGCGAATCCTTCAAAACGATGTCTTATGGCGAGGAGATGGAACATATCTTCGTCACAGAAAAAAGCAAGAGCGATATCTGCGAGATCGGTTTGTCGAAAAAGGTGGGCAACCAAGGCGAAGACATCCTATCTACATGATCCTAGGAGACTCACCATCTGGACCGCATAGCCTTGATGCTCAGTACGACCATAAACTGGTCATACCTCTATTTATCTTTGGATCTGAGGATATCTCATTTACCTATCCAGACAGTCTTTACAAGGTTCCTTTGAATGACCTCGGCAAAGTCTATTTGGAGAGATGGCAGGCCCCGTCCGTTTACCGGATGGAGGAACTTGAGGCTTTGGTTGAGCGATATCGAGTCTATGATTTCAACAATCATTATATCAAAGCACAAGTTTGGAATGATGAACCACTCATGAACGTAAAAAATGGTATAGGAACATCGAACAATCCCATGGAGGCCGGCGTGAGTTCCGCTTCTCTTCATCCATATCTGAAAAGCTAACCCCAGATGACTTAGTTGGTTTATTAAACATGATTTTTTCTTTATTTGATAGTCGCGTAGAAGAGTATCGTTTGGAGAAAATCAAAATGATAGGAGATGCATACATGGTCGCAGGAGGTCTTCCGGAACCTCGTGAGAATCATATTGAGGCGATTGCTGATTTAGCTTTGGATATGCAGCAAGACTTAGAAGATTTTAATGTGCAGAATAGGCAGAAATTTGATATTCGAGTTGGGATACACGTTGGCCCCGCCGTTGCTGGTGTCATTGGTATCAAAAAATTCGCTTATGATATTTGGGGAGACACGGTGAACACGGCAAGTCGGATGGAATCTCACGGTATTCCGGGACAAATTCAGGTTTCAGAGCCAACATATGAGTATCTGAAAGAAAAGTTTGTTTTTAATGAAAGAGGTATTATAGAAGTAAAGGGCAAAGGAAAGATGAAAACATACTTTCTTAAAGAAAAAAGATGGATTTATGATTAAGCATATTGGGAACCTGAGAAAGACAAATCAGAATAGAAGGATCAAGAGCGACATTTTTTCGCTGGAAAACCGGCGATGGAATGTAGATTATGCAACTTACTGTTATCATAGACAGAAAGATGGTTATTATGAAAAACCTATTAACATTCATTTCTATGGTATTGATGACAATTGTAATCATTTCAGGCAGTGTGAATGCAGAACAGACCGTCAAACTTTCCACAATCAACTGGGAACCGTATTCGGGTGAAAAACTACCCAATCATGGTTTTTTTTCTGAGCTTGTGACAGAATCTTTTGCACGGGCAGGTTATCTGGCCGAATTTCACTATCGTCCTTGGGCACGGGCACTGAAGGAAGCAAAAAAAGGCAAGTTTGACGGTGTGATGGATGCATACTGGAAAGAAGACCGAACTGAATTTCTGAACTATTCTGATGTTGTCTGGAAAGTAAAAGAGGAATTTATTGCTCTCCGGGACAACTCCGTCACCTGGAACGGAACACTGGCATCTCTGAAAGGCTATCAAATCGGTGTGCTGAACAAATCGTTGCAGGCAGAGGAGATCGAGGCGGCAGGCATTAAAACACAGCCGATTTCGGATCAGGTTCAGAATGTGAAAAAGCTCCTGGCAGGGCGGATTGATGCCATGGTGATTCCGAGTGACGTTTTTTTCTGGCAGCTGGAGCAGATTGATTCCCAGTTCGATCGGTCACGGATCAAAATTCTGAAACCGCCTTTTAAGATTTATGACATGTATGTCGCTTTTTCAAAGAAGAAACCCGGTTATGAACAGCTGACCGCCGACTTCAACCGGGGACTCGATCTTATTAAAGCAGACGGCACTTTTAAAAAAATACTTCAAAAACACAATATCACTCTCGAAGAATAGCAGGTCATAACAAATTATGGATTTGTTCAGAAAGTGGATTAACAGCTGACTCAGGCCAAAGAGCGGCCCTCGCCGGTAAGCCACAGCCTTAGCACCGATTCAACTATTAGAATACGACACACTTCACAGGATGAAATCCTTATGAGAGCGAATCTCGCAACAATTGATATTGTTGAAATTACTTCAGCCACACCCGTGTTGTCTACCAAGCGACGTGCCCTGAATGAACTGTTTCTGGCCTCCTATCATCTGCGTTCGTATGGCGGTTGTGAATTCGGTTGTCCGTATTGCGACGGGTGGGCACTGAATGAGACACCATTGAATACCCAAATTCAGGTCTTTCCTGATCAAGCGAACCGTTTGGCCCAAGAGCTCGGGACCATTCCTGCCCACGAGGTGCTTGGTCTCACCCACGGTGAGCCGTATCAGCCCATTGAAAACCGCTACCGCGCGACGCGACACCTGCTTCAGGTGATCACTGATTATCATCGCCCTGTTGTGCTGCTCACAAAAAGCCCGACGGTCTGCGACGACATTCCTATATTATCGGCCATTCATCAACAGGCATTCGCGGTGGTGGTGATGTCATTGGTGACCTGCGACCGACAACTCGCGCAGCATCTTGAAGGGCGGACCCCGCCACCAGAGAAACGCCTTCAGGCGCTTGCGACGCTGAAAGCCGCAGGAATTCCTTGTGGCATTGCGATGGTGCCTGTGTTTCCGTATTTCACCGATCAGGAGCGGGAATTGAGGCTGATGTTTCAGGCGCTTCAGCGCATCAAACCGGATTTTTTCGTTTGGGATACCTTATGGATTCCAAATGAACAACATGCCCGCCGTATCCGGCGCATTCTGTCATCCTTTGATACGGGACTCATCTCCCGCTATGATGAATTGTATCAAGAGAGACCGCAACCGTCTATCCGGTATCGGCAACAGCTGGATCGTCGCTTGTTAGCGCTATGTGAACGCGCCGGGGTGGCACCGCGCATTCCCGAAAAAGTGTATGCCGACACGCTTCCACCAGATATTGTGACTGAACTTCGCAAGCGAAACCAACAGTTTGTCAATCAAAACAATGAGAACGATGTTGAAACGAAATGATGCATAGCGGAAATGGTATGGGGGGCGCTAATCTGTAGCTTCAACAGACAGCCAGGGCCATGGCGCTTTTGACAGAACAAAGCAGATCCGAATCCATCATATTTTCAAATGGAGTGTTAGCCAAAGAAATGAGCGAAAAAAAGGATACTCAACATATGGGACCGGCCGAGGTGCTACGAGGAGAAAGGGTGTACATCAGGCCGCCACGGTTCGAAGAACTCTCCTTCATCCGCGCACTCTGGGCCGATCCCGAAACCATGGCCCCTGTTGGCGGCCCGCACCATCTTTCGAAAGCAAGGGCCCAAGCCTGGTTTGCAAACATGGTGGACCCTGGCGACGCGACAAACTGCTACTGCCTCATTTTCAATCAGGAGGACATCCCTATTGGAGAAATCAGTTTTCACCGTTGGAACAAGCATGAACGGTCAGCAGGACTCAATATTAAAGTACTCGCAATCCATCGCGGCCTTGGATATGGGAAAGATGCACTCCGAACCTTTCTTGCCTGGTTCTTCGGGCAAACAGGCGGACGCATGATGACCGACAATGTGGCCTTGGATAATCTGAAAGGCCAGCGGCTTTTGCGATCTCTGGGATTTGAGCAGGACACCGATATCTCGGATGCCTGCATGCTGATCATGACCAAGCAAATGTATACGTCAAAATACGGAGCGCCCGACCAATCCCAATTATTGGAAACGGGATAAAGGAACCTCTACAGAATCACATCAAAAGAATTCAAAATGGACATCTCTGAGGAATATATTAGCCAGGTTTCAGATAATCTTCGATACCTCCTTAGAGAAAAACTGTGTGGTACAAAAGTAGATAGATCAATCCGCTGGATTGATTTCGAGGTGGTTGATGGGAACCCTGCTGTTGCGTTTTATGAAAGCCTTGGATATCAAATAGAAGGAAGAAAAAGGGGGGCAATTAAAGTTAATGATGATTTAAAAGATCTTCTGATCATGGCAAAATTGATGGCCTAATCAACTCCGTGCTGCCTGACCGCTCGTTCCGCTACCGATACATCTCGCCGGTAAGCATGACCGTTTGGAGGGGCGCCTTGACTATATGGAAGAGCAAATAGGAGAAATGTTTGTGAGCGAAAAACGATCAACAGAAGCTTTATTCGACTTGGAAACTGTTTTCGAAGTGAATGACTACCTGTTTGCTTACGAAGATGACCTGACGGATGAGCGCTCCGATGCTGAAGTGGCTTCATATGTAAATCTGCTCGAACTCAAAACTCCGATGAAGATTCTAGATCTGGCTTGTGGTTTTGGACGGCATACCAATCGCTTGGCAAGGTTAGGGCATATTGTAACCGGTGTGGACTACATGCCCGATTTTCTTGCCATTGCAAGTCAAAAAGCCAATGAGATGGGCGTACAGGTAGATTATCGTCAAGGGGATATGCGTCGGGTGAGCTTTTCGGAAGAATTCGACCGGGTAATGTTGTTGTTTGGCAGTTTTGGATACTTTGAAGATAATGAGAATGAGCAAGTGATCCAGAACATGGCTTATGCTTTGAAACGGGGTGGATGGGTGCTATTTGACGTTCCCAATCGGGATGTAATGTTGAAGCGTCTTCCCCCAGCTGAAGTGATTGAAAAGGGAAGAGATTTACTGATCAACCGCTTTTCGTTTGATGTAATGACCGGACGTTTTCAAAATGGTCGAATTATCATACGAAATGGTGAGCGAAAAGACAAACCATATTCGATCCGGTTATATACTGCCACGGAGATCGTGCAACTATTGAAAAGGGTCGGATTATCAAATCACAAATTGCTGGACGAGAACAAACAACCATTATCTTCGTCTTCAAATCGGATGATCATCATTGCCCAAAAACCATGGTGAGTATAAAAAAGATCTGTAACCAGACACCGCCCATCAACTCCATGGACACTCGAATATCCTGTTTGAGGGATCCTGGAATTATATAAAAAACTTGTGGTTTTTAGTGAATTGACGCATGATAATTTCCCGGTAGAATCAGGTCAAGTTAGATTAACATTATCTGGCGTTTTAGGGGTCGCACCGGAAAAAACAATGCCCATGGAGATTCTCGGACCTACTGCCGCCGATTTGAAAAACTGTGAGCGGATTCTTCGCGCACTTCCCGACTATTTCGGTATCGAGGACGCACTTGTTCAGTATCTGAACGACATTCAAAAGATGCCTGTATTCATTGCATCGCGAAACGGGAAAACCATCGGCTTTCTCGCCATCAACCGACGCACGAAAGTCGCTGCTGAGATCCACGTTATGGGCGTACTTCCAGAGGAACATCGTAAGGGCATCGGGAGCGCACTAGTCGAGGCGGCCGAAGGGCAATTGAGATCTGACGGTACTCGAATCCTGTCGGTGAAAACCCTTGGGGAATCTCATCCGGACAAGAATTATGCGAAAACACGCAAGTTTTACTCGGCGCAAGGTTTCTTGGCCATGGAAGAAATTCATGATTTCTGGGGCAAAAGATTACCCACCCTAATTATGGTAAAGCCCTTATGAAAGAGGGTCAAGTCTACGTTTGACCTATCTTGTCGCATAGAAGAGTGAAGCGTAGACTTGACCCCCTTCTTCCATAAATAAACTATAAATGAATATTATGAAGTTAGAGCATGCCAACAGACAACATGAAACGCTCCCAAAGACAAAGAGAATCGTTTTACTTGGTGCTTTGAGCTGTCTGCTGGCAGGGGCCGTTACAGGCATACCTGCGGTAGTTATGGGACATCGGGAATTGTCAAATTCCAAGAGGAATCCAGGCCTGTATTCGAAAACCGACCAACGAGTTGTCTTAGGCGGGATAATTCTCGGTTATATCGGCATTGTAATTACCATTTACTTCCTGATTTTGGGATCAATTCTTATTATTGCGCACTTCGGTTTGTGGGATGGCATGAGGGAATTCATAAAAACGAATCTCATTATCTAGAGAGCACCTAACCTGATGATTGAGAACCGAACATTTTTTTTCATCTGACCGGTGTTCAGTTGTTCTCCGCACCAGCCGGTGACAAATGCTTTTGCACTCTAAAACAGATATGAAGAAAGGAAGAAAGTCTATCTCACCCAATTCTCAATATTTAGATTCGGCACCCTTTTAAATTCTTTTTCATTGTTTGTAACCAGTGTCCCGGATATCGAAAGTGCGTGAGCGGCGATTAACATATCAAGAGCGCCAATTGGAGTGCCCTGTTTTTCCAAATGGGCCCTGAGGTCACCATAAAATTGGGCGGCTTCATCGTCATAGGATAAAATATCAAGTGGGGCAACGAACTGAGTTAATGCCATAAGATTTTGTTCAGGCCTATAACTCTTTGAAACACCATACATGAGTTCGCTCAGTGTGATTGACGATATGGTGATCTCAGAGATTTCAGTTCTTTTAAAACGGTCCAGAACCCGGGGAGGTTTTTGCTTAATGATGTAAATGCAAATATTTGTATCAAGCATAAATACCATTAGAAATTTTCCCGATTGTTTTGTGTCGGTTGACCCCTGATTTCCATAAAATCGTCAGTAAACTGATCAAGGCTGTTAACTAATGAAGACCATGGGTCATCCTTTGGCAATAGCACGACCATCTTGCCGATTTTTTTGATGAAAACATCATTGCCAGAGAATCTGAAATTTTTTGGCAACCTTACAGCCTGGCTACGTCCGTTAATGAATATTTTAGCGGTTTGCACGTGGCACCTCCGTTTTTGGTAGATATCAGAGTATATATCATGGTGGGTAGGGTGTCAAGTATATGCGTTTATGAAAACCGAATAAAACGTATCACCGTGCCCGACAGCAAGGGCCTTGGGACCCTCGTTGTGGGTGAGTTTGGCGTTCGCTTTCAAATGAACGGATGCTTGATGTTAAGGCGTCATGGCGTTATGATGCCGCAAAAGAGGAGGTGACATTAAAGAGCGACCATCTATCTGGATCCCGTTCTTCATAAAGCGCTGAAATTAAAATCAGTTGAGACTTCCAGGTCTGTTTCTGACCTCGTTAACGCGGCCATCAGAGAATCTCTGGCCGAAGATGCGGAGGATCTTGGGGCATTTGAGCAAAGAGCTGACGAAGCCCTGATTTCCTATGATGAAATGATAAAAAGGCTGAAGAAGGATGGCCGAATATAAGGTCTATTTCCGGGAATCAGCCTGGAAGGACTTTAGAAAGATCCCGAGGAAGGATCTGCGAAACATTTTAAGAAGGATAAAGGATCTATCGGAAGATCTGCCCCCTATCGGATGCGAGAAGCTTACCGGCCGTGATAGATTTCGGTTGCGTCAAGGCAAATATCGGATTGTATATTCCATCCAGGATTATGATTTGACCGTTTGGATTGTAACGGTCGGTCAAGGAAAAGATGTAGACCCATAAAGCGACCATAAGAGAGCACCGGAACGGTGTTCCGCTACGGCATTTGGCCGGTGCCACAGCGGGCCTAATCGAAAGGATCTCCCATGAGACAGATCAATCCGGACCATGTAGAAAGACTGGTTCAAGCCATCAATGCCGCCCCATACTTCCAATTGCTTTCCATGAGAGTTCGTGAGTTGGGTCTGGGATACGCAGTCGTGGAAATCGATGCTTCTGAGAAGCATCTTAATCCATTAGGCGGTGTCCATGGCGGACTGTTTTCGTCCGTTATCGACTCAGCAGCCTCCTGGGCCCTTTTTTACGGCATCGAAGATGAATCAGCCGGCCTGACTTCCGTGGACCTGAACCTGAGATACCTGTCACCATCAATAGGTGGGAAGCTTATTGCCGAAGGAAGACAAATCAAACTGGGCAGGACTCTGGGGTATGCCGACTGCAGGGTAACGGATGCAAACGAAAACCTCCTTGCTGTAGGTACTTCCACAGTAATGGTGCTTCCCGGAAAAGCCCCGGTCGTAAATCCTCCCTGTCCCGGGAAATTTCTGCAATAGCAGAAATTTTTCAAGCAGGCGGGCGTGGGACATGCGTTTTGGAGAGTACAATCAAAAACCAATGACGATATCACATAAAAGGATTGAGGAGGTCTCCCGGGAGAAGGGCAATACATGACCATTGACACAAGGCGGAAGATGAGATGACTGCAAACAAGAGGAGATTCATCTGGACGTGGACCTGTCTCGTGGCGGCGATTCTCGTGTTGTTGGCGGTATCCTGCGGCGGGGACGATGGCGGTGATCCGGCAATTTACGTGGGTGGCGGCACGCTCTGTGTTGAAACACCACGATTTGCCTTGTGCACCAGCGCCCCTTGCCAAATCGACACATCGGATTCCAGCTACGCCATCTGCCGCTGCGACGTCGAGTCAGGGGCGAACTGGGGCAAGACGACCTGTGAAGAGAGAATGCCTCAGGGCACCCAACTCCGCTCGGAGTTTTCACCGATCCAGGCGGGACCGCCTCGGTATCGCAAAGCATTGGTGTGCGAAAACGCGCCGATGTGGGCCAGCTGCCTTGATGCGCTGTGCACGGTCGACCCGAACGACCCCACAAAGGCAACGTGCAGATGCCCCGTTGCAACCTCCACACCGTGGGAGACCCTTGGTGGCGATTGTGATCCCGCTGAGTGTCATCAGCTCTGGTCCGCCGGGCTCATGGTGGACAAGGACTTTCAAGAAGTCCTTGACGCCTTTGGCCGCCTTGGGGTGCCGGGGGCGGACTATCCCTATTGCAGTGGTGAATAGCCCCATGCGATGAAAGATTTCCGGAAGGAAAGGGAACATGCGCTTCCCCTCGCGGACATTGCGATGAGATGGCTCTGCTGTTGATTCTCGATCAGAAGAAAGGACCACGACGATGAAACCACGCTTCATGCTGAATGCAGTCGGCTGTACACTTACCGTGATTGTAATGCTCGGCGGGTTGCCGGCCCTGGCGAGCCCGGTCCACGCCGACGGGTCTGGCAAGGGAAGGCGCAACATCCTCTTCATCACTTGCGATCAGCGGATGTTCCAGCCGGTGCGGGCCAAGGGGTTCCGCCAGCCGGCCCTGGACCGGCTTGCGGCCCGTGGCGTCACCTTCACGAACCACTACATTTCGTCGGCGGTCTGCACGCCGTCGCGCGGCGTCATCTACAGCGGCCTCGCCCCTCAGGTGACGGGGATCCAGGAGGAGATGATGTTCGGCTGGACCCCGAGCCTTCCCACGAACGCCGTCTCCATGGGGACCGCGATGAAGCGGCTCGGCTACCAGACGGCCTACTTCGGCAAGTTCGAACTCGACCGGGACATCGTGTTCCCGAAACCGGGGGTCAACTACGCCGGCGCCCTCAAAAAGTACGGGTTCGATGTGTGGCAGCCCTATGGCGAAGTGACGGGAACGCCGAACCAGGGATACCAGGTGGACGGCGTCATCGGCTCGGAGGGGATCAGTTGGCTGCGCACAAACGCCCGGCGCCTGCGAGAGGCGGGTGAGCCGTGGTTCCTCGTCCTCTCTTTCATCAACCCCCACGACATCTTCTTTGCCGACGTAAACCCTCCCGGCGAGTCCGTTCAGAAGGGCTTGAAACCGGAGGAGATCGCTACGATCCCCGCCAACGCCTATTACCGCAAGCAGTGGGACTTCCCACTTTGGCGCACTCTCGACGAGCCGCTCCGGGCGCCCGGACGGCCGGGGGCCCACTGGGAGTTCTACCGGGGGACCGTCAACGTCATGGGGGAGATCCCGACCGAGCGGCGGGACATGTGGCACGCCTACAACAATTTCTACCTGAACCTCCTCCGCGATAACGACCGGTGCATCGGACAGGTGCTGGACGCGCTGGACGACCTCGACCTGTGGAAGGACACGGTGGTGGTCTTCACCTCCGACCACGGGGAGATCGGGGGCGCGCACGGCGGGCTCCGAAACAAGGGGCCGGTCTCCTACGAGCAGAACGTCCACGTGCCGATGATCGTGGTCCACCCGGACGTGAAGGGGGGGCAAACCACCCGGGCCCTTACAAGCCACATCGACCTGCTGCCCACCCTTGTGGGACTGACCGGGGCCCCCCGTAAGGCCGCTGCCCACATCACGAAGGGGCTGCCGGGCCGGGACTTCTCCTCGGTCCTGGCCAACCCGTCAAGGGCCCGGCCCGACGCGGTGCGGCCCGGCATCCTCTTCAACTACGTTGGGCTCTCCACCGTGGACGCGCGCTTCTTCACGAGCATCTTCGAGGCAGGGTTCGGAAAAGACGGTGCCTTTGCCATGACGCCCGAAGAACTGGCCGGGAATCACCCGGACCTGGCCAAGCGGGGCTTCGTGGCCATGACCTTCGATGGAAGGTACAAGTTCGCGCGCTACTACGCGCCGAGCCAGTTCAACAGGCCGCAGACCCTGGAGGAGGTCCTGGCTTTAAACGATCTCGAGCTTTTCGACCTGCGGAACGACCCAGAAGAGCGGAACAACCTGGCCCTGGACCCGGGGCGGAACGAGGCCCTCATCCTGCGGATGAACGCCCTGCTCAACGAACTCATGGCTCGCGAGGTCGGGGTGAACGATGGCCGGTTCCTGCCGCCGGCGGTGCGCCCCAAGGGAACCCGGGGAACTGCATCAGGAAGTAATTTCAGGTGATGGGAAATGAAATTAATAGAACTGACGATTGCATTGATCATTCTAACGGCAAATACCGGTGTCAGTTACAGTTCCGATGTTCTGATGGCATTCGGTGAGAGAATCCCGCCGTTCTGTTTTCCGGAGACGGATTCAGGGATCGAATTGGAGGTGATAGGAGAAGCGCTGGGCTACCGGGGTCACAGGCTGATTCCCCAGTATCTTCCCCTTGCAAGAATTCCCCTATCTTTCAGACAGGGACTTGTGGATGCCGTAATGACCGATCTCGGTGAGGATCTTTCCGTTGCGGGAGGACACTACGGGGATCCGGCTGTCTGGTATGACAACGTCTTTATAACGCTCAAAGACAGAAATATTGAAATCGACAGCCCCGAAGATCTGAAAGGGTTGTCGGTGGTATCTTTTCAGGGGGCCGTAAAACGCTACCCCCAATGGCTGGGACCGGTTAAAAATGCCGGGAATTATACCGAAATAACCGATCAGAGCCTGCAGGTGCTGACCCTTGACAGGGGACGGTATGATGCGGTACTGAGCGACCGTCACATCTTCAGATATTATACCGCCGAACTGAAAAAGAAAAAAGGTCTTTCCCTGAAACCGGTACGGGAGCATGAATTTACAACACCCGATCTTGGGGATTACAGGCCTGTATTCAGAAACAAAAGCATCAGGGACGATTTCAATGCCGGTCTGAAGCATTTGAAAGAAAGCGGACGCTATCAGGAAATATATGATAAGTATCTTAAATGATCTTTTGTCGGACACTCTTATGGGACAGCCTTCAAAAGCGGCGTTAAAGGAAGTGAACGTGAGTCATATCATTTTCGGGCACGGCCCCTTATCCTCTAATAAGGATATCGAGGAAATGAAGGCATATCTACCGGTTTTTGATAGAAAGCAAAGGAACTTTGCGCCAAGGAAAAGGATATGGGAAAACTAACCGCCGCCATAAGAGTAGATTTCATGCCTTTGGGCAAGGAAACCCGCAACACACGGCGCAATGAATAAGGATCATGCAAAAAGACAACAGAAGCTACCAAAAATCGTTTATTCTGGATATGGACGGGGTCGTGTATACCGGTTCGAAACTGATTCCCGGAGCGAAGAAATTCGTGAACAGGCTTAAGCAAGGAAATTTCAGATTTCTGTTTCTGACCAATAACTCCTATTATACCCCGGTAGAGCTGAAGGATCGGCTGCGAAACATGGGAATAGATGTCTCTGAGGATTTTTTTTATACCTCGGCCATGGCAACCGCAAGTTTTCTCAAGGTGCAAAGGCCAAATGGTTGCTCTGCCTACGTCATCGGAGGCAAGGGTGTTATCGCGGAATTTGAAAATGCGGATATTGAAATAACATCAAAGCATCCCGATTACGTGGTTGTCGCGGAAACAGAGGAATACGATTATGACAAGATTAGGGAAGCGACGCTACTGATTCAGGAAGGCTCAAAGTTTATCGCTACAAATCAGGACCTGACCGGCCCCAGCTTGAGAGGGCCGGTTCCGGCATGTGGCGCTTTGGTTGCCCCCATCGAAAAGGTTACCGGGGTCACCCCGTATTTTCTGGGGAAGCCGAACCCGGCCATGATGTTTCTGGCACGAAAAAAACTGGGGGTGCACTCGGCAAGCTGTTTTATGATTGGAGACAGAATGGATACGGATATAATGGGCGGCTTCGAATCGGGCATGACCACATGTTTGGTCCTGTCCGGCGTAACCACCAGGGAAATCATGAAGCAGTTTCCTTATCAACCCGATTATGTTTTCAATAATCTGGGCGAGATTGATCCTGAAACAATTCTGTCCAGAAGGAACAGGGTAGAAACATAAAGCTCAGATACCCCACCCGCGCATTTATTGCGTTAGCCCGGGTCCTATTTCTCGGGAAGTCTTACCACCAATACCGGCGTTGCACACCGTCTGAGAACCCGCCTTGAAACACTCCCCATGACCGCGTCGGCCAATCCTTTGTGGCCGTGGGCACCCATGACCACGAGATCGTAATCGCCGATTTCCACCTCATCCAGAATCATCTCCACCGGATTGCCCGCCCTGATGATGGTATTATCGATGATGAAGGGGCAGGTGGGGTTTTCCGAAGCCATTTCCTCACAGAAGTCCTCGATTCTCTTACGGAAACTTTCGTGGAACTCCGCCTCGTTCCGTTTCATGATTTCATGCCATTTGGCATCCCCGATCACGTTCACCACCATGCTCTCCCTGTACGGTGACAGCTGCTCCAGGGCGTGCATGACGGTGATGGTGGCGCCGTATCGGTTGGCGATGCTTGCTGCGTAACCGGCAGCGTAACGGGCATTCTCCGATAGATCCGTGGTGTAGAGGATCTTCTTGATCTCAGGAATCATCACGTTTTCCCCCTTGTGCCATGGGTCCCAACAAAATGACGTTGGAAAACCGCTTAAAATCTGCTAATGTCCCCTTTTAAATGGGAATTTCATCACCCGAGTATAGTGCCGGTCAGGATTGAAAGGCAAGCAAAATATTGAAAAACGGAAGCTTCCTGATCCGCATTCCCCATTCCGCAATCCGCAATCAAAAGGGGTATCATGCATGAATGAAACGACGCAAATCATTGTGGGCATCGGCGCGTTGGTGGCAGTCTATATCCTGACGCGACGTTTCCACTCCTGGCGGTTTTCAAGAACCTACATCTTTATCATCAACGACTTGAAGAAGAAGGGGGCCATTAACCCAGGATCTGCCGTGGACCTGCCGTATGCCCGGAAAAGCATGCTGCGTATCGGTGTCAGGGATTACCGGCCCAAGGCCCTTGAACACCTAGCCATGAAACAGATTGTGGGCATGACCGAGGGCGGGCGCTACTATTTGATTACAGACCCCGGAGACCTTCCGGCACCCTAAACGCAAGAACCGTTCCTTACCAAGGAGAAGGCATGGACGCTATTTTTTATAACGGACGCATCCAGACCATGGATGCAAAAGAGACCGTCTATTCTGAAGTGGGAGTCACCAACGGACGCATCTCAAAACTGGGCAACAAGGGAGAACTGAAAGGGTCGGCGAAACCCCGCACGGAATTGATAGACCTGAAAGGGACCGTCATGTTCCCCGGGTTCATGGAAGCCCATAACCATCTCTCCATTTTCGGCTATTTGCTGAGTGGCATTGATCTTTCCGCTTCAAAAGTCTCTTCCTTGAAAGACGTGCTATCCCTTGTGAAGAAAGAAGCCGATACAACGCCGCCGGGCAGTTGGATCAAAGGATCCCGATATGCCGAGTATTTCCTTGCGGAAAACCGTCATCCAAAACGAGGGGATCTGGACAGTGTCAGTCCCGATCATCCCGTGATCTTGTATCACACGTCATTTCACGCCTGCACCCTCAACAGCAAAGCGCTTCGGATGATGAAGATTACAAAGGAATCGCCAGACCCCCAAGGCGGAAGAATAGAGCGGGATCCGGACACCCGGGAGCCGAACGGCGTCCTCCATGATCAGGCCATGATGGCGGTCTTCAATACGCTTTTCTTTAAGGATTTGGCGCACCTTGATGAGAAGAGCAGGATCATGCTCATCGGGTCCGCTTCAGAGAAATTCGCTGAAGTGGGTCTGGTTTTTGCCGCCGACGCACTGGTGACACCGGACGTGTTGTCTCTGTACCAAGAGGCCCTTGCGGCGGGAAAGCTGTATACCAGAATCTATACCATGAATTACGCACCGACCTGCGACGGCCTGGTGACATCCGGAATCAAAACCGGCTTCGGTTCCGACATGCTCAGGATCGGCCCCATCAAACTGTTCGCTGACGGGGGCATGTCCAACAGAACGGCGGCCGTGGGGACCCCCTACTTGACGCCACCCCATGACCGGGGATTGAAGATCCATTCGCCTTTAGAACTAACGGAACTGGTCAAACGATTTCACGGTTTGGGATACCAGATCGCCATCCACGCCCAGGGAGATTCGGCCCTCAAAGATACCCTTGATGCCTTCGAAGCCGTTTTGGGAACGGAATCCCGCAATCCCCGGCGGCACCGAATCGAACATGCCGGTTGTCTCTATCCCGACCTGCTCAAAAGAGCGGCAAAGATGAATATTCCGGCGTCCATCCAACCGGTTTTTTTCAGCGAACTGGGCGACGGCTTCGTGGAAGCCTTTGGAACGGACCTTTCCCACAGGCTCTATCCCTTCAGAAGCATGCTGTCCGCGGGATTGACATTGGGAGGGAGTTCCGATTGTCCGGTTTCAGAACTGGATCCGAGAAAGGGGCTCAGGGGAGCTGTCATGAGAAAAACCCCTTCAGGAAAGATGCTTGGGCCTGATGAAGCGCTCACCATGGATCAGGCAATCAGGTTATACACCAAAGGGGCTGCATATTTGTCCTTCGATGAGCTGCAAAACGGTACCATCGAGCCGGGAAAAAGAGCGGATTTCACGATCATGGAGGAAGATCCCCGTTCGGTTAAACCGAAAGAGGTTCCGGATATCCCCTTTTTCATGACCGTCGTGGGTGGAAAGATCGTCTGGCACCCATAAAAAACCGCAAGCAGCATGCGGCGGAGCAGGCTTGGCCGTGCACTAGGTGGTCAGTTTGCGATAGATTTCAGGAATCTTAACCGGCAGCCTTGAGATGTCATCAATAAAGACGTAATTATCGGGTCCGTACATATGGGAAAGATAGGAGTGTTCGGCCCTGTCTATGGTGATACAGAAGGGATGGATGCCGGCTTGGCGGGTCTCCAAAAGGGCCTGCCGGGTGTCTTCAATGCCGTAGGGCCCCTTATAAATGTCGTAATCATCCGGTTTTCCGTCGCTTAAGGTCATCATCAAGCGGGTCCGGGCTTCAATTCCCCCGAGGATGCCCATGATATGACGGATGGGCGGCCCCATGCGCGTATAATCGAGGGGCCCAAGACCGGAAATGCGCTCCCTTATGGTTGCGCCGTAAGCTTCCTCGAATCCCTTAACGCGGAACAGCTCGCATCTTTTCCGGGTTCTGCCGGAGAAGCCGTAAATGGCGAAACGATCTTTCAGTACCTGAAAGGCCTCACTCAAAATGAGAAGGGCCGTTCGTTCCATATCGTTGATCCAGCCTTTCGTGGATCCGCTCAAATCAATGAGAAAGACCGTTGCGATGTCACGCCTGTCCCTGCGAACTTGGGAAAAGACCCGTTCCGAAGGGGTGAGGCCCGCCCTCATGTCCGCGAAGGCCAAGACAGCGGCATCCAGGTCCACCCGGTCCCCTTCCGTCTGTTTTTTGAGGAGGCGCTCCGCCGTCTGGATCCGTTCGAACTGTCTCTTGATGCTTCGGATCATTCCTCCGTAACGGTCAAGGACATCGGCGGAAAAGGCCGGATCACCCGCTTCGGCAACCGATTCTCTCAAAAGGACCCAACGCTTACGATACCCTTTTCTTCGGTAATCCCATTCATCATAGACATGAACCCCCGGAGCGTGTTCCGAAAGGATATTGCTGGTACCGGTGGGCGTCTGGCAGAGGGATCTGAAGGAATGTCCGCTCATGTCGTCGGCCATGGCCACATAGTCGCCGGGTATGGCCCCCAGGTCTTCATAGATCTCTTTAACGGTTTTTCGCATGGCTTCGGGAATGGGAACCGGGTTTCCGTCCATGAGGAGTTCCATGGGCAACTGCTGATTGGGAGGGGGTCTATGGAGCGTCGGATCTGCATCATCCATCCCCGGGATCTCTATTTCCACCTGTTCACAGTCGGGCGAGTCCTGCAGCAGTTTCCCCAACTCCTCCCGGAATCGGGCCCGGGTGGCGGCTCGTTTCTCTTGGCGTCCCTTTTCAGCCTCAAGGGGCTTTAAGACGCCCACAAAAATCACGGGCCCAATGGGACAATAGTCTCCGGGGATGTCTTCAAAGGCCGTATAGACCTTTATTACGGCATCGGCGCTCTCTTGGGCGGTCTTCTTCTTTCGGGCGGGAGAAAAAATGCGCTTTTCGATCCCATGAAACGTCTTTTCACAAAGCCCGTGGTTCAAGGGGCCGACATCCGCTTTCAGCCATTTTCGGACAAGATGTTCCATGATCCGGCTCTTGGAGGGCAGATTGGCGGGAACGGCCCTCATAAGACCCAGGTCCCTTTTGAGTCGATCCATTTCCCGATAAAGACCCGGAAGGTGGGATTCAATCCACGCTTCAATGCGGATCGTTTCCATAAGGTTATAGAGATCTTCGGCCAGAACAGGGTCCCTAAAACCGTTCAGGAACCGAAGCAGCGGCGGGTCTTTTGGAGAAGCGGTATGGCTTACGCCCCTATTGCTTTGTACCCTACGGCTTTGGCGTGAAGCCAAGGATGGAATTTCGTCAATATTCAATCGGTAGGTCCCCAGTTCCGTCTGAAGGAACTTATGGGTGACCATGATTTTGTAAAGGAGGGTGTTGTCCCTTTTGGGGGCGAAGGTTGAAATCCGCTCCGGAAGATAGATGGTCAAGGTATCGGTGTAATGTGAGGGCCCCGTATCCAAACGAAACTCGCCGGGACCGAGGGCGTTCACGTAATTGTCCAGGATCCCGTGAATTTCAGAGAAAGAGACGCCCTTTCCCCAGTGTTTGAGGAAAACGGGATGTTCGTTTAAGGCAAAAATGAATTCTTTTGCGGGGTTCAGCCCTCTGGCGTCAAAAATATCCAATACCAGGGCGACCCATTTCTCCAATGAAGATGCTTCCAAAAATTCCAGAAGCGCTTTCCCTCTAAACAGAAAATGATATGCCAGTTCCGGCTTTATGCTTACCAGAGTTCGTGCGTGCTCAAGCAGCACCCCTCTGGATTCGGCTTCAATGCCGTCCAGGATGGTCAAAAACCCCTTTTCTTCCAGGTCTTCCTCGTCATACATCCTGGAATCGATTTCAAGGGGAAGGGCAAAGATGGAGAGAAGGTCGTTATTCGCGGCCATGTATCACCATTCGGGCCTGCTATCGCCCGGAATTCATTTCCGGATGGACCCCTGTCTCAGAACAGGGATGAGATCATTTCATCCATGGATTGTTGCATCTCGGAATCGTCGCTGAGGGTGTGGGCCACGGCGGCAAGGCATGCGTCCAACGGGGGAATTCCCGATTGAATGAGTTTGCCGGCGTTGATGAGCAGCCGCGTACTCCCCCCTTCATCGAGCCCTTTCTCCTTCAGGTTGCGGGTCATGTGACCCAGGCGCACCAGACGCTTGGCAGTATCCTCATCCACACCCGATTCACGGGAAACGATGGCGATCTCGTTCTCTTCATGGGGATAATTGAATTCAAGGGAAACGAATCGTTGCCGGGTGCTCGGTTTAAGGTCTTTCATGATGCTCTGGTACCCGGGATTGAAAGAGAGGATCAGCATGAATTGAGGGGAGGCGGTCAACACTTCCCCCTTCTTTTCCATGGGGAGGATTCGCCGGTCATCGGTCAGGGGATGAATGACCACCGTCGTATCCTTTCGGGCTTCAACGATTTCATCCAGGTAGCAGAAACCGCCGGCTTTCACGGCCCGGGCAAGGGGCCCGTCGGTCCAGACGGTTTCATTTCCCCGAATGAGGTACCGGCCCACCAGATCACCGCTGGTCAGATCATCATGGCAGGCAACGGTCAGAAGCGGCCGTTTCAGGCGCCACGCCATGTACTCCATGAACCGGGTTTTGCCACACCCCGTGGGTCCTTTGAGGAGAACCGGAAGGTGATTTCTGTAGGCCTCGGTGAAAATATCAACCTCACGCCCCGAAGAGAGGTAATAGGGCTCATCTTCGATGAAATAGGCTTCAATGGGTTTTACCTGCATCTGCATTGGCGGGTCCCTACCTTTTATGGATTACTTCTTCGGGTACCTGGGATTCTCCACCCCTTCCGTGGGCCGGCCAAAGGAAGCGGTGTCGACGCCTGACAGGGGATGGTTTTCCGCATACATGGGTTTCAGTTTGTCCGCCCGGATGACCGGATAATACTTGGCAATGGTTTCCTGGCTTCTGTCCAGGGGCACCTCTTCGATTTCGTAATCCGTTGTGCCCATGCCGTTTTCAACCCCGCCGTAAACCTGCGGTTCAATGTCTTTTCCCTTGATGATATTGAGCTTTTTGTCCCCTGGGGCCAGCGCTTCAAAATCCTCCGCCTCCGAATTGGTGAGCCCCGGGGCTGCGTTCATCATGTCGATGCAGGCTTTGTCCACGGCCACGGGATCATATGAGGCCAGAATGCCCAGGCCGTTGACGATGGGGGTATCGGTCCAGCCGTAGCAGTCACAGACCGGTGTGATATCAATGGCGAAATTCATGAAAAAGGTCTTTCCGGCCTCCTTGGTCATCATGGCCGCCAGGGCCGAATCAGCGATGCGTCTTCCCAAAGCCGGCAGGTGATCAAACCGCTGAATGGCGCCGATCCCCGCCATGTTGACACAAAGATTGGCGCATGCGAAACAGTAGACACAGTTCTCTTCATCCACCTGGAATCCGGTGTCGGTGATCTCTATCCCGCCTTCGGGACAGCAGGCTTCACAGGTTTGCCACCACTCGCAGGAGCGTCCGGGGCAGAGGTCCCTTTTGAAGACCGGTTTATCGCCCGCAAGAGCCCCGTGCAGGTTCATCTTTCCCCGCTTGCTGGCGCCCCCGACGCCGATGTTCTTCATGGCACCGCCGTACCCGCCCGCCGGATGTCCTTTGAAATGGGCCAGTGAGAGGAGGGCATCGGCGTCGGCAATGGCCCGGGATATGAATTGTTTTTCAAGATAAGTCCCCCGGCCCTCAAGATCCACAACCACATCATCGGTTCCCAGCCAGCCGTCCGCGATGATGACGGGGCACCCCATGGTGCCGTGGTTGAATCCGTTCATGTTGGCGGTTTCAAGGTGATCAATGGCAAGGGTGCGACTGATCCAGGGATGATAAGGCATGGTGGTGGTATCCGTGACAAAGGGTTTCAAGCCCTTTTCTTTCAGAAGCTGAACCAGGGTGCTAACCATCACCGGGCGAAGATAACCCACGTTGTAGGCCTCTCCCATATGGGTTTTGACGGCCACGATGTCACCGGGTTTCAAATTGTCCAGCCATCCGGAATATTCCAGGATTTCTCTCCCTTTGATGGCCATGGATTCCAGAAAGCGTCTCGCCCTTGCATCCATGAACCAGATCTTCGCCTTTGCCATTTCAAATCCCTCCCTCATACAATTCACGTCTGCCAAATATTCCTAAGAGTCAATTTCCCATATTTTACTGCAACCTTCAAGCACAAATCCAGCGCAATTGGGAGGCACCGCATATCCAATCAGGCAGGCGCGCTCAAAAACATGGGTCCTTTGAGCTATTGGTCTTGACTATGGCGGGCGATTGAATTAAACACAAGAATTTAATCAATCGTGATAAAACAGACCATTAGAAAGATTCGAAAAACTGGAAATTGCGCGACCATGGGAAAACCGAGTACCGTCACTTTGGACCGTGAAAAAAAAGCGGAAAAACTGAAAGAAAACGGGGTGAATCTCTATCCGGCAGGCTATCCGGTGGATATCACCGCCGGTGAGATTACCAAGCAGTTTGGCCATGTGGATGAAGATGCGTTGGAGCAAATGGCCGCCACTTGCCGTGTGGCGGGCCGAATTGTATCAAAGAGGGATTTCGGGAAGGCATCCTTCATCCACATCAAGGATAGATCCGGTCGGATTCAGGCGTATGTGAGGAAGAACAAGATAAAACCGGAGCAATTTGATACCTTTAAGCTGATGGACATCGGCGATTTTGTGGGCATTAAGGGGATGCTTTTCCGGACCAGGACCGGCGAACTGACACTTCTGGCGGAAGATCTGGTATTGCTCGGCAAATCCATGAGGCCGCTTCCTGAAAAGTGGCACGGCCTAAAAGATGTGGAAACCCGATACCGTCAGCGGTATGTAGACTTGATTATGAATGATCAGGTGCGGGATGTGTTCGTGACCCGAAGCCGCGTTATCCAGTTCATCCGCGAGTTTTTCATCGAGAGGGACTTCCTTGAGGTGGAGACCCCCATGATGCAGCCCATCCCGGGAGGGGCCACCGCCAGACCCTTTATCACCCACCACAATGCCTTGAACATGGACCTTTACATGCGGGTTGCCCCGGAGCTCTACTTAAAGCGCCTGGTGGTGGGAGGACTGGAACGGGTGTTTGAAATCAACCGGAATTTCAGGAACGAAGGGCTGTCCATCAAGCATAACCCTGAATTCACCATGATGGAATTCTACATGGCCTATGCCACCTATGAAGACCTGATGGATCTTACGGAGGCGCTCTTCGCCGAACTCCTTGACCGGATTATCGGCGGACAGGTGATCCAATATCAAGGAAAGAGCATCGATTTTAAAACACCATGGAAAAGGATCTCTCTTTTTGATGCCCTAAAAGAGACAGGGAAGATTGAGGAATCGGTTTTTGAGGCCAGGGAACCGGCTGCCATCCTGGCCAAGGGTCTCGGCATACCCGTGCAAGACAGGGACGGGCATGGACAGATCCTGACCAAACTCTTTGATCATCTGGTTGAACCGGGCCTTCAAGACCCCACCTTTGTAACCGGTTATCCCACCGAAGTCTCGCCACTTTCCAGGCGCAATGACCAGGATCCGTCTTTGACGGATCGATTCGAGCTGTTCATCGGCGGGCGTGAAATTGCCAACGCCTTTACGGAATTGAATGATCCGGTGGATCAGAAAGGCAGATTTGAAAGTCAGGTGGCATTGAGGGATGCCGGCGACAAAGAGGCATTGTTCATGGATGAGGATTATGTGACCGCCCTCGAATATGGCATGCCGCCCACGGCGGGGGAAGGCATCGGCATTGACAGGGTGGTAATGCTGCTCACCGATTCGCCCTCCATCAGAGACGTGATTCTGTTTCCCCAGATGCGGCCAAAGGAGTAGCCTTCTCCTGCCATGTTCGAGCTGTTTTTAGGAATCCGATATCTGAAGGCCAAGCGGAAACAACGGTTTATTTCCGTTATCACCATTATCTCCATCCTCGGGGTAATGGTGGGGGTCATGGCCCTGGTGGTGGTACTCTCCGTAATGAACGGCTTCAGATCCGATCTCATGAACAAAATACTGGGGGTTAACTCCCATGTGCTGGTGCTGAACATGGCCGGGACCTTCAGCGGTTACCGGCAGGTTGCCGACAAGATCAGGGATATGGATGGCGTGGTGGCCGTTACCCCCTTCATCTACACGCAGGTAATGGTGAATCATATGGGAAGGGTTTCCGGCGCCGTCTTAAGAGGCGTGGATCCACAAAGCGCGGCACAAGTGGTCGACTTTGACAAGATGATCAAGCGAGGGTCGTTGTCGTCCCTGAACGGTACAAAAGAGGATAATCCCGCCATTATCATCGGAAGCGAACTGGCCAAACAGATTGGCGCCACCACCGGGAGCCTTGTGACGGTCATTTCCCCCGAGGGTAAATTGACCCCCCTTGGCCGGTCGCCCAACACCAAAAAATTCAGGGTGACCGGTATTTTTGACTCGGGCATGTACGAATATGATGCTTCCATGGTATATATTTCCCTTGCTGAAGCGCAACGATTTCTGGCCCTGGGTGACAGCGTAACGGGACTCGAACTGAAGGTCCGGGAAGTCTACCAGTCGGACGTGGTGGCAAAGGCGATTCAAAAAAGACTGGGATATCCCTATTGGACCAAGGACTGGAAACTCATGAACCGGTCTCTTTTTTCGGCACTGAAACTTGAGAAACTGACCATGTTTATCATCCTCACCATGATTGTTCTGGTGGGTGCCCTGAACATTATCAGTACGCTGGTCATGGTGGTTATGGAAAAGACGCGTGATGTGGCGATTTTGAGGGCCATGGGGGCTTCCGGCAGAAGCATCATGAGCATTTTCATGTTTCAGGGCATCCTGGTGGGTTTGGTGGGAACCATTGCCGGCCTTGTTTCGGGTCTGGGTCTCTGCCATTTGTTGTCCAGGTATCAGTTTATTGACCTTCCATCCGATGTTTATTACCTGAGCAAACTGCCGGTCCAGGTTTCGGTCCTGGATGTTTCCATTGTGTCCGTCGCCGCGGTGGTTATTTCGTTTTTGGCAACCCTTTATCCGGCGTGGTACGCGTCCAAGTTGAATCCCGTGGAGTCCTTTCGATATGAATGACACTTTTGATGAGAACACTTCCAATGCCGAAGACGTCTCTCATTCACCGATTCTGACCTTTGACGGTGTCAGCAAGTCCTTCATTCATCTGGGCGCCACAATAGAGGTTTTGAAAGGGATCAGCCTGGCACTTTATCCAGGAGAGACTCTCTCCGTCACCGGAGCGTCGGGCGTGGGAAAATCGACCCTGCTCAATATCATGGGAAGCCTGGAGCCGCCCACGACCGGTACCGTCAAATTCGACGGCTTTGATATGTATGAGATTGACCAGCGGCGCCTGTCCCGTTTGCGCAACAGGGAAATCGGTTTTGTGTTTCAGTTTCACCATTTGCTCCCGGAATTGAACGCATTGGAAAATGCCATGATGCCGGCGCTTATTGCCAGGATTCCTAAAAACCGGGCGGTTCAGATGGCGGAAAGGGTTCTCTCTGATGTGGGTCTGGCCGAGCGCATGACCCATCGGGCCGGAGAACTTTCCGGCGGGGAGCAGCAGCGCGTGGCCATTGCGAGAGCCCTGATTATGAATCCCAGACTGATCCTGGGTGACGAGCCCACGGGAAATCTGGATTGGGCGACCGGTGAAGAAATTGCTGAACTGCTTTTTCATTTGAACGAAGCGTCGGGGGTTGCCATGGTCATTGCAACCCACAATCAGAAACTGGCGGAAAAAATGTCGAAAAGAATGGAGTTGATTGATGGCCGAATTCGCTAGGCTTACTGAGGAGGTTAAATGGTTTTCCGTTAACGATCGTGGAAGATGGGCATTGATCTTTTGCGCACGTGTATTGTTTCTGGCGCTTCTGATTTTCTGCTTGGGGATCTCAAGAACCGATGCACAGGTGCAAAAAGGGACCATCTGTGTCCTGCCGTTTCAGATTAACGCCGCCAAATCCTTCTCTCATTTGCAGGAAGGGTTGCAGAAGATGCTGACGCTCAGAATGAAACAAAACGGCTTTGGGACAATCCCGCCCGAGACCATTAACAAAGACCCCATCGTTTTTTCAAAGATCCTCCAGGACAGGGAATTGGTTCGCCTGGGAAATCGTTTCAAGGCCGATTGGATCGTGAAAGGGAGCATGACTCAGATCGGCGACAAGGGGAGCATTGACCTGAAAGTGGTTGATGTTACCGGAAAGAAGATGCCGTTTTTCATCTTTCAGGTGATCGAGGATCTGGAGGAAATACCGGAGTCGGTGAAGCGTCTCGCTTTGAGCGTGGAAGACCGGATTACCGGCGTTCCCCAGGTGGATTCCGTTCACGTGACGGGCAATCGGCGGATTGAAAAGGCGGCTATTCTGGCGGTGGTTGGAACCCAGGCCGGTGACCGGTTGGACCTGGACAAACTGGACAAAGACCTTCGGGATATCTACAGAATGGGATTCTTTAATGACGTTACCATGGATGTCTCGGACGGCCCGGCCGGCAAAGTGATTACGTTTAATGTGGTGGAAAAACCGTCGGTTGGCAAGATCGTCTTTGTGGGGAATGATGAATATGATGATGAGGATCTTCAGAAAGAGCTGGGCATTAACCTGTATTCCATACTTGATTTTAACGCCGTCAATCAGAGCGTTAACCGGTTGAAGGATTTCTACAAGGAGAAGGGTTACTACAATGCCCAAATAACAGAGACCACCGAGACGCTTCCCAACAACGAGGTGATGCTGAAGTACAACATCACCGAGAACGACAAAGTCTATATCCTGAAGATCGAGTTTAATGGGAATAAGGCCTATGATGACGAGGAACTTGAAGACATCATGGAGACCAGCACCAAATGGTTTCTTTCTTGGATCACCCAGGCCGGTATCCTGGATAAGAAGAAGCTGGAATTTGATGCGCACAAAATTACCAGTTTCTACCACAACAATGGGTACATCAAGGCCAAAGTGGGAGATCCCGAAGTCCGTTATGATGATGAAATCAAAGGGCTTGTGGTCACCATCAATATTCATGAGGGGGCCCAATACGAAGTTGACAAGGTAAATGTTGCGGGAGATCTCATTGAACCCGCGGATGAACTCCTAAAAGACGTTTCCATCGGAAAGGAAGAGAAGGTCTTCAACCGGGAGACGGTTCGAAAAGACATCATTCGCCTTCAGGACATCTACGGGAACCAGGGCTATGCCTATGCCCAAATCAAGCCCATCGTAAAAGAAAACGACGAGAACCATACGGCGGATGTCACCTACCAGATCTCCAAGGGCCCCAAGGTTCGCTTTGAACGGATCACCATCACCGGAAACCAGCACACCAGGGACAAGGTGATCAGGCGCGAATTGAAAGTCATGGAAGGGGACTATTTCAGCGGACAGGGGCTGCAGCGAAGCACCGAGAATCTAAGGCGGCTCGGTTTTTTTGAGGATGTGCAGTTTCACACCAAAAAGGGGAGCCGTGATGATTTGATGAACCTGAATGTGGACGTGAAAGAAAAGGGGACCCGGACCTTCAGTGTGGGTGCCGGCTACAGCTCCGCCTATTCAGGGTTTGTGACCTTCCAGGTTTCCGACGAAAATTTCATGGGTTACGGGCAGCGGTTGACGGCATCTGCCCGTATCGGTGGAAGGAATACGGAATTCGATATCCGTTTTCTGGAACCCTGGCTCTTTGACACACGCCTCTCTCTGGGTGCTGACATATATAAGTTTACCCAGGAATATTCGCAATATACCCGGGCAAGTTATGGCACCAGGGTTTCCATCGGCGCGCCCCTCTACTTCGCATACACCCGTGGAACCCTCCTTTACGCCTACGATCATTCCAATATCAGTGATGTGGCGGACGACGCGTCGCAGGTGCTGAAGGATATGACCGGTGATAATGTCACCAGCAGTCTTTCGCTGATCTTGAGGCGGGACAGCAGGGACCGATCGTTTAATACCACCCGGGGTTCCATCAATGAGTTTGTCGTCCAGTATGCGGGGGGACCCTTCAGCGGTGACGAACAGTTTACCAAATACCGGGGGAGATCGTCCTGGTTTTTCCCCTTGTTTTGGAATACGGTCTTTATGATACAGGGACGGGCGGGATACATCCAGGATCGCGGCAAGCTTTCCACCTACCAGAAATTCTTCCTGGGCGGTATCAACACGGTCCGCGGGTATGATTTCAATACCATATCGCCCATCGATCCGGACACGAACGATTACATTGGTGGTGAAAAGATGATGGTCTACAATGTGGAATACCATTTTCCGGTGCTGAAAGAGCAGGGGGTGGTGGGCATCGTCTTTTTTGATGCCGGTAATGTTTGGACCAATGACTCGGCCGACGCCTATAATTTCACGGGACTCAAGAAGTCGGTGGGCGCCGGCGTCAGATGGTTTTCGCCCCTGGGACCCCTTCGACTGGAGTATGGGTGGAAACTGGATGATGTCCCTGGGGATGACAGCTCAGGAAAGTGGGAGTTTAGTATCGGCAGCATAATGTAACTGCTGCTGCTCAAAAAACCGAAGAGAAAGGGGAACAAAATGAAAAAGTTTTTTTGGATTCTGTTGGGAGCGACATTTCTGTTTCAGGTGCAGCCAATGGGCGTTATGGCCGCTGATATCAAGATCGGTGTATTGGATATGAAGCGTCTTCAACAGCGATCGGCCAACTTCCAGAAGATCAGGGAAGAACTCAAGAGGAAGTATAATGCCCTTCAAAAAAAGCTGGACGCTGAAAGGGCCCAGATTGAAAAACTGGAAAAAGAGCTGCAGAAGCAGAGCATGATGTTGAGTCTCGATGCAAAAGAGAACAAGGAAATGGAATTGGGAAAGCTCACCCGTCATTACAAGTATATGGTGGGTGAAGTGACCCAGGAAATGAAGGATGCCGAGTTTGAAGCCACCAGAAAAGTCGGTAAGGAAATTGAAAAAATTGTTGAGAAGATCGGAAAGAAAGAAGGTTTTACGGTCATTCTGGAACAGGGGACCGTGGGGCTCGTCTACTACAATAAGACCATTGACATCACCGCCCAGGTGATCAAGGCATACGACAGGATGAAGTAATTGGGGAGAAGAGAATCCTTGGAAATACCGTTAGCGGAAGTTGCGGAATTGGTGAAGGGGACGTGCGTTCTGGGCCGAGACTTCGTTGTGGAAGGTATTAACTCCCTTGATTGCGCCGGCCCCTCGGAGATTTCCTTTTTCTCCGACCGACGCTACAGTGAAAGTCTCAAGACCACAAAGGCGGGTGCGCTGTTGGTTAAAAAAACAATTGATGAATTCAAAGGACCCCAGGTGGTCACCCCCAATGTGGGCCTTGCATACGCAAAGATAGCTGCGTTGTTTGCAGAGCCGCCCGGCCGGCATCCGGGCGTCAGCGCCGATGCCGTTATCGGCCATGATTGCCGGCTGGGACAAGACGTATCCATCTTTCCCAACGTATATGTGGGGGACGGCTGCGTCGTTGATGATGGTGCCATCCTTTACCCGGGAGTCGTCATGGACAATGGCGTAAAGATCGGCAAACGGACCATCCTCTATCCCAATGTAACGGTTTTAAGGGATTGTGTCATTGGAAATGATGTGATCATCCATGCCGGCACGACCATCGGAAGCGATGGATTCGGGTTTGTACAGGACGGCGCCACATCCATCAAAGTACCCCAGACCGGAATTGTTCAGATAGACGACCATGTGGAAATAGGGGCCAACAATTGTATTGACCGGGCCGCTTTTGGAAAGACATGGATTAAACAGGGCGTCAAGACCGACAATTTGGTGCAGATTGCCCATAATGTGGTGATCGGTGAAAATTCCATTGTTGTGGCACTTGCCGGCATTTCGGGAAGTGCTCGGTTGGGACAAGGTGTATTGATCGGCGGACAGGTGGGCATCAACGACCATATCGATATCGGGGACGGTGCCATGATAGGTCCTCAGTCGGGTGTGGCAAAATCGATTTCCGCCGGGGCCATCGTTTCCGGAACGCCTGCCATAAGCCATCGCACAAGCCTCAAAAACGCCGCGATGGTTGCCAGATTGCCCCAATTCAGAGACCGTCTTCGCGGGCTTGAAAAGAGGATTCAAGAACTGGAAGACCGGTTGGGAAAAGAGGAAGGGTAAGCGTCACAGAGTCGAGATACGAAAGATCGTAAGGAGGGAATCAACAAAATGGAACTTCCCTTGACATACCATGAAATCGCGAAAATTCTTCCCCACCGCTACCCCTTTTTGCTGGTGGACAGGATCGTTGAGCTTGAATTGAATGAAAGGGTTGTGGGGATCAAAAACGTCACCGCCAATGAGCCCTTTTTCCAGGGTCATTTTCCGGACGAACCCATTATGCCGGGAGTGCTCATCATCGAAGCCATGGCCCAGGTGGGCGGTATTCTTGCAAGACTTTCAATCCCCGAAGTTCTGGAAAAGGAGGACCCTGACCCCGTACGGTTTGTGGCCATGGACAAGGTGAAATTCCGAAGGCCGGTGGTGCCCGGTGATCAGATCCGGTTTGAAATTATGCCCCTCAGAAAGGGGTCAAAAGTATGGAAGGTGGCGGGAAAGGCTTTTGTGGACGGGAAACTGGCGGCAGAAGCGGTCCTGGTGGCGACCATTGGCTGAATCCATGGAAATCCATCCCTCCGCCGCCGTCAGCCCCACGGCGAAGATTGCTTCAGGGGTTAAAATAGGCCCCTTCAGCAGTGTGGGAGAGCACGTGAGCATCGGGCCCGATACCGAGATCGGGGCCCACGTGGCCATCGAAGGACATACAACCATCGGCCGGCGAAACCGCTTTTACCCCTTTTCCTCCATCGGCACGCCGCCCCAGGACGTGGGGTACGGGGATGAGGAGACACGGCTTCTCATGGGAGATGACAATGTCATCAGAGAATATGTCACCATCAATCGCGCCACCACCAAGGAGGAATGGGAAACGGTCATCGGAAACCACAACTATTTGATGGCCTATTCCCACGTGGCCCATGACTGTCGCCTTTCGGATCATGTGATTCTGGGAAACGGCGCCACATTGGGCGGGCATACCCACATCGGCGAGTATGCCATTCTGAATGCCTTTCTGGCGGTCCAGCAGTTTGTGAGAATCGGCGCTCACGCTTTTCTTGGGGCCAAGGCGGGCATTGATCGGGATGTCCCCCCTTACATGATCACCGCCGGTCCGAGGGCCAAGCTTTACGGTGTCAATCAGAAGGGTCTCAAAAGAAGAGGGTTCTCCCAGGAAACCATCGATATACTGAAGAAAGCCTATCGAATCCTGTTTAGAGAGAACAAACGGCTGGATACGGGTATTTTAGAGGTCAAAGAGGAACTTGTGATGATTCCCGAGCTCCAGGTGCTCCTCGATTTCCTGACCGATTCAAAACGGGGGGTGATTCGGTGATCCGGACCCGGGACGAAGCCATCGGAATCATCGCCGGTGGCGGGCAATTTCCGTTGCTGGTGGCCGAAGCGGCCAGAAAACAGGGAAAGCGCGTTGTGGCGGTGGCCCACCATGGGGAGACCGAGTCCACCCTTACGGAAAAGGTGGATGAGATCGTATGGATCAGACTGGGACAGTTGGGTCAACTCATCAAGACGTTTCATAGGTTCGGTGTCAGCAAGGCGTTGATGGCAGGTTCCATCACCAAGAAAAAGATGTTTGAAATGCGCCCCGATCTGAAGGGGCTTGCCATCATGAGCAAACTGGCGATCTTTCATGATGATGACATCCTCCGTTCCGTAACCGCCGAATTTGCCAAGGAAGGCATTGAAATTGTCAGTTCAACCCTGTTCCTTCCCGATCTTTTGGCACCGGAAGGGTGTTTGACCAAACGCCGCCCCAACAGGAATGAATGGGCGGATATCCATTTTGGGTGGAAGATCGCCAAGGAGTTGGGTAAACTCGATATCGGGCAGAGTGTCGTGGTGAGAAAAAAAACCGTTTTGGCACTTGAAGCCATTGACGGGACCGATGCCACGATCCTTCGCGGAGGGGGCCTTGCAAGGGAAAAGGCCGTGGTTGTAAAGGTCAGCAAGCCCAAACAGGATCTTCGTTTTGACGTGCCGTGCGTGGGGATGGAGACCATTTCCACCATGATACGGGTCAAAGCCGCGGTTCTGGCCGTGGAAGCCGGCCGGACACTCATGTTTGACAGGGCTCTGATGCTGGCTACGGCGGACAGGGAAAAGATCGCGGTGGTGGCAATTGAAAGCGATCGAGGAGAGACATTTGAAAAAGGATAGACTTAAGGTGGCGGTGATCGGTGTGGGTCACCTGGGAGAATATCACGTTCAGAAGTACAAGGCCCTGCCGGACGTTGAACTGGTCGGCGTTGTGGATGTGGACAAAAGGCGCGCGGCGGAAATTGCGGACCGGTACAATACCGTCGCGCACAATGATCACGCAAGGATCCTGTCACAGGTGGATGCGGTGAGCCTGGCAGTGACCACTGAGATGCATTTCGAAGTGGCCAAGGATGTTCTGGCCAGTGATGTTCACATGCTCATTGAAAAGCCGATTACCTATGACCTGAAAGAAGCGGATGAATTGATCCGCATGGCCCGTGAACGGAACCTGGTGCTGCAGGTAGGGCTGGTGGAGCGGTTCAATCCGGCCATCAAGCAGTTGGAGCCCCTGCTTAAGGCCCCGGTGTTTCTGGAATCGCACCGAATGAACCTCTTTACGACCCGGGGCCTGGATGTGGACGTGGTGCTCGATCTCATGATTCATGATCTTGATATCATTCTCCATCTGGTTCAAAGCAAAGTAAAGGAAGTGCACGCGGTTGGGATGCCGGTGATAACTGACAAGACCGACATCGCCAATGTTCGCCTCATTTTTGAAGACGGCACGGTGGGGAATCTGACGGCCAGCCGCGTTTCAGGAAAGATGCTCAGGAAAATCAGAGTATTCCAGCCCGACGCCTATTTTTCCGCGGATTGCGGAAAACGCCAACTCACCGCCATCAAACTCGATCCCGAGAACAAAGACGCCAATGACTTTCCACAGGTGGCCACAGCGAAACAGAAGTACGGGGGGAGTGATCCCCTGGCCGATGAGATTTCCTCCTTTGTGCTCTCCGTTCGAAACGGTTCCGAGCCCGTGGTGACGGGCGAGGACGGTCGGAATGCCTTGAGTGTCGCCTTGAGTATCATCCATCAGATTGAACGAGGCTGTCAGAATTTCGAACCCATATGCAAATAGGAGGGATCGCAAACTGATCCTTCTGGTGGCGGGAGAGGCCTCCGGCGACTTGCATGGTGCCAACCTGGTCCGTGCCATGAAACGCATATGTCCCGATGCCGTGTTTTGCGGAATCGGTGGTGATCAAATGGCCGCGGAGGGTGTCAGATGTTTTGTTTCCGCGGCCGACCTGGCAGTGGTGGGGTTGGCAGGGGTTCTTTCGAAATTTCACACCCATGTAAAGGCTGCCAATGTTTTAAAATCCATTTTGACAAACTATTCCCCTGACCTTTTGATACTGATCGACTATCCTGGTTTCAACCTTCAAATGGCGCGCATCGGCAAGCGATTTAAAACGCCGGTGCTTTACTACATCAGTCCGCAAGTCTGGGCATGGCGGCGCGGTAGGGTCAAGAAAATTGCCAAGAGGGTGGATAAGATGGCTGTTATTCTCCCCTTTGAGGAACCCTTTTTTGCAAAAAGCGGCATTGATGTCATCTATGTGGGGCATCCCATCATGGATGCTTTTGAAAGAAGAGAAGGGAACCTTCGACCCGCAATCCGAAAATCCCAATCCCACATCCGCCATCCGGTTGTGGGGCTGGTACCCGGCAGCAGAAGGGAAGAGATTTCGACCCTTCTGCCGGCCATGATCAAAGCGGGTGAGATCCTTGAGCGCGAGTATCCCGGGATCCGCTTTATTCTGCCGCTGGCGGAAACCGTTTCACCCGAATGGGTTTCGCGATTCTTAAAAAACACAACACTCAATATTGACGTCAGTCGTAAGGGCATTTACGCTTCGCTAAACACATGTCACCTGGCGTTTGTGACTTCGGGCACCGCCACCCTGGATGCCGCCATAATGACCGTTCCAATGGTGGTGGTATACAAAGTGAAGAACCTCACCTATGAAATCGGAAAACGCGTGATTAAAGTTCCTTACCTGGGGTTGGTCAATCTGGTGGCAGGCGAGGGCGTGGCGCCGGAATTGATTCAACACGATTTGACCCCTGAAAAACTGGCCATGGCAGGCGGAAGCTTTCTCAAGGACAAGGAATTGCGCCGGCGAACCATCGCCAAGCTCCAAACGGTGAAGGAGCGTCTCGGCAGGGGCGGGGCATCCGCAAGGACCGCTCAAATCGCCGCCGATATGATGGGTTCTTAGGCTTTCACCTTTGAGCTTCTAAGACGATACTGCGTTGCGGGCATGGCCCGCCGTTGGGATATGGGGGAGTAAGAAGAATGTCCAGAACAATTCTTGTGGTCGATGACGAGACCAGTATTCTCCAGTCCTTGGAGGGGATTCTTGGTGACGAGGGATTTGAGGTGGCCATTGCCGAAAGCGGCCACGAGGCCTTGGAGAAGATCGAGGAGACCATGCCGGATCTGGTCCTATTGGACATATGGATGTCGGGTATGGACGGCATTGAGACCCTGGAACGGATAAAAGACCAGTACCCCACCCTGCAGGTGATCATGATGTCCGGGCACGGAAATATTGAAACCGCCGTCAAGGCCACCAAAGTAGGGGCCTACGATTACATAGAGAAGCCGTTGTCGCTTGAAAAACTGCTCCTTGCCATCAACAACGCCCTGGCCCATTCCCGTCTTGCCCAAGAGATTCATTTCCTCAAAGAAAAGGAGATGAAGAAGCACAACATTGTTGGAAAAAGCAAGACCATGGCAGAGTTGAAAGAACAGATACGGATCGTTGCCCCCACCAATGCCTGGATTCTCATTTCCGGGGAAAACGGCACCGGAAAAGAGCTTGTTGCCCACACCATTCATCGGTTGAGCCACCGAAACTCAAATCCCATGATAGAGGTCAATTGCGCCGCCATTCCCGAAGATCTCATTGAAAGCGAACTTTTCGGGCACGAAAAGGGCGCTTTCACCGGTGCTTCCACCATGCGGAAGGGGAAATTCGACGCAGCGCACGAAGGGACCATTTTTTTGGATGAAATCGGCGACATGAGCCTGAAAGCCCAGTCCAAAACCCTTCGAATTCTACAGGAGCAGAAGTTCGAAAGGGTCGGCGGGACAAAGACCATTGAAGTGGATGTGCGTGTGATCGCCGCCACCAATAAGGATCTGGAAAAAGAGATCGAAAAAGGAAATTTCAGGGAGGATCTCTATTTCAGACTGAACGTGATCCCCATGCGGGTCCCTTCCTTGAGGGAACGGGCGGACGATATTCCCGACCTCATAAATGAATTCGTTTCCGAATTTGCCCTGAGTGCCAAAGTGGAACCCAAGGCGTTTCTACCCGAAACCCTTGAACTCCTTCAGAAATATGAATGGCCCGGCAATGTGCGGGAATTGAAGAACCTCATCGAAAGACTGATGATCATGACCCAAAGCGATGTCATCACCCCAAAAGACATTCCGGCACCGTTCAACAGAAAGGCCAAAAGCGTGCGTCCGGGAATGGAATGGGATTTTGGTTCGAATAGCCTCAAAGAGGCAAAAGGGGCCTTTGAAAAGGCTTTTATTGAGGAGAAACTGAACGAGTACAACGGCAACATTTCCCAGACCGCCGAAGCCATCGGCATTGAACGCAGCAACCTCCATAAGAAGATCAAGCAGTACAACCTGGGGCGGTGACGGCTTTTTCACAGCTTTCTTGAAACCGTTGATTGTTCCAAAATAATCCCAACGCAAGGAAATTCTTCAACTCGTTGAAACAAACCAGCGCATCACCATCCCGGAGTTGGCCCAAGCCATTGGCGTTACGGCAAGATCCATTTGCATCACCTCTGGCAGTTTTCAGGGGCCGGACCGATCCAACCGGGAACAAGAACGGATGAGCCGGACCTTTTTACTGTTCTAGTTTCCTATTCATCCTGTTTTTGCCAATGACTTGAAAATAACCCCGCAAGTCACCATGGAAGTCAACAAGCTTTCAAAGGTTTTGACAGGTTAAGACTCCCTCAGGGAACTCCAAGAGATGCCAAGACTGAAGAATGCCGAATATTCCCGCAAGGCATAACTCTTGCCGGCTATTGAATCCGTAGTTGTTGAAGTGACTCTGCCGCACAAGCCGAAAAGCCGTCTTCAAGAGTATCGACAAAGGATCTTTACTCACATAATCCGTCAAAGGTATCTGTTAGCGATGTTGGGAGGTGGGCGCACTGCCAGCAAAGATAGTCTCTTGTTTACACAACAGATATCTTGGCATATAAAGAGATTATTATGCCTTAAAAAGGGAGCTGATTATGAGCTATTTGGCCGTAAAGGATTTAAAGAAAACACGGTTCTTGCGTGAGAGGCTCGAAAAAGAGGGCGAGTTGATTCTGACAAAAAACGGGCAGCCGTTTGCACTCATCATTGGTATTCCACCTGAAAACGTTGAGAGATCCCTTAAAGAGATACGACGGGCCAAATTCTCAACGGCAGTGACGGGGGCTCGGCAGAAGGCGTTGACCGATCCGCCGGATCTGCTGGAGATAGACGCGGAAATTCAGGAGAGCCGAAAAAAACGTTGGTTCACATGAAAATCATGGTGGATACCAAGGTGTTCCCCTGATCACCGGAAGGCCTGGCTAAAAGAGCGCATAGATGAAAGGGGCCACGGCGCTACCTTCGGTAAAGACAATCAAGGCACCGAAGAGGGCCAGGGTGAGCAGGATGGGCAAAAGCCAGTAGCGTTTTCGGATTCGCAGAAACTCCCAGAATTCTCTGAATATGGATTGATGGGGCAAGTGTGTATCTCCTTAATATCGTTTTAAAAATCTTTCTTTTGGCTGCATCGGTTCCGATCGGTCCACCCAGTATGTGGAAGCCTTTCGGTCAAATTTCATGGGGATGGGACATCCGCCGAACAGGCGCTTGATCAGTGCGGAAGGTGTCATCACCAGGTAATAGGCCAGGGTGAGCATCACTGTCGTGATGAGTTTGCCCATGAATCGGGATATCTTGAGCCAACCCCTGTAAACGGGACGAAAGGCGTTGGGCAGCGACATAAATCCAAGCCCAAGGCATGAAAGAAATCCGAACAGAACCGTGGGAACGGGCTTCTTGAACCAGAGTCCCAAGGCGCACAAACATCCGAAAAAGAAAAAGGAAATAACCCCGAATTTTCGAATCTCCTTTTTGTCAGTCGAGTTCAAGGGTTTCCCTCCAGTCTCCATCTTCTTCCAAAAGGGGCTGATCTTCCTTGATCAACATGCAGTCCTCCATGATCAGGACATCCATTTCCGTTCTCATGAAACAGCGATAGGCATCCTGGGGCGTGCACACGATCGGCTCTCCTCTCACATTGAAACTGGTATTGACGATCACCGCACAACCGGTCAGCTTTTCAACTTCCGCAATGACCTGGTAGTAGTCCCCTTTGTCCTGGTTGTTGACGGTTTGAAGCCGGGCGGAGTAGTCCAAATGCGTCACCGCGGGGATGTCGCTTCTTTTGACTTTCAGGCGTTCCAGCATCGGCATGTCTGCCCCTGAAGGCTGAGGCAGCCGTCTTTCCTCTTTTACGAGGGCTGTGAGCAGCATATAGGGACTTTTGGTTTTTATGTTGAAATAGTCCGATGCCCTCTCTTCCAGGACGGAGGGAGCGAAAGGCCTGAAAGACTCCCGGTATTTTATTTTGAGATTCATTACCTTCTGGATGGTCTCGCTCCGTGCATCCCCAAGGATGCTTCGAGCGCCCAGGGCCCTGGGGCCGAATTCCATCCTTCCGGCCAAATACCCGACGATTTTGCCTTGGGCAATGCACCTGGCAATGGTTTCTGCCCTTGTTTCGGGCGCCAGTTCAACAAAGGGATAGCCGTTTTTTAGAAGGTAGGCCCTAATGGTCTCATTTGAAAAGCGGGGCCCAAGATAAGGGGACCTGAGATGATGGCCCTGTTCCGGGTCGGTTCTTTCTTTTCCCAGATATCGGTGCCACACGGAGAGGGCGGCTCCCAAAGCCCCGCCTGCATCCCCTGCCGCCGGTTGTATCCAGATCTCCTGGAATTTGCCTTCACGCAACAGCTTTCCGTTTGCCACACAATTGAGGGCCACACCGCCGGCCAAACAGAGTCGCTGTTGTTGCGTATCTTTGTGGACCTGTTCCGCCATTCTGAGGATGATTTCTTCGGTGACTGCTTGAATGCTGGCCGCCAGATCCATTTCCCTTCGGGTGATTTCCGCCTCCGGCTTGCGGGGAGGACCGCCGAAAAGCCTTGAAAACCGGCGATTGGTCATCCGCAGGCCTCCCAGGAAACTGAAATACGCCATATTGAGTTGAATGGACCCATCCTCTTTCAGATCCACGATCTCGGACAAGATCACGTCTTTGTAACGGGGCTGACCGTAAGGGGCGAGACCCATCAGTTTGTATTCGCCCGAATTGACTCTAAAGCCGGTAAAATAGGTGAAAGCCGAATAGAGCAATCCCACAGAATTCGGAAAATGAAGTTCTCTTTGAAGTAAGATGTCATTTCCGCGGCCCATGCCGTAGCTGGCGGTGGCCCATTCCCCCACCCCGTCAATGGTTAAGATGGCGGCCTCGTCAAAAGGAGAGGGATAAAACGCCGATGCCGCATGGGATTCGTGATGTTCCGTGAACAGGACTTCTTTGTCATAGCCGATTTCCTTGTGAACCACTTTGGGAACATGGAGCTTTTTCCCCAGCCACAGGGGAATGGCTTCCAGCCAGGATTTTAGCCCCAGGGGCGCCACGGAAAGATAACTCATAAGCAGGCGTTCAAAGGTCAGAATCGGCTTGTCATAAAAGGCCACGTGGTCAAGGTCTTCCACCGCAATGCCCCCCTCCTTCAGGCAATACCGGATGGCGTTTTTGGGAAACCTGGGGTCGTGCTTTTTTCTCGTAAAGCGCTCTTCCTGGGCCGCCGCAATGATCATTCCGTCTTTCAGGAGACAAGCCGCGCTATCATGATAAAAACAGGAAATACCCAGTATGTTCAAACCGAAAACCTTTCCGTGAATGGAGGTCGCCAGTCCTGTTCCAAAAAAAAGGACTGTTTAGTCTTTCAAATGGCCTCTGATTTTCCCGCTGATCACATGAGCGGCCAATTGGTTCCCCGCAATGTTCCAATGGCTGTCTTGGGGCCGATAAAGCCTGATGGGTGATTCCACGGCGTAGTATTGATACAGGTCGATGTAGTCAATGTGAAGTTTGTGGAGCGCTTCTGAGAGCCTTCTATTGGGAAGGGTCATATCCCAGTGATCCTTTGCCACATCAGAAAAATATTGGGCCTGAACATCTCTTAGAAGCGCCGCGTTTATTTGTATTTCGTCCGGAATGATGACCACCACCAGTTTTATCCCCTTGTTGACACATATGTTATGGATCTCCCCCAAATAATACAAGGCCCGTCCAAGTATATCCTGAAAACGCTCATTTCCTTTCAGATAGATGCCGCTTCGTTTGCTTTCGATCTCCAAATACCGGTCCCTGCTGAAGTTGGGACAATCGTCGCAATAGCTGGCCCTTCCGTGGTAGGTTCTCCCCTCCAATTGGGGCTCAAAGTTGATAAGGTAATGGAGCAGGGAAAAAACATGGGAATACTCATGGAGTTTTCTCTTTTCGCTCTCCTTAAAATCATTTCCAATGAAAAAGCTCAACAACAGCATGTCCGGTTCATAAGCCAACCCTTCTTTTACAAACAGGGATAGATAGTCCTTCGGTCCGATACCCGGGATTCCCATATTGTAAACTTCAACGGGCATGTCCTTCCCATAAAGTCGTAATTCTATCAAGGTCAGATAATTGAAATCATAGGGTACGACGCCGTAAGCAAAAGAGTCGCCGATTGCCAGAATTCGGTAAACCCCTGTTTTTTTGTGGAATCAAATTCTTCGTCCTTGAACCCATGGGAATTCAAATTGAAATCCCAATCCGCCGCAAAAGGCTTTCCCCGGAATCGGTTATAGGTTCCGCTGTAAAAGACAAAGGATGGCCTGTAATGATCGTATATCCGTAATGCGATTTCTCCCAGGAGCAGTGTTATCAGAATCACGATAAGTGACTGCACCAGAAAGGAGCGGATTTTCATAAACGTTTTGGTTGTCCTGGTCTCTTGCATATACGGCGATTGGTTTTAAGGGAGAATGCCTTGTTGAATGGTCAGGTTTTGGCTCGAAATAGAGCCGTTCAATATCTCAAGAGATCTGATGGTGGAAGCGGATATTCGGTCTGTAAAGGTTTCGTCCCATCCCCCCTTAAAATCAATATGCCTGCTGCTACTGAGAGAGAGGTCCTCAGCATATGTCCCTGCCCTGGTCTTTATTGTGTAGTTGATACCTCCCTCCCAGTCAAATCCTTCCTGAATGCGGGAGTAGCAGGGGATAAACCCGCAGCAATAGCCGTCCGGTGAAATATATATGACCGTTTCAAATTCATAAGCGCCCATGTCCGGTGCCCTGCCGGACGGTCTTGTGTTACCCACGATGTCCGGTGTGCAGGTGTGACCCATGGTGCCGGCATCGATGGCGGGGCTTCCGTTTTTCAGCTGAAAATCGTTTTGGTCCGGGGCCTGGAAGGTCTCGCTGATGGTCCCTGTAAACGATTGGGTGTCGTAACCCAGGGCCTGCCATTGGGATAGGGTGTACAAACCGCTAACGGTCTCCACCACCGCTCCCTGATCGGGGAGGAGGTTGAAATTGGATGTTATTTCAAGATCGCCGATGGCACTGGTGGAAGAAAAGCTCGGAACCGATCCTTCGGTCAGGACAATATTGTTGTAGAAACTGTTGCGGATGGCACCATAATTCAGGCCGATCCCGTAGTAAGCGTCCTTTGGGGTGATGATGGTGTTCTGGATGGCCTGGTTATCATTTGAAGGGACGGCGCCGTCCTGCCAGAAAAAAGCCATGCCACGTAACTTGTTGTCATATAAGAGATTGTTTTGAAAGGTGGAGAGCGTGACGCCGTCCAGGTTGATGCCGGTGGCATCATTTTCGTAAACCATGTTTCCGTCCACCATGGCATGGCTGATGGTGCCGTCACCCCCTGAATTGATGTCACCGTTCATATGAAGCCCGATCGCCGAATTGTTGTGAAGCCGGTTGCCACTGATGGTCGGGTAATCGGAGCTGTCCGCCACGTAAATGCCGATGAATCCTTCTTTTGCCTCATTGTTCAGGAATGTCACGCAATCGCTCTGGGAGCAGAAAAGATTGGCATGGTTTGCTCCCGAAACACGGTTATTTGAAATGATGCAACCTGTGGCATGGGTTAATCGAATGCCGCGGCTGTTGGGATCAAGGGAGGCATAAACCGTCAAGTTGTCAATGACGATGTAGTCGGCAAAATAGATTTCCAGGCCATTTCTGCCGTCATAGGTTCTCAGGTCAACCACCACGCCGGTGCCGTTACCCTTGAATGTAATGGGGTTTGAATCCGTACCGGAGGTGGTGATGCTGATCTGCCGTGAGACCTCATAATTGCCGGGGTTGATCAGAACAGTGTCTCCGGCAACAACCATGCTTGCCGCATGGGCGATGGTTTTAAAGGGGTTTGCCTCTGATCCGTCATTTTCGTCATTTCCATCGGGGTCCACGTAATAGGTGATCCCGGCGGCTGATGCAGATTTTTGGGGGGCAAGTCCGAAGCTCTGAGCGCCCGGAACGGCAAGAAGCAAACATAAGAGGCAAAGGAGCGTTCGCCAGATGCACATGGGGACCGGGTATGCCATAGGACCCTTTCGCCTCTCTACCACTCAACTGCTCTTTTTTCCCAAAGGGTTTTGCGCTGCGGAATACCATTTTTTGGTATTCCGCGGCGGCTCTTCCGTTTAAAGATTTACTTCCTTTTTGAACTGATCCAAACCAATGTCATCGATCACCTTGTTAAGGCGGTGCCGTTTTGGATAGTCCTTGTACCAGTTCATGATCTTATCAACGGTGGCCATGGCTTCCTCATCGGTGAGTCCCTCTGCCACCGGTTGTGCCAGTGAGGGTTTGGATGCCGCGTTTCCACCCACCACGACTTTCCATCCTTTCTTTGTGCCGATGAGGCCCAAGTCCTTGATGTAGGACTCGGAGCAGCAGTTGAGACACCCGGAAACCCCCATTTTGAATTTGCTCGGGAGTTCCATACCGCAGTACATTTCGTCCAGTTTGATGCCGACGCCGACGGCATCCTGCTGGCCCAATGTACAGAAGGTGGTCCCTGGACATAGTTTAACACTGCGGACGCACAGCCCGACGGGGTTTGCCGATTTCATTCCCAGCTCTTCCCAGATGGGGTCAATATCTTCTTCCTTGATACCCACAAGGGCGATTCTGGCGGCGCTGGTCAGTTTAATGGCCGCCAGTTCATATTTCTCCCCGATGTCGGCGATTTTTCGCAGGATTTCAGGGGTGCAGAGGCCACCCTTGATATCAGGTACAATGGCGTAAGTTTCCCTGTCTCTCTGAATGAGCGCCCCTTTTTCTAAAATACTCTTTTTGTTTCCCAACTTATTCCTCCTTTTTTAGGTGATATCTCCATTTAAAAAATGTAGCCTTTAAGCACTATAAGAGCGGCCCAACGAGTTGCGCCGCGTTTTCCGCGAATTTCTGTATGACGGAACGTCGCCGCCATTCCGTCAGGTTGAGGAGACGCGACTGTTGAACATACATCATCTGCATTCCCCGTACCTGCTGGGTAAATGCGAGATCATATATAAAAAGGGAGATTTCAAAGTTAAGCCAGAGGCTGCGCATGTCAAGGTTGACCGTGCCGAACACACAGATCTCATCATCAACGGTAATGGATTTGGTATGCAACAGGCCCCCGCTAAAAGCCGCAATGGTGACACCCGCGCTCAACAGATTGTCAAAGAGGGAGCGACTGGCGTAGTGGACCAATCGTGAATCCACCTCGGCCGGAACGACGATGGTAACACCCACGCCGCGGTGGGCGGCAGAGATAAGGGCTGTCATGAGAGAATCATCCGGAACGAAGTAGGGCGTTGTCAAAATCAATTTCTTTTGTGCGCAATAGATGGTTGTTAAGAGAAGTTGATGGATGACTTCAGGCCTGATGGCCGGTCCGGAAGGGACCACCTGAACCGGAATTGTCCCCTTTTCGGGAATGGAACGGACATCGCTCGTTTCTTCAAGCGCCTTGAGCCCTTCTCCCGTATCCAGTTCCCAGTCCTCCATGAAAGTGCCTGCAAGGGCTTCAACGCTGGGACCTTCCATTCGAACCATGGCATCAATCCATTGGCCCACCCCTCGGTTTTGTTTGAAAAAACGGGGGTCCACCAGATTTTGGCTTCCGGTGTAGCCGATTTCACCGTCGATGACGATGATCTTCCTGTGGTTGCGCAAATCGGCCCGGGTCATAAGCATGCGCAAGGGGCCGACCGGCAGTGAGGCCACAACGCGGATGCCGGCGCTTCGAAGGCGTCGGGCCACTTTACTTCTCAAGAACTCCTTGCTGCCAACGGCATCCACCAATATGCGGCAAATGACGCCTCTTTCCGAGGCCCGAATCAATGCCTCCGCCACTTCGTCGGCTTTGCCGCCGATGGTCCATATGTAGAACTCCAGATGGCAAGTACTTCGGGCGCCGTCGATATCTTCTATGATCGATTGGAACACCGTTTCAAAACGGTCCATGAGATGCAGCATGTTGTTTCTCATGGCGGGGAAGCCGACCACTTTCTCAGCATGGGCCTGAAGTGCCCTTACGGCAACCCGCACGGCAGGTGACTTTTGCTGTGAAGCCCTCCTTTGCAGGGTTGATTGCCAGCTCAGGTATAGATCATGAATCTTTGCCGCCCTGGCCAGATACTGGTCTCCGATGCGGCTTTCACCGATAAAGAAATAGAAAACCGCACCCACGAAGGGAACACTGAATATGACCGCCAGCCATGCAAGGGAGACGCCCACGGGCCGGCGCCTCATAATGACACGGATGGAGAGCCCGATGACGATGAGCCAGTGAGCCGTAAAGAGCAGGGTAGTGGTTAGTGTGAAATCCTTCATGGCAGATAACCCGATTCTTCTCTACGGTTGTTTCTGATAAAGAGTGTTCATGTATTGGGTAGGTCTATTTCTTCCATCTCTGCTCGAATCTTGGGAGCGCATCCGAAATTTCATAGAAATCGGGCAGTTGACTGCACCAGATATGACCAATGGTTTTCAAACCGGTCGGTTCTTCCAGGGAGCCTGCGGTGACCGCAATGTCAGGCCTCTCTTTTGGATGCCAGAAAAGGGAAGAACCGCATTCCGAGCAGAAACCGCGATGTACATTGGGCGTCTCATCCGTGGGTGATTTATACCATTTCAAAGCCTTATCCACTGTAATCTTGAGATTTTCTACTTTTACGCTGGTATATGCACCATAATTGCCGGTAAATTTTCGGCATTTCGAACAGTGGCAGTTCACCACATTTCGCAGTTTCCCTGAAATCTCAAATTGAACCTGGCCGCAAAGGCACCTTCCTTTTGTTTTCTTTTGAGTGCTGTCCGCCATTTTTGACCGCTCCCGAAAAATAAGTGATTTATACGCCTGGAATTCGTCATAACGCCGGTTGATGCATAGGGCGAAGTCAGCCGGTTGCAACGGTTCTTATACAGCAAGTCCGCTGGAATCTCAATGCTCACTTTGTCAATCGGTTCCTTGCGGCCCCCTCAAAAGGGAGACTCGGCAATCTTCATCTCGATTTCCGTATATTTTTCTCGGATGAATCTCGGTGTGCAGATTGCCAGAAATATCAGGTCGGTCTCTCCCATGTTTTGGATTTGCTGGGGACAATCAGGTGGGATGATCACCACATCTCCCCGGACGACTCTCTGGAAATGATTGTTCGATAGCGCCACACGCCCCTCACCCTGCAAAATGACATATCGCTCAACAATATCTGCCAGTTGATGAAGTTTCGTCGCCTGTCCGGGAGCTACCCGGGCACGGGCGATTGATAGCCCGGGGTCATTTGACGAGTTGGACAACTCAAGAATATGGCACCCTTCTTCAAAGTAGTATTCCTGCGATTCCTCAGGTCTTATAACATGTGGTTTCATGGGGCTTTCACTTTCCTGAAATCGGTTAAGGATTGTAGATGTCATTTACCAGATTTTCGAACCATATGGGTCTTTCATAAAGGACGTAGATCATGAGGATTGCCGTCAGGGGCACCGGAATGACGGTGTCAATGAGGGCCAAGAGAAGCAGGCATGTCAATATCTTCGTTTTGAGCTTCATGGTTCATCTCCCAACCCGGTCACAAACTGGGAAGACCGGCTTTGATTCGAAGTCCGTTGCATGCTTCACATCCCGGCTGAAACCACCGGCAAAGGACCGGACGTACCCGGTGATGTTTGCACTTCCCGGAAACGAGATCCAGCCAGAGGCAGGGATGGGCATCCCGATAGCGGGCGCTACGGGCATAAGCGTCGATTTCTTTAATAAGGGCATCTGGCGACCTTACCATTTCATTGGCATCAAAGGGGGGCAGTGAAAAATTAAGACAGCAGATACCGCAATTCTCGCAAGGATTGGTTTTAGTTGCGCTCATGATTCGTTTCTAACGTCTTCTTGTATGAGTTCGGTTAATGGGGCGATAAAGGTTATCTCAAATGGTCCGTGATCGCAAGGACCATCACGGTTTGATATCCCTTGTCACACCCAAAAGCGACGCAGTACGGTGGGCAGAAACGTGAGAAACAAAGCACCCAAAAGGAGTAGCAGCAATGGGGGGGAACCCAGGGTAGCGGGCAGAAATCCGAAAAATATGGCGATCACCGCGGTGATCAGTGCAAAGGGGATCTGTGTTCGAATGTGGTCATGGGGCTCCACGCCACAGGAAATGGATGAAACGATGGTCGTATCACTGAAAGGAGAACAGTGATCACCGAAAACCGCACCGCTGAATACCGCCGCCACTGAAATCCGCAGGTAGGATTCCTGCCACGGGGGATCCGCCGCCCCGCACGCCGCCGCGGCAATGGGGATTGCCAGGGGAAAAAGGATCCCCATGGTTCCCCAACTGGTTCCGGTGGAAAAGGAGATCAGCGAACCGGTGACAAATATCAAACAGGGTATGAAAAGGGTGGTTTCGGTTTTTAACACCAGCGAGGAAAGAAACTCCGCCGTTTTTAACGCCCCCAGGACACTTCCGATGATCCAGGCCCCCACCAGTATGAAGACGGGACCGATCAGGGATTGTACACCGTCTTTAAAAGCCAGCAGCCCCGAATAGAGTCGTTGGCCTTCCCCGGGCGGAAAAAGGAGTATGGCGATACATGATGCCATGAGGCCGGATAGTACCAGCACCAGAGGTCCTGCATCGGAGCCGAAGGCGATGGTGACCTTTTGAAAAGTGACGGGCCATTTTGGATCAGGGCTTCCAAATATATAGAAACCGAAAAAGAACATTATGATGAGGGCGATGAGGGGAATGAACACCGAATGGATTCCCGTGCCCGCTCGGGTTTTGGGTGCCGGCTTCTCCGTCATGGGCTCTCTTGAGTCCAAGGCGTCCTTTTCAAAAACATTCATGGGGCCGGGATTGAACCGCCTGAAAATTGAGACAAAGAGCATCACCAGGGTAAACCAGCAGTAGAAATTGAAGGGGATTGATTCCATAAAGATCCCATAGGGATTGACATGGCGACCGGCAAGCCGGAAACCCTCTTTGATCATGCTCAACTGGTAGGCGATCCATGTGGAGACAAATGCAACACAGGCCACGGCAGAAGAGGTGGAATCTACAATATAGGCCAGTTTTACACGGGATACGCCGCACTTTATTGCCATATCCTTACAGACACGGCCCACCAGCATGCTGTTGGCCAGCCCGTCAAAAAAACAAATCATGCCGAGTCCCGCGGCGGCGGCCTGAAAGCGCCCGGGGGCGTTTTCTCTTTTGCCCACAAGGAAATGGAGCATGGCCCTGAATCCGGTGCCCCCATTGAGCACGGCGGCAAACCCGCCCAAGACCAGTGTGAAGAGAATGGCGCCCATTTTCCATGTGCTGTTAAGACTCGGTGCCAGATGACGTCCAAAAAGATCCAGATAAGCCTGCCACGGATTTCCGTTGCAGAGGATGACAGAGCCTGCAAAGGCACCGATCAGAAGGCCCCAGAAGGCTCTTCGGGTGATGACCACCAGCGCCAGCGCCACGACCACCGGCCAGACCTTCTGAAGCGGTGTTTCCCATGCGGATACCACCCAGGTAAAGGCAAAAACGCCGGTTCCCAATAATAGTGAGCGCTGGTTCATTTCACCAAATGGACCATTTATGGATGGAAACTACCGAAGCGCCTCGAGCGCCGTTCCAATGGCAGGCGCTGTTTCGATGATTCTTTCGAGTTTCTTGCATGGGTATTCTCCGCAAGCAGCGCAATGGGGATGAGATCTTTCAATATTGCATCTTCTGATTTCGCAAATGGTTGATGCGAAAGCGCATTTAACGTCGTCGGATTTGCACCCATTGCAGTTTATCTCTTTCGGGTCGAGGGTTACATCAAATCGGACAAGGCATTTTTCCGCGATCTTTTTTCGCGCAACGTCATTGTCCGCTTGAGTGGCCAGATAACTCTCGCATTTTTTGCAATCGATGCCGCAATAGGAGATCATCCTGCCTCATCCCGCCGTTCACATGTTTTTCATCTCAACCCTTGCGCCGGCAGCAACGGCGCCGGGTTCAAGAATCATCATCCGAACCCTTCCCGTTGCGGCAAGCCGCTTTTGATCGTCATGAATCTCCGCTTCCCACACATGGGAACGTCTCCCCAGAAACAAGGGCCGGGCCGTGCCATACAACCGGCCGGAGCGGACCGCCTTTAAAAAGGCGGTGGTGTTTTCAAGGCCAACGGTGTTTTTTCCCTCTCCCCACACGGTAATGGCCGAAGCCGTGGAACATAGGGTCTCTATCATGCTGGCGTAAACCCCGCCGTGTACCAGGCCGTAGGGCTGGAGATGGATGTCGTTGATGTCAAGCTCCGCAATGAATTCATCGGGCGTCGCTTTCGTAAAACGCAGTCCGAGGGAATCATTGAAGCCACCCAGGTTCTCGTTGATCATTGCCAAAATGTTTTCTGGAAATTCGTACAACTGTCGCTCCCTCCAATCCATCCGTTTCAGTCAAACTGACGGAAACATATACCATGAAGATGAAATATGCAATCAGCGTCGAACCAAAGAAACAAGTCGTCATTTGCAATTACGATCATTTTACATATTCATATTCAGTGGTCGGATCATTGCGATTGTACTTCATCTTAACCTTTCGTTTCAATACATCCCTAAAGTCAACTTTGCTGGCATAGACTTCATCGGGTCTGGTATTCCCATATCGCCTCTCCATCTTTTCTCCACACAGTGTCCGTTCAATCAGCCCATCGTAGGGAGAAAATTTGATTGATATGGCATTCCGAGGACATACATGCCAGCAGCGGTAACAGACAATGCATCGGGCATCCACCTCAATTTTCCCATTCACAATGCTGAAGTTATCAACTGGACATTCATAGACACAGATGCCACAGCGGTTGCATTTTTCATGATCACATGCGGGTGGTGGCGTAATGGCAACTTTCAGTTTTGTCAAAATAGGGCCCAGTACGTTAAAAATCAAACCTCCTTTCCTTTTGTGAATCAAAAACTCTGGTGGTAACGTGGTGTTGTTCCGGAATCTATTGATGAGCGATTTTCCAAAACTTGCCGCAAGTAAAAGGTCGTTTTCATTTGGCCGACCTTCAAATTGGGCAAATTTTGTAGGAACACTCACCATCCCTCGTATTTGAATGCCTCCCAGCACATCGGCGCCGGTTTTTGTGACTCCTTTTGCAAGATGCCACAGAGTCTTGCCGGGGCCTCCGCCGGAGGTTATGTAAAGAAATGCCTTTTTGCCTGAGAAATCATATCTCATTTCAACAAGGAAACGGGGTACTATTTCTGCAGGAAAATATTCAAAACATGGGCAGCCGATGCCAATGATATCGGAATCCTCCGGCTTCCATCTTTGGCGGTTTTGGAAACTTTGGTGTTCGACTTCAATGCCTTGACTTGACAAAGCGTTCTCAATGGTTCTTCCCACTTTCAGGGTATTTCCCGTCTGACTGAAGGTCAGCATACTCACTTTCATGATTCCCTCTCTGTATTTAGGATAATAAACGCGACCTTGGCGGCGGTCCTTCAATCCTGAAATACACTAAAGAAACCACAACGTATTGAAGATTTGCGACATGATTTACTGAATTCCGACAACTGCGGACACAAAAGGCAAGATTTTTTTTAGATAGGATTGAGGGCTTGATCCCGTGAAGTATTTCCATTCCCGTATGAAATGGGCTTGATCGCTGAATCCGCCAGCAAAGGCAATATCGGCCCAATCGTGCTTTAGGCCTGTTTTCAGGCGGGGGATGACCCCGGAGATCCTCGCAATTCTGCACATACGCTTTGGGGATAGACCAATTGCACAAATAAAACGTCTTTCGAATTGCCGACGACTGAGGTTTGTCCAGCCTGCAAGTTCGGTTATGCGAACCTGTCCCTTTTGATTCAGTATTTCATCGAGAGCAGCGACAATCCTTCGATCATTTGACATATTCAGCGAAAGACGTTTCAAGAAATATGTATCCAAAAGCGCTACGGTTTGCAGAACCGACCTGGAATCGTAAATTCTGTTGACAAGATCCTTTCCCCAATCACCCCAGAGATTCTCAATTGAGGCGCTCGTATCCACAAGTTCAATGCCGGGAATGGAAAAAAATGGTGTTAACCTGCCTGGTCGAAATTTTACGGCCAGTGCTTCTACATTGCTTGTCGATTTGATCATCAACTGCCGGCTGAGGTAACCGAAAAGCCTGCATCCTGTAAACGTTTGGAGATCTTCCTCGCCAGTGCCCAATAAGAAAGGGTCACCAAAATTTACGATCAGTCCCGGGCAACCGTCAGAGGGAAAGCGAAATTCAGCACCTGTCTCAGCCCGGACATCGAAATAGGTCCGGATATAAGGTTCTAATCTTATGTCAGGGTGATATTGTCTATAAAACATGATCGAATCAACCGCTATAGGCCCTTAAATCTCAGATTCGCTCTCCAATGGCTTTTACCCGCCCATTATTCATGGTCGCCTATTTTCTCTCCATAAAGACCAATCGAACCCCCAATGCAACGAGGACGCTCCCGGAGAACCAACGGATCTTTTCGGCAAAACTACGTTTACGAGAGAGCCATGATCCGATGCCGCCTGAAAAATACCCGAGGAGCACCAGAAAAACGACCCCGAAGAGGGCAAAGACGAGCCCCAAAAAGACCATTTGTATGGAAGCATTCCCATATCTTGGATCAACAAATTGTGGCAGAAAAGCCAGGAAGAAAAGCGCTATTTTTGGGTTCAGCACATTGGACAGGATCCCCTGGATGAATATGGTCCTGATCTTAACCGGCTGTTTGTTGCCATCAAAAACAAAAGATGATTTGTCTTTTAATGACCGTATTCCAAGATATATCAGGTAACAGGCACCTGCAAATTTTAGGACAAGGAATACATAGGCGGATGTTTTTAGGATTATGGCAAGGCCCAAGGCAGCAAAAATCGTGTGAACCAGAATTCCCAATGTCACACCAACGGCCGATATCATTCCGGCGTTCGGCCCCTGGGAAATCCCCCTTGTGATAACATATATCATATCAGGTCCCGGTGTGATGATGAGTATCCAGGATGCTGCGAAGAAAAGAACCAAATTAGACCATTCCAATTGTCATGTCTCCTTTGGCGACGTTTGATTTTCATGCATGCCGAAGGGGTTAAGCCGAAAGAATCCCACATCCCTATTGGGATGGTGAGGCATCCGCGTTGATCAGCGGGCGGAACGTCCCTTCATAGTAATCACGGCCAAGGTTGTTTAGGTAGTCCCAGGCGCGTAATGCGTTTGGCGGCAGGTCGACGCTCCAAAAGGTATCCGGTATGGGGGCCGTCTTCCCTTTAACGGGGCCCGGGGTGATCTCCGCTGTAATGATGCCCTCACCATCCTCACGGGAGAGACGGGCCAGCACCTTGCCATGGCCGTCCGTGATCTGGGTTTCCCCCAAGTACCGTGAAATGTAATGGGAAGTCTCTTTTCCCGGTACTAATCCCTCAAATTCACCCGCATGGGAGGCGTGCACAACGGGTACGCCGAGCCTTGTTGCCAGGACCCCGGGCGCCTGCCGAAGAATGTTCAGGAGTTGCAGTTGATCCCCCTCGTCCTGAGGGCGCACGGGAAGACGCAAATCCCACCAGCAGGATCCGCCGACCACGACGTTTACGTTGCCCAGAAGCCTTCGGGCTGTCTGGGACCGGATAAACTCCCAGCACATGGCAACGCCCGCGGGGCCAGCGGGCGTTTCAAGGATCCCGTCGTCCGAACCGCCCATGTAGTAGCTGTTCTCCCACATGGTGGGCAAATCCTTGTCATGGCGAAAACACCTGCCGTCCGGAAAGACAAGGAGAAAGCTGTTGAAGCAGTCCTTTCCGGATTTTGCAATGTATGAGCCTCCGACCACGCCGTCGTGGTCTCGGGCGAGTCTGCGCATCAATTCAAGCGCAGGGCCTTCCAGCGGCAGCCAGGCGGAAAGCATGGCGGGCGTGAAGGCTACGGCGGAGGCAAAGAACTCCGGCAGGATGACCCATTGGGCACCGTTTCGAAAGGCTTCCAGGACCAGTGATTCGGCCTTGGACAGATTCCCTGAAACGTCACCCACTGTTGCCCGCATCTGAATGGCTGCAGCCCGGATATTGTCCAAAACGCCCCTCCTTCCCATTTAACCGCGGTTGGCCACCGATGGATCCATTCAACCCCGAATCTCGGCCTTCAATACCTCAAGAAGCGAAATATAATGGTCGACGAATTCGACCTTGGAGGCATAAAGGGTTTTTGGGTTCGAGCTTGGTTTAACGCTTGGAGGGGTCACCGCCTTCTGATGAAGGGGATTTCCCTCGCCGAGCAACGCTGTTAGAAAGGCTATTGTATCACTCTTCAGTTCTTTCATGCTCTCAGAGATCTGGACGGATGGGTTTTTCATCACATTTGTATTTTTCTTAATATTCTCTCCAAACCTGATCAACGCATTGATTCTCTGAATGGTCTTTTTGGGCTGGTTTAGGACGACCGCATTCCTGGGCGGGGAAATCCCCTGGAAGTTCTGGCATTTTTCTTTCCAAAACAGCAATCGATGGTTAAGTGAGTCCAGAACCCTCTTATAGCGCAGCCTCGCAAGGAGGTAGCCGATTATCACACCGACCAGCAGAATCGCCAACGATAGCATCGGCGCCCTCATGAATGTATCAACCCCCTCAAGGATGATGGTGTGAAACCGTGACATGGGCGGATCATTTCTCAGGAAGAGGGGGCTCTCTTCTGAATTTCTTGATGATTTTGGGAATGAAGAAGGAGAAGATAAAAAGGCCGATGGAGAAAAAGACCTTGAAGGAGATCAGTTCACCCCAGTTTCCGGAAGCCCACACCTCTTTGAGGGTTCCGATAAAGAAAGTAAAGATGAAGGTGCCCACAATGATCCCCAGGCCCGTTCCGAAGAAATAGTCCTTAAAGGTCACTTTGGTGAGACCCATTCCGAAGTTCATGGGGGTGAATGGGAAATAGACCAGACGCAAGTAGAGCACCGTTGCAAAGCCGTTTCGCCGGATGGCGTCGTCATATTTTTTGAGGCGGTTGCCGATGAGTGATGCGGCAAATTCCCGGCCCAGGGTCCGTCCGATGAAAAAGGCGATGCCCGCTCCCAGCATCGCGCCGATCCACACATAGACGAAACCGTAATAGGGACCGAAAATGGCCGCGCCCAGTCCCGTCAAAAGGGTTCCCGGCAGAAAGAGGCAGACGCCCGCCGCGTAAAGAAGCATGTAAGCCACCGGTGCCCAGATGCCCGCGGCCCCCAGAAGACGCCCCATGGCGTCGGCGGTGAGGTATTCCCTTGCCGGGGTGAACCGTGCCACGGCAAGGGCACCCAGAATAAAGAGAACCAGTCCGGCCGCTTTTAGAAGCGCCTTTTTCTGGAATTTACGTTTGTTGGGGAGTGGTTCAGCCAAAATCGGGCCCGATGCCTTTACAGCCGTGAAAACGTTCTACAGGTCCGGATGGCCCCTTTTGATGACGCCTTTTTTCAACCGGACCTTGATCCGCTCAAGAAGCTTATCACGATTCACCGGCTTTTCAAAATATTCATCCACACTGAAATAGTCGTCATCTCCCCATTTGTCAATACGAATGCCCATTTCATCGCCGATTCCGGATATTCCGATGATGGGAATATCTTTGAGGCCGGCATCCGATCGAATGGCCTTGCAGACATCAAGCCCGGAATAGGTGGTTTCCATCATGATGTCCAAAAGAACGAGGTCAGGGTGAGCCTCTTTGATCAACTCCAATCCTTTCTGCCCGTCATCTGCGGTCAGAACATCAAAGCCATTTCGTTTGAGAAACGTCTCCATGGTGAAGAGTAGGTCATGATTATCATCCACAACGATAATCTTCGGGGTTTTCTCCATAAAGTCCTCCTCTTTTCAGATGGGCATGCGCTTGTTTGACCGATCAGGAACGCTTCATGGGCAATATGACCCTGAAAGTACTTCCCTTGCCCGGCGAAGACAATACTTCAATCCTTCCGCCGTGTTGGCGAACGATCCTGTCCGCCACGAACAGCCCCAGGCCCGTACCGTCGCTTCCCTTGTCGGAATAGAATTCTTCAAATATGCTTTCGATCTGGCTTTCATCCATGCCGATGCCGTCATCCTCCACCTCGAAGTTGCAGCAAAATCGATCGTGGAAACCGGCCCTGATGGTAACCTTGTGGGAATCCTTTGATTTGTCCTGTTTGCAGGCCTCCATGGCGTTCCATATGAGATTGCTCAACACCCGCCGCATGCTGGCGGGATCCAGGTCTACTGAAAGGAGTGCGGGATCTGAATAGTGCGCCAGTTCAATGTTCATGGCGGCAGCCTTTTCCCGGAAAAAGGCCACTGTATCCTTTATAATCTCACCGGGGGAGACTTCGAGGCATTCAATCTCCCGCTCTTTTGCGGAAAAGAGAATGTTCTGGGCGATATTGGAAATCTCTCCGATGTTTCTTTTTACAATATCCCATCCCCTGGTGGCAAGGGCTATATCACCATCTTTTAAGCCTTCTTCCAGAACGTAGCTGCCCCCCTGTACGCCTTCCAGCATGTTTTTCATGTCGTGGCTCAAGACCGCGATGGATTGCCCCAGAAAGGCCAGTTCCCTGTGCAGCTTCTTCACCTTCGTGATATTTGTGGACATTTCCATCACTGCCTGGACATTGCCCAAAAGGTCTAAAACAGGGACGGAATAGACAATCAACTGGGAGACTTCGCCATGGGACAGGTGCACGGTTTCTTCGCTCAGATGCACTTCCTTGTCTTCAAAGGACTCCCGCACCGGGCAGGAGCCGCAGATGTCGTCGCTCCCCTTGTAGACCTGATGACATGGTCTTCCCACCCCTTCGCCGAAGTCTTTTCTGAAATTCTCGTTGGCAAAAAGGATGTTCATGGAGCGGTCCTGAATGGAGAGATAACAGGGCAGCAGGTCGATAATGCCCCGATAACCGATATCAAGGAGAGTGCTGCTGACTTCGGTCGGGATAGTGGCTTTCTTCTGATTCTCTTTCATGGCCCAAGTGAATCATTTAGATGTTAATTTATTTCAGGGCAATACCCTGGTGTTACGAGACGGTGTCAATATCCCATCAGGATTTCTTTGCAGGGGGACTCTTCAGAACCCCTGGCTTTTCCACCGACCGGTTCACATAAATGGCACATCTGTCACAGGAATCGTCGCATTGGGTCTCCTCTTTTTGCCGGGTCTCATGACACGGCCTGTGAGGAAATTTGTAAGCGGAGCATTCTTCTTTGGCGTCACAATCGAAAACATTCCAGCAGGGCGCCAATCGCAGCAGCCGTTTGAGACATGGCAGCGTAAAACCTTCATGATGAATCAAATAGGAAATCTGCAATATCTGGGCAATATCGAAATCCGAATATATACGGTTATTGGTTCTGGGTTCTCGCCTGGGATTTACCAGACCCATTTTTTCGTATTCGCGGATGGTCTTCTGCGACAGGTTCACTTTCCTTGAGACGGCACTGATGAAATACTCCGAAGATCCCTGTTCGATTTTATCTTTTGCGTCGGTACGGTGCAAATTCTTCCTCTAAATTATATCATAAAAGGGAAAAACAACGGCCTTGCCGTCATTTGATGCAGGCCTGGACCGCTTCCAAAAGCTCCTCCGGTTCGGGCGGTTTTTCGATGTATGCCGCCGGTTCCGGTATCTTCTCGCCCTTATATTCATCCAGTACTTTTTGAGAATGAAAAAAGGTCTTTTTGGAAAGGGCGGAAAGCATAACCACGGGGATGTCTTTCAATTCAGGATCACTCTTCAGTTCACGATACATGCCGATACCACTTTCATTGGGCATCATCACATCCAGAATGACCACGGACGGTTTCTTGTTTCGGGCAACCGCCATTCCTTCCTTTCCATCCACGGCGGTGATTGGTTTAAACCCGCTGGTTTCGAGAAGTGTGCTCACAAATGCTCTCACGTCCAATTCATCATCTACGATCAGGATTTTTTTGGCCATTTCATAACTCCTTCATCAATAGGATAGGGCCCCACACCGGCAGCCTTCAAATACCATCTTTGAAAGGCTGCTTTCAATACATATTCCCGGGCAGAGTGAACTGGTTTTGCGGATTCCTGATGGCAATCACATGACAGTGGGCATATTTGCTGACGCTGCCAACGGTGCTTCCGTGTTCCAGCCTTTCTGCTTCGGATTTCCCAAGAGCCCCCATAACGATCACATCGATATCGTTCTTCCTGGCATAGCGAATGATTTCAACATCAGGAGAACCGCTCTTCACAATATATTCATAGTTCTTGAAATCACCCAGTCGATCTCCATATTGCTCTATCAGCGCCTCCTTGGCCTTTTCCGCGATTTTATCGTCAAAAAAAGCCTCTCCGCCTTCCGCGCCCTCGGGGACGTGCTCATCCACCACATGCCGGCAATAGGAATAGGATGAATGGGGGATGTGGATAATATGGAGCTTTGCCTGATGTCTCTTGGCCAGATCGAGAGCGTGCAAAAAGGCGATATTTGCATCCTCCGATAGGTCGGTGCAAAACAAAATGTTCTTGTAGTCTACCATTGAACCACTCCTTCTCCATTGGGGTTTACATCTAAACAACACAAGCTAATCAGCAAATTCTCGTATCGGTCGGGTTTTCCTTTTTAGGCAAACGGATGACGAATTCGGTTCCTTTTCCTTCTTTGGATTCACAAAGAATGACCCCGTTATGCTCATCAATGATTTTCTTGACGATCATGAGACCCAGGCCGGTTCCCCTAGACCCTTTGGTACTGAAGAATTGCTCAAATATTTTGGTCCGGATCTCATCGCTCATGCCGCAACCGTTGTCCATAACCCTGTATTCCACGGCCCAGCCGTCCTTTTTTCCTGTTTCAATGGTCACCTTTCCTTTCTGGTGGGCGCATGAAATGTCCGTACAGGCGTCAACGGCGTTGGAAACCAGATTCAAAATGCAGCGGTGAATCCCGTCGGGATCCAGCCATCCCCGGCCCAGCTTTTCGTCCAGGTTTTTGGAAAGGGAGACCCCGCGTCTTTCGGCTTCAAGAACCATCAGATCAAAAACCTCCCGGGCCGGCTGATTAAAATCGCAGAGTTCGTACTCGGGTATGCGATCTTTGCTGTAATTGAGCAGGTCCATGGTCATGTTCCCGATTTTGTCCAAATTTCCCCTGACCATTTCCCATCCCTGGAGAAGATATTTCCGGTTTTCCAGCTGTATTCCCTTTTCCAAAACGAAAGCGCCGCCTTTAAGGCCGCTGACAACGTTCTTGATGGCATGGGCGAGTCCCGCCACGGTCTGTCCTACGGCTGCCAGTCGTTCGTTGGCAATGAGTTCCTTTGTTTTTTCCGCCACGAGCCGTTCCAGATTTTCCGTGTATTCCTTCATCTTTGTTTTGAGGAAAATCCTTTCCGTGGCCCGTTTAAGGGCGATTTCCAGGGCATCATCGTTGATGGGCTTGGTGATGAAATCGGTTGCATCACATTTGAGGCTCTCGATGGCCAACGCCATGTCTCCATGCCCGGTAATCATGATGACTTCCGTATCCGGACTCTCCTCTTTGATCTTTCGAAGCACCTGGATCCCGTCCATTCCCGGCATTTTTATATCGGTCAATACGATTTCGGGCTTCCTTTCTCTGAAAATACGAAGGGCTTCTCCACCGCTGGCGGCCTTTAAAACTTCGTACCCGTAATCAGCCAGGGATATACCCAATACCGTTCGAATACCGTCTTCGTCATCTACCAACAGAATTTTTTCAGTCATCGGTCCCACTCGGGACAGGGAATTTGATCGTGAAGGTGGACCCTTTGTCTTCCTGGCTCTTCACGGTGATGGACCCATCATAGTCCCGAACAATGCCGTAGCTGATGGAGAGTCCCAACCCCGTTCCTTTTCCCACCTGCTTGGTGGTGAAAAAGGGTTCAAAGATTTTGTCGACAATTGCCGCTGGAATACCGGTACCCGTATCCGATATTTCCACCACGGCCATGCCATTTTCAGTTCTCGTTTTCAGGAAAATCCGTTTGGCTTTGTCCCTCGGATCAACATTTCCCCACCATTTGGCTTCAATGGCATCCCGGGCATTGATCAGGAGGTTTATGAAAACCTGCTCCAGCCGATTGGCGTCGGCCATCACCGGGGGGAGATTGATCTGAAGTTCAGATACCACCTCTATTTCTCTCAGCTTCAACTGCTGCCGAAATATTTCAAGGGCCCGCTTAAGAGAATCGTTTAATTGAACCGCTTCTTTCACCACATCCGATTTTCGGCCGAATTCCCGCATGTGATTGATGATTTTTGATGCCCGGTCCACCTGGGAGTTGATTTCTCCGGTCAGTGTTTTCATGGTTTCATCGTCGATACTCTGCCCTTTTGCGGCCTTTTTGTGAAGAAAATTGCCGGCCGTCTTGATGACGGATAGCGGTTGGTTCAGTTCGTGGGCCACGCCTGTCGACATCTCCCCCAAAGTGGCCATTTTGCTCGCCTGAATGAGCTGCTGCTCCGCCAGCAGCCGTTCGGTAATATCGCTGATGGTGACCAGAAAAACCGCTTCCCCCAGATACTCGGTGGAGGAGACGCGAATGTTGACGTAGATGAGATTGCCATTCATTCCGTAGTGCTTCACCCGGTCGATGGCCGTGGATGTTTTCATTCGAGATGCATATTGCTGACGCTCGGTCGTTCCAAAAAACTGAAGAAAGGATGTCATCAGAACGTCTTCCTTGGCGTATCCGTAGACGGTGGTCACATTGTCATTGCAGTCGAGAATGATCAAATCCTTCTGATCCAGAACAAAAACAGGATTCGGTATGGTGGAAAAAATGATCCGGTATTTCTCTTCTGACTTCTTCACCTCCGATTCCAGGTGCTTCATGGCCGTTATGTCCAGGCACATCTCCATGGCGGCGACCACCTCACCCTCTTTGTTTCTGATGGGAGAAGTGTGCACCACCCAGTGAGATTTGGTGCCATCCCGCTTGATCCCTTCCTCTTCGCTGTAATGGCGCTGCCCGTCATCGAACGTATTCTGGACAGGGCATATTTCGCACCTTTCAGACCTCCCTTTATACGCCTGGTAGCAGTAGTCACCGGGATGGGGATCGAACTGCTCGGCGAATTCCCGGTTGTATCTCATCAGCTTGAAATCTCTGTCCTGAACCGTAATATAACAGGGGGCCGATTCAAAGAGCATCTGATATTCGCCCTTTTGTTTGTTCAGTTCATCCTGTTTATCGCCGATTTTATCACCCATCTGATTGATGGCATCGGCCAGATGTCCAATGTCATCACTTCTTTTGAGATCAACCTTATAATCGTACTCGCCGCTGCCGATATGGCGGGTTCCTTCTATCAGTTTGCGAATGGGGCGGTTGACAAATCTCAGCAGAAAAAAGGCCATAAAACCGGATGTCACCAAAAAGATAAAGACGGCCATGAGGATGATCCCTCTCTCATATGCGAAGATTTCCTTGTCCGTATCCTTTAAGGAGACAACCACGTCCAAAGCACCCAATACCTTTGTTTTTTCGGGATGAAAATGGCATGCGGCACTGGCGCATCCCGGTTCATTGTAAATGGGGCTGATGATCCCCAAAAGCCGATCACCTTCTGGCCCCTCGAATATTCGCGTTCTTTCCCCGAGACCGACCTTGACCAAGGGAGGATCCGTTCTGTGGCAGATAACACACGGACCCTGGTTCATCTTCATCAACCGGTCCAATTTGCCGGTTTCCGTTGAATAGCTGGTGTGGCCGGCCTTGTTGTAAATGCGGATCCTCTCGATACCTTCCTGTTTTCCGATGTTCTTGATGATCTGGGTGATGTCATCCCTTGAGTTGATCATCATGGCATAGTGAACGCCCAGCCGAATGGTGTTTCCCAGCCGGTCCGCCCCCTGCACAATATTTTCGACGGCTCTCTCTTTCTGGTGGCCGATGTTGTAGTAGGCCCAGGCGGAAATGCTCCCCGCCAGGATGAGGCCGACCCAAAAGATCAGCCGGAAGCTGAGGCTGAACTGTAAATCCTTGAAAGGATTGTATTTTACCATTCTGCTAGTGTTTCAATCACCGTGCCGGGACATTTATTCGTCTTCATCCTTGGGCAGCATTTCTTCAGGAATCACCATATGTTCACTGATGGCTTCCTTAAAATGGATCGCCTTGATGCCCAGATCATGTTCCTTTGAGAGGTCCCGAATCTGATCAATGCAGTTATGGCAGGGCACAAAGACGATTTTGGCGCCCGTCTCGCGGATCTGCTGCGCCTTAATCTCTCCGCCTTTCAGACGGTGTTTTTTCATTTCGCCGCCCATGGGCATTGCGCCGCCGCCACCACCGCAACAATAGTTGTAATTCCCCTGGTGTTTCATGGGTCGGAAGTCTTCCGAAATCAACGCCGCCAACTGTCGGTTTTTCTCAGCCAAGCCCCCGCTACGAACCACATTGCAGGGATCCTGCACGGTTGTGGGTTCCTTGACCTTGCTTTTCAGTTTGAGGCGGCCGTCGCGAATGTAATCGTGGAACAGTTCCACGGAATGAATCACTTCTTGTTTGGGGGTAAAACCCAACCAGGTGGGCGCTTCGTACCGAAGCGCTCGGTAGGCGTGGCCTCATTCAGTGACCGCCACTTGTTGCACCCCCAATTCTTCGGCCCGTTTGAAGGTGTTTTCAACAATCAGTTTTGATGTGCTCAAATCACCGGAGAACATGGCGAGATTGGTATCATCCCAGCCCGGCTTGCTGCAATAGGTGTAGTCTTCGCCGACCACATGGAAGATTTTGGCCACCTCCATCATGTCCTGGGGATAGAACATGGGCTCCCTGGCATTGACCGTATAGAGGATCTTTGCCCCCTCTTTGTCGATGGGGACCTTCAATCCCACTACTTCCTCCGCCATTTCCTCTTCCACCCATTCGATGGTTTCCACCCAATCCTCATCGGTAACGGCCATCTGGTTGCCGAATTCCTTATAGTTGTCGATGGCCTTCACCAGTCCTTCGGGAGCGATCCCTTGGGAGAAAAGCATGGCTCTGATCAGGGATATCATCAGGGCAATGTCTATGCCGAATGGGCAGAACAGGGTACAACGGCGGCACATGTTACATTCATAATAAACCGTATTATAAACTTTTTGCAAATAATCCCGGTCAACGCGCCCCTTCTTTCTGAGCATTTCTCTCAGGAATCTCACTTTGTATGAAGGGATCATCTTGGGATCATTGCCGTGGGCAGTGTAATAGTGGCATGTATCCGCACAGAGCCCGCACCGGGCACAAATATTGAGCCACATTTTGAAACGGGCATTGAGCCTTGGTTTCAAGAAATTTACGATTTCATCGGGTTTTATCTCTTCACTCATAATTCAACTCCCCAAAAATTGAAATAGTCCTGACGATTTAGATGGAATATCCCCTGCGACCGAATTCAATGCCGGTTGCTCCTCTTGAAAAGAAGAAGAGGATGAAATGTGAAAGTTTGGTGAAGGGTATCAAAATAAGCATGAGTTCACCGGTAAGCATATGAATGAGCGACATGTTGTCTCCCAAAAAACCGATATTATCAAGGGTTCCGTGGGTTAGGAAATACCCGCTCAAAAATGGCAAGGCGGCAATGACAATGAGAAAATAATCTGAAAACCCGGAAATAAGGCGTATGTCCGCTGAAAAGATGCGCCTCAAAAGAAAGAAGAGGGCAATGGCCAGAAGAATGATTGTCATCCAGTCGGCCAGCCCGTCCGGCATGGATGTCCACGACCATTCAAAGCGGGATTCTTCCCAGAGAGAAATATGGCCGGAATACCAGATGGGGACGATCACCAGGCAGATATGGAATATGTAACCGAGGATGGAATAGATGGGGTTTTTCGCCACACTCTTGTTAATGGGCAGCAGCCACCGGCCGATGGTGGCAAACGCATATTTCCAACTGAAGTGCTGATAGATGATTTTGTCCTTTTTGGTGGAGAGCACCAGAAACATCGCCACCCTCAAAAGACTGCCGATAATGAAAACCAGAAAGGCAATCCAGAGCAGAGGCCCTTCAACGAATGCGTAAAAATCCATGATATGCCAAACCTCCTTCACAATATTGATTGGTCAAAACATCTCTGCCGTGAGAAGGCAGAACCTCCATTGCCAGCAGTTTCATCAATCCGGGTAAAAATGGCTGCCATCGCCTAGGGTAATTCTGATGTATATACAAAATTACGTATATACGTTGAAATGGGCATTGTCAAGGGATAATTTGAGCGGTCTTCGCCCGGCTGATCGGTTCGGATTTGAGGTTGTTGGAATAAAAAAAGTTTTCCGCTTAGAAATTTCCGTAGTGGCCGTATTCCTTTACACTGACGACGATTTTATACAGAACCGTCAGGATCAACAGCCCGATGGCGGTGACACCGGCTGAGATGACGAGCTCGTGGATGCTCGGCACATACTCGGTCACGTGGTGCAGGGCGGACGGCACAAAGCCGCCGGCAATCATGCCAAGCCCCTTGTCGATCCATGTCCCGATCACCACCATGAAGCATGAAAATGGCAGGATGAGGCTGCTTTTCCTTGTTTTCGGAATGACCAAGAGAACCATGGCAAGAACCATAGAGATAACGGAAGCCCACATCCAGGGAACAAGGGCATTGTGTCCGTGGAGCCCCACAAAGAGATACTTGATATGATCCCCGTGGGAGGGGATATCCGAGTAGAAAACCACGAAGAGTTCGCAGATCAGGAAAAAGAGATTGGCGATCAGGGCATAGGTCACAATCAGGGAAAGGGTGTAAACCGCCTCCTTGCCCGCATAAAAACGTGTCATTTTCTTGATGAGCATGCACAAGAGAATCAAAATCGCGGGCCCGGATGCAAAGGCGGATGCCAGAAAACGCGGTGCCAGGATCGCGGTCAGCCAGAATCCCCTGCCGGGCAGGCCGCAGTAAACGAACGCCGTAACCGTATGGATGGAGAAGGCCATGGGGATGGAAAAATAGATCAGGGGTTTGATCCAGGGGGGCGGGGCGATTCCCTTTCGTTCAGCCCCCAAGACGTTCCATCCGATAATGATGTTCAGGAGAAGATACCCGAACAGTACGTTACCGTCCCAGAAGAGCACGGAACCGGGTGTGGGATACAATAGTACATTCAACGCCCTCATGGGCTTGCCCAGATGGACAAAAAGATAGAGCAGGCACATGACAAGGGCGGCCACCGCCAGAAACTCCCCCAGGATGGTGATTTTCCCGAAGCTTTTATAATTGTGCAAGTAATAGGGTAATACCAGCATCACGCCGCCAGCGGCCACGCCGACAAAATAGGTCATTTGGGCGGTATAGAACCCCCATGACACGTCACGGCTCTGGCCGGTAACCATCAAACCGTATTGCAGCTGTTCCCCATAATAGTATCCACCGGCCCCAATAACGGCCAGAAGACCCGTTATCCATATCCAATAAGTTCTGCTCCCTTTTAAGGCATATTCAAGCATGATTCACTCCCCTTTATATAAAGATATGGGCTTTCGTTTTTAGAAGCCGGGAATGACATACATGCCTTGACTAAATTTTGACTAAATTTCGGGCGGGTGTTTCGCAGGATACGGTTATCCGGATTGGATGAGGTCCCTAAAAAATGCCGTTAGCTCCGGATTGACCGGCAGTTCCATCTGTTTGACCGTCTTTTGGTATTCCTGATAGGTTCGTGAAACCTTTAGTCGGTCCCCGATAAGGCTGTAGAGGTGCATCAGGTGCTCAAAGGCAGCTTCATCCAAAGGGTCCAGGTTCAGTCTTTTCCGGGTGTAGAGAACTGCCCCCTTAATATCGTTCTTCCTTTCATAGCTATCCGCAATGGCATTGAGCAATTGGCCAAACAGCTGGGTATACGTCTGGTTTTTTTCCATGCACCAATCCTGATACCGGTCCTCTTCGAGAAATGGGCCTGTGTAAATTGACAAAGCGGCCAACAGCATGTCATGTTTCCCCGGCGAGTCTTCAGGGGCCTTGAGGGCCTTTGCCGCTGCACGGGAAAAGCGTTCCGCATCAATGACGGCCCTGTCATCGCCATAAAGCCGGTACGAATCTTTTTTTCGCTCAATATAGGTAGAGGCGGCCCGGGCCGGAAGATCCGGTTCCAGGGTTTTGCGAAGGGCGCTCATGGCCATGTTGAACCGGCTGCCGGTTTTTTCGGGGTTTTCATCAGGCCATATGAGCTCAATCAGTTCCTCCTTGTGAATAAACCCCCGTTGCCGGTTGGCCGCCAGGTATTTGAGTATCATCAGGGCGTTTGCGCTTTTAAAAGGCGGGATGGGAGTGTTCCCGGTAACGGCCCAGAACGGTCCCAAAAGGGATATCCGCAAAACAGGCGTATCGGTCTCTTTGTCAAACAACCGTTCAAGAAGGCCTTTGTGATTCTCATAAAGGGTTCTGTCGGTAAAGGCGTTGTCTTTCAGAAGCCGCGCGAACCACTCTTTCTCCCGTTTGAGGAACCGGGTGTACCCGTTTGCTTTTGACAACCTTAACGCAAGGTCTAAATGTGTGACAGCCGCTTTCGGTTGGTTGATCCGGTCCAAGGCCCTGACCGTCAAAAGATGATTATTAAACAGGTAATATTCGGCGCCTTTCAGCCTGGAGCGGGCTTCCGAAAGGAGGGCCAGTGCCCTCTCAGGTTCTTCTTCAATGATCAAGCGCTTTGCCAGGCTGTTTAGAAGGATCCCTTTGGTGATATGAAGGCCGTATCCCTTGATGATATCCAGCGCGTTGTTTAAAAGCTTATGGGCTTTTTGGAGATTTCCCCTTTTAAGGTGAACAAGATGCAGGCACTCCCAGGCATGGGCCATTCCCCACCGGTTCCCGGGATCTTCAAACAGTGCCATGCTCTCATGAACAAGGGCTTCAGCCTTGCCCGTCTGCCCAAGCCCGAGGGTGTTCCGGGCAAAGGCAAGATAGACCCATCCTTTCCTGCTGTCCGAAAGGAGCATTTTTTCACAGGCCGTAATCCCTAATTCCGCATAGGCGCATCCCTTCTCAAACGCCTCCAGTAAATAACAGTTGATGCTCAGCTGATAATAGACAAGGGGGAGGCAGGAGTGGATATTGAGTTCAATAATGGTATTCAGCAATTTTTGGCTAACATCATGGGAGCCTTCAAAATCTCCTTCAAAATAGAGGAGGTGGATGAATGACGTGTTAAGCAGTGCAAAGGCGATTCTTCTTTCAAGCTCCGGATATCCGTCGATCACTTCCACTGCAATATCATAATAGCTGTGGGCGGTGTGAAACTCGCCAAGGACCGAGGACAAAAAGGAGAGATAGGTCATGGCCACCACGTAGGTCGCCGACCGGGGTTCCACTTCTTCCAGCACCTGCTCCATCAACAGCTTGGCTTCTTTTACGTGGCCGGTGAAATAGTATTGGGAGCCGAGTTCCACCAGGCAGGATATCATCTCTTCTTTGGCATTCTGCTTTTTAAACAACTGGTGGGCCCGAACGATCAGGTCCGTGGCCTTCCTGGGATTGCCGAAATAGGAGTAGAGCTTTGCCTGGGCCAGCAGCAGTCTGGGGTTGGCCTCTATTACCTGTTCGGGAATTCTTGAAAGACACTGCCCCAGAAAGTTGACCTTCCCCTCTATGAGGAATTCCATTTCATGGGTTTCGATGAGGCGGACGGCTTTTTCATAGGCCCGTCCTTCGATATAGTGGGTCAAGGCAAGAAAACTGTCACAGGCTTCAGTTTCTTCCGCAATTTTTATATGGAGGGCATCGATTTGTCCCTGGGGAAAGGATTGTTTAAGTTCTGAAACCAGGAAGTCCTGAAGCAGGTGATGCATGGAAAAAACGGTACCCGATTCGTCCACCGGAAAGATCATGAGATGATCAGCCACCATGCTTTTTAGAATAGCGTCGGCGTCTTCCACATGAAAAATCCTGCTGCACAATCGGGTGTCGATTTCAGGTAGCAGGGCTATTTTCATCATAAACGCTTTTACGTGATCCGGTTGGGTGTCGAAGACATTCTCCCTCAGATATGAAAAAATATACCTGGGTGCCTGGTGAAGGCTCTTCAGGCGCTCTGAAACAGCATCCGGGTGCCGGTTCTTAAAGGCATGGCGCAGCAAAACCAGGCCTGCGGCCCATCCGCCGGTGCCAGCCGCAATGTCATCAATATGGCCATCGGCCAAATCAGTCACCCTTTCAAAGAAGGATCTGATTTCATCGGTTGTAAAGGATAGGTCGGTTTCATCGATCTCAACGAGCTGATCCTGGGCCCGCAGCCGTGACAGCCTTAGGGGAAGCTCATGTCGTCCGATGATCACCAGATGCAGGAATGACGGCAGGCGATCCAGGATGAATTCAACCGCCGCCATGATCTGATCATCCTTCTGAACCAGGTGAAAATCGTCAAAAACAAGGACCGTGGGGGAGGTCAGTCTCTTCTCTATAAAAGCCAGCCAGCTGTGGAGCATGTCAACCGGCTTTTTAAGCCCGAATGCCGGTTTCCGGCTGCTATTGAAACAGGCATAAAGGTAGGAAACAAAGACTTTGAAATCGGTGTCCTGATCACCCAGGCGATACCAGAAAGGACTGGTACCCATTCTGGACATGGCATCCCACAAAAGAGTGGTTTTGCCGTAACCGGCACCGGCGATCACGGTGGTCAGCTTTTTTTCCCTGAAATCCCCAAAGATCCGAATCAGTCGTTTGCGATGAAGGATGTGCTGCCGTTTGGGCGGCTTGATTTTTGAACGGAGTATCTCCAAAACCAATGTCCTGTTTTTTTTAAACGGGTTATCGGCAAACCATCATATCTATCAAATGATAAAAACAGCCCTGTCAAATCGTTTTTGTGCGTGCGGGCGAGGCACTGGTTCAGAATACCGGCTATGGTTTTAGATGTCACCAGGGAATGGGCGGGCCAATGGCGTCATTTTTCTGAAAAACAGCTTGACAGGAAGGAATCAAAGCTGATATTTAAGTAATTGCTTAATAGCTTATATGGTGCCGGCCCATGAGAATGGAACCTTCTGAGATATTCAAAGTATTAAGCGTGGAAACACGCGTAAAAATAATCGATCTCCTCAAAGCCCGGGGGCACATGGGTGCCAAGGATATTGCCGCAACCATCGGTATTACAACCGCAGCCGTATCACAACACCTGAAGATCCTGAAACAGGCCGACCTGGTGAGAAGCGAGAGGCGAGGATACTGGATACCCTATGAAATAAATGAGGAAGCCATGGAAAACTGCAGACGATTATTAACGGATGTCTGCACGTGCGGATGCGGCGGGACGGGTGATTTTAGGGCATCCGATCCTGAGAGATCGGATGTTATAACCCTCAAGAAATATGAGAAGGAACTGAAAAAGGAGCTTGCCGCGGTACAGCAGCGGTTGGAAGAATTGGCGGTTCAGAAGAAATAGGCAAATTTTTTTGTCCAAATAATTAAGTTATTGCTTAATCGCTTAAAAAGAAAGGAGGTGATCAAGATGGCAGAAAAAAAGAATATCTGCGGCTGTGGCTGTATTCCCTTAAAGAAAATCAATAAAAAGCCGGCCAAAGATAAGAAAGACCCCAAAAAGTATGGGTAAGTAGATGGATTCTTGGCACCAACCAGGGGAGAGTCGCGTTTCTTGGAGAAAATCCTCTCCCCTAAAAGAAATTCTTTATGGACGGGACTCGGAAGCCGGTTGAACTCCGGGCGTATGGAAAGGGTTGCTAAAGGAGTGCTTCCGCCAGTTCTCTGCCGGATCCGTAGGCCTCTTTTAAGTATTCGGGGTGGTTATTGATGTCACCCGCCAGATCGATACCGCGATAGGTAAGGCTTCGCCAGAGGGCCATATCCAGTGTATCGAAAAAGTATTTGATGGAAAGCCTGGCACCGTCGAAAAGCAATTTGCCCTGAGTCGCTCCCACGCTGATGAATAAACCCTTCCGTTTGAAACTGCGGTCTTCATAAGAGACTTCGTCGATCCAGTATTTCCGTACCCATAGGGATTGGAAACGGTCCATCATTGTTTTGGTGTGTGCGCTGACGGAATAGAAGAAAATGGGTGACCCAATGATCAATCCCGTTCCCGAAAGGATTTCGTCACGCAGCATCTGAAAGTCGTCTTTGATGGCGCATTCTCCGTCTTTTTTGCACGCGTAGATTTCGAGGCAGGGAGAGATTTTCAAATCGCGAAGAACGAATTCTTTAACGGTCGCACCCGCATCCCTGGCGCCTCGAACGGCCTCTTGTGTCAGAAGGGTGGTGTTCCCTTTCCTTCTGGGACTCCCGTACACGGCAATGATTTTACAAGGCATTTTCTGCTCCTTTAAGACTTGATTCCTTTGGTCCTCAAACACAGGATGCTCTTTTTCATGTTCTCCTGAACGCTTCATTCTTGTCTTTACTTCCAATCCCTTTGGGTTATAAATTTCATCTAAAAAGAAGTCAAGATATCCGAATCACAACGACTTATCATACGCGGCCTTTTGTGCTCAGAGGGGTAATTCTCGAGAAAAGCATCAAAGGATCCCGTGGGGTATTTGTCAAGGACAAGCGCTTCGGGTGCTGCGCATCCTTAATTGAAGCTGATCCGCTCACCTTTTCAAACCCAAGAGCAAGTAAAGGGAAATGCGTTGTTCAGGATTGGTTTGTCTGTCTTGGGTTTTGGATCTGCCCTAAAATCTGATTTGAATTTAGAATATAATTAAATATTGCATTCTTTTTGTGGGATTCCTTGTTTTTCAGACATGACCCGGAAATTTTTTCAATTTAGCATGAAATGTTTGTAAATACCTTAAATAAAGCAAAAAAACTATGTTATTCTTGGGTTTTTATGGCTTATGGTAGTTTGTTTGTTGGATTTTTCCTTGACAGAGGGCGATTATCGAATTAAAAGTGAGATGAAATTCTGCGGTGGTATAAAGAACCCCCAAGCTTCGATGATGGAAAAACCATTAAGGACTTAATTGAAGCTGAATGATCTCCGAAAAGATATAGAATCCTTGGGTTTTCAGGAAGCTGTGGTAGTCGATTCTGCCAAAAAGAGATAGGAGACAGGTCTTAAGATCAAATGGATTGAAAGAAAGAGTCCCAAACTTGGAGGGCATATGTCGGATCACGACGACAGGAAGAAATTCCAAGTGGATGTGGTCAAATTTTTTAGAAACGGTCGTTTCTTGGGTTGCATACTGGGGGCAGTCAGATATGAGTTCAGGTGATACACAAAAGGCCTTTGAAAAATGGCAAGATACAACACTCAAAAAGGTGCTTGAGAAAACAAAAGAGAGAGAGAAAACCTTTACCACTGAAAGCGGCATTCCGGTAAAGAGGCTTTACACGCCTTTGGATCTTGAGCATACGGACTATAATCGGGATCTCGGTTTTCCCGGCGAAGAGCCGTATACCAGGGGCGTTTACCCTACCATGTATCGCGGGCGTCTTTGGACCATGAGAAACTACGCGGGTTTCGGAACGGCAGAGGATACGAACCGGCGGTTTCGATATCTTCTGGAGCAGGGCATGCCGGGGCTGTCGGTGGCTTTTGATCTTCCCACACAGCTTGGATACGACTCCAACCATCCTTTGGCCGAGGGTGCTGTGGGGAGGGTGGGCGTTGCCGTGGATACGTTGGCGGACATGGAAATAATTTTTAAAGACATTCCCCTGGATAAGGTCTCCACATCCATGACAATCAATGCACCGGCCACTGTCCTACTGGCCATGTATATCGTTGTGGGAGAGAAGCAAGGCATTCCCAAGGAAAAACTAACGGGCACCACGCAGAATGATATTCTGAAAGATTTCATTGCCCGAGGTACCTACATTTTCCCCCCCGAACCGAGCATAAAACTCTGCCTGGACATTATTGAGTATTGCTACAAACATGTTCCCAGATGGAATACGCTGAGTATAACGGGCTATCACATCAGGGAAGCCGGTGCGAATGCCATACAGGAACTGGCCTTTACCCTCGCAAACGCCATCACGTATATCGAAAAGGCCCAAGAGAGGGGTTTCGATGTTGACGATTTTGCTCCCCGCTTGTCATACAGCCTCGGATGTCATCGGGATCTCTTTGAAGAAGTGGCGAAATATCGGGCGGCCAGAAGGTTGTTCGCAAAGATCATTAATGAGCGTTTTAAGGCGAAGAATCCGAAGAGCTCGCTCTTTAGGACCTACAGTGGATCGTGTGGCTCCACTCTAATTACCCAGCAACCGTTGAATAACATTGTCCGGGTAACCATGCACGCACTCATGGGGATTCTCGGCGGGCATCAGGCCATCCATACCGCCTGCTGGGATGAGGGGTATGCCATTCCAACAGAAGATTCCGCCAGGATTTCCCTCAGGACCCAGCAGATTCTGGCCCATGAAAACGGTCTCACCAATACTATCGACCCGTTGGCGGGCTCATACTACGTGGAATATTTGACCGATGAAATTGAGAAGCGGACAAGCGAGTATCTTGAGAAAATTGACCGGATGGGGGGGATGCTCAAGGCCATAGAAAATGGATTTGTATTCGAGGAAATTCAGGAATCCAGTGTTCAATTCCAGCGGGAAGTGGACACTGGAGAAAAAATTATTGTGGGGCTGAATAAATTTACGATTCCGAAAAAAGAAGACTTTGAGGAACAGGATATATTTGAAACAGACCCAAAGATTGAGAAATTTCAGAAAGAAAAGCTGGCAAAGGTCAAGGCAGAGAGAAGCGGCGAAGGCGTTACATCGGCCCTGAACAGTCTATCCAAGGCAATCGATGGGGAAGAGAACCTCATGCCTTACATTATCGAGGCGGTGAAACAGTATGTTACGCTCGGGGAAATCTGTCAGGTGATGCGGGACAAGTGGGGTGAATTTCAGCATACAACTTATATCTAAATGACTTTGAAAGCTTGGGAATATGCAATGAAAAAGCGAAAAATACGAATATTGATTGCAAAAGCCGGACTTGACGGCCATGACCGCGGGGCCAAGATCGTTGCCAGAACATTGAAAGATGCCGGTATGGAAGTCATTTACACGGGCCTCAGGCAATCCGTTGATCAGGTTGTCAGCGCGGCCATTCAAGAAGATGTGGATGTTGTGGGCCTGAGTTTTCTAGCGGGCGATCACATGATTTTGCTCCCAAGAATCGCACAAAGACTTAAGGAAGAAGGTAAAGGGGATGTTACTGTTTTGGCCGGCGGCATCATTTTAAAACGCCAAATTCCAGACCTTGCAAAATGTGGCGTGAAAAAGGTGTTTTTACCCGGGACGCGGCCGGGGGAAATCGTTAGATACATTGAGAACAATGTTATCAGGGCATGAAATCTCCCCTGAATTTTGAAACCATGAGCAGCTAATGAGAGTTGATTATTTTCGACCTATGAACAATCGGAGGTTAATCTATGTATTCTTTGCCGTTTTCCCCTGAGGAATACGGGGAAAGACTTGAAAAAGTCAGACAGCGCATGCGGGAGGCGGGTTTAGGGGCCATTATCCTTACCCGAGCGCAAAACATCTATTGGGTAGGGGGATATCGGGCCGCAGTCATGAACTGGACGCTACCGCTTCTGGCGCTGGTTATTCCTCAAAAAGGTGAGATGCGCTTTTTGACGCGGGTCATCGAAAGCGCTACCGCGGACACCCAGTTGGCCCCGAACCCAAGGAAGTACAAGGATCATGAGAATCCTTACGATATTCTGGGTGAACTTGTGAGCGAATGCGGTGTCGGAACGGGCAGCGTGGGCGTGGAAGAGGCCTTTATGACCGTCTCGCAGCTAAATCTGATGAAAAAGGCCCTTCCCGACGCCGATTTCAAGGATGCCAGCTGGCTTGTGGAGAATATTAGGATTACGCTATCCGAACAAGAGGTCGCCTATTTCAGAAAGGCAGCCGAAATCACCAATATCGGGTTTTCACGGGGCCTTGAGCTTATCAAGGCGGATGCCTACCCCTATGAAATGATAGGAGAAATGCAGAATGCCATGTATCAGGCAGGGCAATCCGATGTGGAGGTCCCAAAGATGTGGATCTGGTCGGGACCGAAAGGCGGGCTGATGCACGATACTGCGGTCAATCGCCGGATAAACAAGGGAGATCTCGCGACCATTGAGGTTTGGGGAACGGACTGTCAATACCTGGTGGGCTCTCAAGGGACTGTTTTTCTAGGTGAAACGCCTGATAAGGATATCTTGGATGAACAGAAACTTGTGTCGGATATGTATCTGGCGGCAAAAGAAGTTCTCAAACCGGGAGGCGTTTCCGGGAATGCATATCGGGCGGCGAACAAGGTCTATCGGGCTGTGAAAGGTAAAGACTATTGGCGAAGAGTGGGGGCGAATATGGGGTTGACATTCGGGCCGGTGGATATGGGGATGACGGGTAATCACGTTATTGAGCCCTGGACCCCGTTTATCCTTCAGATTGTGGAGGTAAAGCCGGCCCTGGTGACCTGCTGCAGTACCCTTCTGGTTACGGAGTCCGGTTGTGAGGAACTGACGCCGCCCTTACTTGAGCTAAAATGTGTGGCCTGAGCCCCCCACACTTAAGTCCAGGACATCCGAAAAATGGTGTGATTAATTAATGTCAGACGAATGCAGTTTTTATCCTAAAGATTATTGAAGGAGGTAAAACAATGACCCAAAAATCCTGGGAAAAGGGACTTGAAAGGATTCCACAGGCCGTGGGGGAATTCCCTGTGGATCCGGAAAACATGGCCCTGTTGGTGATCGACATGCAGTATTATGTTGCGCACCCCGATTACGGTGTTTTGAAGAATTTTATCGAGACGGACCCCGAATCCGCGCAGTACTATTGCGATCGGCTGAAGATAGCAGTCCCCAATTGCGCAAAACTTCTGGATTGCTTTCGAAAAAACAACATGCGCATCTTTTACGGCGCCTATGGGGCCTCCCTCTTGGACGGCGCCGATCTTCACCCCCTCAGGCAGGCGAGATTAAAAGAGGTTCCGTCCTTTACCACGGAGGATTTTGAGTTCAAGGTCCTGGATGAAATCAAGCCCCAGAGAGGGGAACTGGTGGTTCCCAAATCCACCCGCAGCGCCTTTACGGGCACTTCCCTGGACCACAGGATGAGAATGAGCGGTATCGAAACGGTTGTGGTGGTGGGCGTCGCAACCGATGTGTGCGTGAGCAGCACAGCGAGAGGGGCCTGGGACCTGGGGTACAAGGTCATTCTGATTGACGATGCGTCGGCAACCTTCACGGAGGAAGATCAGATCTACACCATGAGGAACTGGGCCGCGTTCTTCGGCAAGGTCATGGACACGGATGAGCTCACCTCGATTCTCAATAAATAGAAATTGTCAACCCATAATCCTTCAGGAGGTAGGAGATGATTTATTTGCATGTAACCGTACAGGTTCACCGCGGCAAAATGAACGAATGGACCAAGATTTTCCGGGAACATCTGCTCCCGGCCATGGAGAAGCACGGGCAAAAGCTGGTGGCGGCATGGAAGACCAGTGTAGGCCTCTATGACGAGGTAACGGATCTCTATGCCTTTAAAGATTTTACCGAGTTCCAGGAGATTCGGGAAAAGCTCTTCAATGAACCGGAAGTCAAGAAATGGTTGCCGATTATCTATGAAATCACGGGAAAAGAGGAATCCAAGATCCTGACGCCTCTGGGGTATGGTGAAATGACCACGGAATAGGTGAGATCTTAAATGGGGTATGAATCCCCCGCCAAAGGCGGGGTGATTCGTCCAATCCATTCTTTTAGGGAGGGATGAAGATGCACTTACGGGAAGTGCTGCTCCGTGAGGCCCGACGGAACGCGCAGGTGGATGCCTTTGTCCATGGGGATCGAAACATTACCTTTTCACAGCTCAAAGACCGGGCGTGCAGGTTGGCCAACGCGCTTTCCGCTTTGGGTGTCCGCAGAGGAGACCGGGTCGGCATTCTTCTCTTCAACTGCCTGGAGTATCCTGAAATTCTGTGGGCGAACTTTTTTTTGGGGTCGGTTGCCGTTACCCTCAATTTCCGGCTTGTGTCCGAAGAGATTGTTTATGTGCAAGACGTTGCCGATATGAAGGTGTTGATCCTGGGGTCCGAGTTTTTGGACCGGGTCGATTCCATAAAAGAGCGTCTTTCCGGTATAGAGAAATATATCTGCCTCGGAAGCGAGAGATCCGAAGGCATGCTCGACTATAATGATCTGGTGGAAAAAGGGAGTCCCATCCTTACGGTTGCCTCAGGCGACGATCGTGATGCTGCCGTCGTCCTCTTCACTTCCGGAACGGCGGCATTTCCGAAAGCGGTTGTGCTCACACACCACAATCTCATAACAGCGGGGCTCATCTGGGCGTCGGACGTGGGTATAACGCACGGGGACAACTGTCTGGTGGTCACGCCCTTTTATCACATCGGGGCCGTAGGTTACCATGTGGCCCATGCCCTGTGCGGGGCCACCACCACTTGCTTTCCCCGGCCCAAATGGGATCCCGAGCTCTTTCTTAAAACCGTTGAAAAAGAAAAGGTTACGTACCTGTATATCACCCCAGGGATGTATCGGCAGGTTTTTTCCGTGCCGGATTTCTGGGAGTATGATCTTCGGTCATGGCGGGTATGCATAACGGGGTCGGAACCTGTTCCCAAGGCCACCGTGGAAGAGATGGCCGAGAATCTTCCCCATGGCAAGATCTACAATGAGTACGGTTTGACCGAGGCCACGGGTCCCACCGTATCTGTGGCAAAGCACGAGATGGCCATTGCCAAGGCGCCTTCCGTGGGACGGCCGTTTATCAATACGGACATCCGGATAATGGATGAAAGCGGCCACGAATGTGGGATCGGCCAGGTGGGAGAGATTGTTGTAAAAGGGGATCAGGTCATGAAAGAATATCTGAATGATCCCGAGACAACGGCGGCCACCCTGAAAGACGGCTGGCTCCATACCGGAGACCTGGGGGAGATGGACAATGAAGGGTTTTTGTATGTTGTGGACAGGAAAAAGGATATCATCATCAGTGGCGGTGAGAATATTTCGTCGGTTGAGGTGGAATCCACCCTGTACAAACACCCAAAGATCATGGAGGCAGCGGTCATCGGCGTTCCCGATCCGGAATTTGGTGAAGGGGTGTGTGCCGTTGTTGTTCCACGGGAAGGGGAACGTATTTCGGAACAAGAGGTCGTAAATTACTGCAAGGAACATCTTGCCGGCTTCAAAAAGCCCAGAAAGGTGATTTTCACGGACGCCCTTCCCCGAAACCCCTCGGGAAAAGTGCTTAAAAGGGATCTCAGAAAAACATATGCCGGGTGACAAATGAGAAAGCTCCGAAAGGCCTGATAAGGATGGATGGAGACATAAAAAAACTGTTTGAGCCTGAATCCATCGCCATGGTGGGAGTGTCCAGCGAACCGAGCAAGATGAGCCACTGGCTCATTCGGAATATCGCGGAGGCGGAATTCGAGGGCGCTGTTTACCCCATCAGCCGCAGGGGCGGGGAAAACCTCGGGTACAGAGTGTACACGGATTTGAGCCAAGTCCCCGAACCGGTGGACCTTGTATTGGTCAGTGTTGCCAGCAAATTCGTAAAAGCCACCATTGAAGAAGCCGCCAAGAACAAGGCGGGGGCGGCGGTTATACTGAGTTCCGGGTTCGGGGAGATCCAGGACAAGGCCGGAAAAATCCTTCAGGAGGAGATCCTGCGGATTGCCCGTGAAAACAACATGCGGATCATGGGTCCCAATTGCCTTGGGGTCTACAACGCCCACAAAAGACTGAACGGCACATATTTTGCCCGTGCCCCGAAATATACGGGGAAAATATCCTTGGTCTCACAAAGCGGGGCATACGGCGGGGTGCTTGCCAATGAGATGAACCAGCGGGGGATCGGCTTGGGCAAATTGGCGAGTATCGGAAACCAGATGGATGTCCGGCATCAGGACGTTGTCAGATACCTTGGCGGTGACAAAGACACCGATGTTATCGGTCTTTTTGTGGAGGGAATCAAGGAAGGCCCCGATTTCCTTTCAGCCATTAAAGAGGTCTCCCGCATCAAGCCGATCGTTATTCTAAAAGGCGGACGGACCGATGCCGGTTCCAGAGCGGCTGTTTCCCATACGGGATCTCTGGCAGGAAATTTTGAAGTGGCCAGGGCTGCTTTCGCCCAGGCCGGCGCCCTCGTAGCTGAAACCACGGAAGATTTTCTGGACTATCTGTTTGCCCTTGCCCACAATCGGCATCAACTGCCAGTAAACGGCAAGTTGGCCATTGTGACCATTTCCGGAGGACCCTGTGTAGCCGCCAGTGACTATTGCGAAGAAATTGGTCTGCAGGTCCCTGAGTTGGGTAAGAATACCCGGAAAAGACTCCGTGAACTCATTCCCTATTTTGCAGCGGATTCCAATCCCGTGGATATGACCGTGGGCATCCCCTTGGAGAATATAGGCCCCTGTGTGGATGCGGTGATTTCCGATCCTGCCATTTCAGGCGTCATTGCCATTAACTGGGGATGGGATGTGAAGGAATTCGCCGATGCTTTTGTGGATGCATCAAAAATGCACAAAAAACCAGTCCTTGCCTTTCTGAGCGAGAACCCGACGGTCCAGGACATCTTTCGCCAAGGTGGCATCATCAACTTTCCTGCACCCGAAAGGGCGGTAAGAGCCTATTGGGGTCTCCTGCAGTATCGAAGAGTGAAAGATAAAAAATTGTAGAAGGAGGTTTTATGAAAAAGTTCGATTATTATCAGCCGGAAACCCTTGAAGAGGCATATGGATTGATGGAGAAATACAAGGGAAAGGCCGAATATATTGCCGGTGGTACGGATATCATCTGGCGTATCAAACAAGGCGTTGTCCAGGCGGATGCCCTGATCTCCCTCAGGCACATAAAGTCTTTGGGGGGCATTACCCTGAATGGCGGCCTAAGGTTGGGTAGCATGGCTCTTTTCAGGGATATTGAGCGGGATTCCGCCATTGCCAGGGGCTACCCTTCCCTGTTTCAAGCCGTATCCATTCTTGCGAATCCTCAAATTAGAAACGTGGCAACCGTCGGGGGCAACCTGGCAAACGGAGCGCCTTCAGCCGATTGTGCGCCGCCCTTGATGGCCATGGACGCGGTATTGACAGTTGAAGGGCCAGGTGGGAAGCGAGATGTTCCCATCGAGAGTTTTTTTGTGGGCCCCGGGCAGACCTGTATGGACGGCACTGAAGTCTTGACGCAGGTCAAAATCCCTCAAATGGGTTCTGACACCGGTTCGATTTTCTTGAAAAAAAGGCGCGTTTCACAGGATATCTCCATCGTCAACGCAGCAGTCCTTTTGTCCATGGAAGGGAGTGTGTGCCGCAAATGCCGTTTGGCCGTGGGTGCCGTGGCCCCCGTTCCTCTGAGACTGACGGATATCGAGGCCAAAGTGGAGGGCCAGGAGATCGATGCAGATCTTCTCGATCGTGTGGGTGAAATGGTGGAGAATGCGGTGAGCCCCATAACCGATGTGCGCTCTACGGAAGAATACAGAAGGGCCATGTCCGGGGTACTGGTGAAACGGGCCATCAAAGCGGTTCATGAAGATCTTTGCCGTTCGTGAGAGAAAAGCCCCGCAAATCCGGTACGATGAATTGAGGAATCCGGGTGTCTAAAAGGGGAAGTGTTTATGATAAGGAGGAAAATGAAATGAAAAGGGTCGTCCAGTTTACCTTGAACGGCAACGCGGTTTCTGCCGAGGTGGAATCCCATAAGATGCTGCTGGAGGTACTTAGGGAAACCTTCGAGATGACGGGAACAAAGGAGGCATGCGGCCAGGGGGAATGCGGTGCGTGCACGGTGTTGATTAATGGCGTCAGCGTAAACTCTTGTTTGTTCCCGGTTTTTGAAGTTGATGGAACATCCGTAACAACTGTCGAAGGCCTGGTGGGAGAGGGCGGTAAGCTTCATCCCATTCAATCGTCTTTTGTGGAAAAGGGAGGGGTCCAGTGCGGCTTTTGCTCTCCCGGAATGATCATGTCCGCCAAAGCGCTCTTGGACGAGAATCCGGATCCCAGCGACGACGAGATAAAGCGGGGGATTTCAGGAAACCTTTGCCGCTGCACCGGATATGTGCAAATCATCGATTCCATAAAGGATGCTGCAAAAGAGCTATCCGATCAAGGCGGTTAATGATGCAGTGCGGGGGCAAGAAAACCGGTAGAACATGAGAAAGCGGATGACCATCAATAGAGTTTTCCAAGGGGGATTAGATGACAGATTATACTTTCATCAGCAAGGAGACGCCAAGACCCGACGCACCCGATAAGGCGGCGGGAAAGGCCCATTTTATTCACGACCTGACAAGGCCGGGAATGCTTTACGGGAAAATCAAGTATAGTGAATACGCCCATGCAAGGATAAAGCGAATAGACACTTCAAAAGCCGAGAGGCTACAAGGAGTCCGGGCCGTTATCACCGGGTACAATACCCCGGAGGTCCGGTTCGGGTTCATGAAGGATAATCTTGCGCTAAAAAAGGATAAGGTTCGCCAGTTTCGTGATGAAGTGGCTGCGGTGGCGGCCATAGATCCCGAGATTGCTCAGGAGGCTGTGGACCTCATTGAAGTGGAATATGAAGAATTGCCCGGTGTCTTTAGCCCGGAGGATGCCCTAAAAGAGGGCGCGCCCCTTGTTCACGAAGTGGATCCGAGGGGGAAACCCAGAAAGGGCAATCTGATACAGCTCCCCTGGAAATGGACGGAGGGGGATGTGGAAAAGGCCAAACAAGAATCGGCCTTTGTGGTGGAAGATGAATTCGAAACCAAGGCAGTGCAACAGTCGTGTATGGGAACGGCCGGCTGCATTGCGGAATTCGATCTTCAAAGTAACCTGATTATCCATGCAAAGACACAGATTCCCTATCTGGCACAGAACGATTTTAACCAGGCTCTGGTAGACATGGGCCTTAAGGGGAAAAATTCAAGGGTCATTGTTCCTTACGTGGGGGGGGCTTTTGGCTCGGGACTCGATACCCATGGATATGAGTATATTGCCATATTACTGGCATATAAGACCGGTAGGCCCGTGAAAATTCTGTTGAACCGGGTTGAGGAGTTTTCCTACACCTCGCCACGACAGCCGAGCAAGGCGCGCATTGTTCAAGGATGTGACAAGAACGGGAAACTCACTTTCCGTGAAGTGAATATGCTCCTGGATAACGGGGCTTATGTTTCCTGGGGCGCCACAACGCCCACTGTTATGCTCATGCCTATTTCCAGCCTTTATGTGGTTCCTAATTTTTTCTATGAAGCCAAGGTGGTATATACGAACAACACATACTGCCAGGCCATGAGGGGGTACGGTAATCCACAAGCCACTTATTTTGTGGAATGCAGTATGGATCAACTGGCGGAAGCCGCGGCAATCGACCCCTATGATTTCAGGTTAATCAACAGCAATAAGCCAAACACGGAGTCCTTCGGGTTTAAAATTTCCTCTTGTGGGCTCAAGGAGTGCTTGGACGCAGCAGCCGATAAACTGGAGTGGAAAAAGAAACACGGGAAGCAAAAAGAGAAGGCCCGGGGCATGGGAATGGCCTCCCTGTTCCATCCAGGAGGAGGTACGCGCATATACCGGTCGGACGGCACCGGCATCATTATGAAATTGGATGATTTCGGGAATGTCTCCGTGGCTACCGGCGGTATCGAGATCGGCCAGGGGTTCAATTCGGCCCTCGCGGTGACCACGGCGGAAGCATTGGGGGTGACGCCGGACAAGGTCACCGTTGTCTTCGGCGACACGGCGACCTGCCCGTGGGATGTGGGCACTCACGCCAGTCGGGGCGCTTTTACTTCCTGTAATGCAGCAATCCTGGCGGCGGACAAAGCGAGGACACAGATCTTCGAACTGGCTGCGGAGAACTTCATGCAGATCGTGCAGAAAAGGATGAAAAAACGGAAACGAAAGGATCCTGATTTCGAAATTCCTGATCTGGATTTTAAATCACCCCGTGATCCCTCTGAGTTTGATTTGAAAGAAAACAATCTGTTCATTAAAGAGGAGCCGGACAATCCCGATCTTCGTATCGGCCTGGGAGAATTACTGAGGGCCGCCCATTTCAAGAAGCAGGGGACCATGGTTGTGGCCGAGGCTTTCTATGATTGCAACAATGACATGCTTGACCCGAAGACCGGTAAGGGGAACCTCTCCGCTGCGTATACCTGGGGGACTCAGGCGGCTGAAGTGGAAGTGGACCGGGAGACGGGAGAGGTGAAAATCCTCAACTTCGTTTCGGCGAATGATGTGGGGAAGATCATCAATAAGCAGACCCTGATGGGACAGTTCTACGGAGCATCCGTGATGGGCTTCGGCTACGCCCTGTCGGAAGAGTGCAAAACAGAACAGGGCAGAAGCACGAACCCGAATTATCTGGACTATAAAATATTTACGGCGCCGGATTTGGATTTTCCGATTCACGTTGAGCTCATTGAAACAGTGGATGAGGAGGGGCCTTTCGGCGCCAAGGGTGTGGGAGAGCCCGGGCTTGTTCCCACGGCTCCTGCCATCGCCAACGCCGTTTACGATGCGGTGGGGGTCAGGATCAAAAGCCTTCCCATTACCCCGGAAAAGGTTCTGGCGGCCTTAAGGGAAAAGGGCGGGAAATAGGCAACTTGCACGTAAAAAAATGCGGAACGCCTCCTCTTGTAAGATTCTGTACCGGGGGCCTTCCGCATTTTACTGTTTACTTACGCGGAACAGTTTTTCTTCTCTAAATCACTTTGGTCTCCTTCAAACGATCGATATCCTCATTTGAATAGCCAAGAATTTCTCCGTAAATCTCACGGTTGTGTTCCCCGAAGCGTGGCGGGAAAGGGAGTTTACGGTCCATTTCTTTCAAGAACGGCGTCATGTTGGGCGATGGCGGCATGGTGATTCTTACGCCGGAAACCGGGTCTTCCGATGAGAGCATCACTTTTTCCACCAGGGGATCTGTCATTACTTCGGGGACAGAGCTGATTTTGCTGATGGGGACGGTGATAGCGTTAAAAAGAGCAATGAGTTCTTCCGATGTATGATTCTTGGTGATGTCGGTGATGCCTCGATTCAGATTCTGTACATCCCCTATGCGGCCTTTATTGGTTTCATATTCCGGCTTGTCCAGAGGCTTGAATATCTCCTGGGAAACCATGGATTTCCACTGTCGGTCATTTCCCACGGCCAGATACACATATCCGTTGTTGGTTTTATATACGGAAAGCGGCGCAAAAAATTCGTGGGTGTTTCCTCTTCGGGAGATCGTCCTTCCCAAACTGGTGAGCGTAAAAGGCACTGTCATCCATGACAGGGAAGATTCAAACATGGACAGATTGATGCAGGTCCCTTCCCCGGTAACGGCACGCTTAAAAAGGGCCTTCATCAGAAGCCCGTATCCGTGCTCGCTCGTGCCCATATCAGGGAGAGGGATACCCAATACCATGGGATCCCTCTCTTTTTCACCGGTCACCTCCATCAGGCCGGATCTTGCCTGAAGAATGGGATCGTAAGCGGGTTCATTGCTGTCAGGTCCAAATCCGGTTGCGCCAAACCATATGATATCGGGTTTTACGCTCTTTAGGGTATTGTAGTCGATCCCCAATTTCTTGTAGTTCCTGGGCAGCTGGTTGGTTGCGAAGATATCTACGTTCAGTTCCTTGATGAGTGATCGCAACATCTCCTGCCCCTCCGGAACCGCCAGATTCAAGGTCAACGCCTTCTTGCATGCGTTGATGCAGAGATAATAGGCGTTCATCCTCTCTTCGCCAACCACATTGTGGCCGACAAAGCGGTTCGGGTCCCCGTACACGGGATGTTCCAGTCTGATGACCTTTATCCCATCGTGGGCCAATCTGTAGGTCAGGTAGGGCAGAACGGTTGCCTGCTCTAGAGATAATACGGTTAAATCCTTGAAAATTTCCATACGGCACCTCCGGGTGAAATAGTTGGGACGATAATGGTTCGCGCATTTTCGGTGGGGCGCTGAAAAAAAAATTGTTTTCATGCTTTTTCGCCCCAGCGCTGTAAATGGAACCCCATATTTAATTCAATTTGCAGCTGGTGTCAAGAAAAATATTCTAGGAATGCATTTGTTTGATCTATATAAATGCTTGAAAATATATTTTAAAAAGTGTTTTTAGGAGTATTGTAAGGGTAGAGATGTGTTCCGGCGCAAATATTTTTCTTGACATATTTGCAGCAAAATGTAATTCCATATTTAATTCAATTGTGCTTTTCGGGCTCTCAAAAGCCTTCTATCGAAGGGGCCTGCGAACGTTTAGCCTGTTCTTGCTGAATAGGCGGGGAATGGAAAATGATAAAGAGCATCAGCCATATTGGTTTGGCCGTCGATAAGCTTGAGGAAGCAAGGGCCTTTTTCGAGGAAAACTTTGCCTTGCCTGTTCTGGAACGGGAGAGTTTCGGAGAACTCCTTTTCTCCTTTGTCCCCCTTGAAGGAACAGATATCGAACTCCTTCAATCAACCACACCCGAGGGACAGATAGCCAAATTCATCAAACGGAGGGGACAGGGAATTCATCATATCGCCTTTGAAGTGGATGATATCCAAGTTGAATTGGAGAGGCTGAAGGGGAAGGGGGTCAGGCTTATCAACGAAAAACCGTATCTCAATGCCCATGAGGATCTCGTGGCGTTTCTTCATCCGAAAAGCACTTTTGGCGTCTTGGTGGAACTGGTTCAGAAAAAGATATTGTGAGGACTCCTTAAGCAAACCCGTGATGTGGGATACCGCTCTATGCCGATGGGGCTGATTGAAAAAAGAACGATCGCCAAGTCATGGGGGAAGAATTCTCTTGACAAAATGCCGTTCTTTGCATATCACTTGTATACAAGTGGCATGCAAGAAATAAGACCGTGTCTTTTTTCCGGAAATTCATTTCATAAGGAGTGTCGGTGGTCGTCCGGTTTGGAGCGTCTGCCGCGTTTTTTCGATATGAATAGAGCAAAGAGCGTTGAAACAGCGAAATCCGAAAAGGCTTACAATGAAATCAGGAACCACATCCTGGAATTCAAAGTTGACCCTTCGGAACCATTGTCAGAGGTCAAACTGGCGTCATTGTTGGGTATGAGCAGGACCCCCATTCGCGAGGCATTGAGAAGGCTCGAAAGTGAAGGCGTTATCGTCACCTATGGGAAAAGGGGATCTTTTATTAATATCCCGACGTTGAAGGAAATTCGGGATATTTTTGAAGTCAGGATGTTTCTTGAGGCGGCTGCAGCAAAACTTGCAGCAAAAATGATCTCCCTGAGTGAGCTTGAGGAATTTGAAGAGCTCTTTCTGGCCTTCCAGCAAGGGAAAAGAAAAGATGATTTCGTGGATCTGGGTAGAAAATTCCATTTTTTTATCATCGAAAGTTCAGGGAATGCACTGCTCAAGGAGATCCTCGATAATATCTACACCAAACTGGATATCATCCGTTTGTTCAGTTACAGCTTCAGGCGAAAGGAAGCGGTTGAAGAACACCTCAAAATTGTACGGGCTCTGAAAGAAAGAGATGAGGAATTGAGCTATGCAGCAATGCAGAATCATTTAAGAAACGCGTTTAACACGTTAACCAATATTCTATAGACCTAAATGCTATTTTGAGGAGGGTGAGCCATGAGTCAAGATTACGGGTGGGCCGGGAAGATTCTTTGGGTCGACCTAAACAGAAGAAAGATATCAAAAGAACGTATTCCCAACGAATGGAAGAAGCATTTCATCGGCGGCAGGGGGATGAATGTCAAGATCCTCTTTGACAATGTCAAGGCAGGTACTGATCCCTTATCGCCGGAAAATGTTGCTGTTCTGGGTACGGGGGTATTGACCGGAACATTGGTTGGCGGACGTTGCGACGCCTCAGCTCTCTCTCCCTTGACCGGTATCCTGGGGGATGCCAATGCCGGCGGGCACTGGGGTTCTGAATTCAAATTTGCGGGTTATGACACCATCGTCTTCACCGGTCGGTCCGACAAACCGGTCTACATCTGGGTAGACGATGATACGGTGGAAATAAGGGACGCTTCTGATTTGTGGGGGAAGAATTTCTGGGAAACCACGGAACAGATCCGGGAACTCGAAAACGATCCGTCGGTTCAGGTCATCGGGATAGGCCAGGCAGGAGAAAACCTGGTTAAATATGCCGCCGTGATGAATTCTTTTGCCAGGGCAAACGGTAGAACGGGAGTCGGCGCCGTTCTGGGATCGAAGAATGTAAAATGCGTGGCAACCAGGGGGACCAGAGGGGTCAAAATTGCGCGGCCAAAGGAGTTTCTGCGGCTGATTACCAGGATGTACAAGGACAGCGTCGGTACTCCCATGTACGACTGGTACCCCAAATACGGTACGCCGATGCTCACGGAACACAAGAACATGCTCGAAACCGTCCCTGTCAAGAACTGGAGTATGAATACCCTCGACGATGTGGATGCCATGTCGGGGGAAACCTTTTTGAAAAAGTTTGCCACCAAGAACAGGGCCTGCCACGGTTGCTTCTTCCACTGCGACCACTACTTCCGAAGTGGAAACCTGGAGGGCCTCGGCGTTGAATACGAGACCATGAACGCCTTTGGCTTGCGGAGCGGCAATTTCAAAGACATGGAGACGGTTTTTGAGTGCGCAAACCTTGCAAACCAGTATGGCCTGGATGTGGTGTCCACGGGAGGCAGTATTGCTCTGGCCATGGATTTATTCGAACGGGATATCCTTACGTTAAAAGATACGGACAATATCGATTTGACCTGGGGAAACAGGGAGGCCATGGTCAAATGCATCCATAAGATTGCCCACAGGGAGGGATTTGGAGATCTTCTGGCGGAGGGACCCTATCTCATGGCCCAAAAAATTGGAGGAGATGCGCCTTCAAGGGTCGTTCATTTCAAAAAGATGTGTCCCACGGCGGTTGAAACGCGCAACATGAAGGCATGGGCCCTTTCCTACGCCACCTCAACGGTAGGGGGCCACCATTGCAGGGGCCTTCTGAAAGCGGAAGGCATGCAGGCCACGAAAGAGCAGGTGATGGAGCTTTTCGGCACCACGGATGTTATGAACCCAAAGCTCTACGAAACCCAAGGCAAACCAAGGGGCGTTCAATATTATCAACGACTCGCCACCATATGCGACAGCACCGGAATCTGCCTTTTCAACACCTTCTGGTGCGGATATCCCACCTATGTTGAACAGATTAATGAGCTGTTCAACGCCGCCACAGGCGCCGACTACAGCATGGAAGATTTTGTCTCCGCAGCCGACCGGATCTGGCTCCTGGAAATGTCTATTAATGCAAGGGAGGGGATGACCATTGAAAACGATATGCCTTGCGAAAGACTTCAAAAGGAACCGCTTACCGTGGGGAAATACAAAGGCGATGTACTGGAGCCTGAACCTTTCAGGGATATGCTCAAAGCCTATTACAAACGTGTTGGCGCAAACCCCGAGACGGGAATTCCCACTTATGAGGCATTAAACAAACTGGCCATGCCCGATGTGGCTGAAGAATTGCAGAAGCTCGGAAAAGTCTAACAAGACGAATGCCCTAACTGGGAAAGCACATGAGCATTGTGGTAAGCGTTCGATTCTTTTTTGGCGGGAGTAAAAGAGATTCAAGGAGAATATCACTTGAAGAGGACGCCAGGAACTTGCACGCTCTTCTGAAGATTTTAGCAACGGAAAAGGCCACATCATACATTGAAGACGGCTGTGTTGTAACCGTCAACAACAAACTTGTTACCGACGATGTTGAATTAATGGATGAAGATGAAATCAGGATCATGCCAATGCTTCACGGAGGTTAAGCTATGACAAAGATGATTGTGACCAACCCTGAAGTCTGTACGGGTTGCCGGGCATGTGAGACTGTTTGCTCTTTGGTGCACTTCGGAGAATGTAACCCGGCCCGGGCGAGGATCCGGGTCATGCGGTGGGAGATCCAGGGGATTGACATCCCGGTCACCTGCCTTCAATGCGAGGAAGCGCCTTGCGAGGATTCCTGCCCGACCCATGCCATCCGTCGTGACCCGGAAACAGGCGCCATGGAAACGAGAAAGGAACTCTGCATACAATGTCACATGTGTGCCTTGGCGTGTCCTTTCGGAGCAACGCTTGTGTCCCCCGACGGCGAAGTGCTTAGATGTGACCTCTGCGGAGGCGAACCTGAATGTGTGAAACTCTGTGAAAAGAAAGCCATTCAATACCTCCCCCAGACGCAGCTTGCGACGAGCAAGATGCGTCATGCAGCAAAAAAAACCATTCCCGACTTGCAGCATTAACCTTCCATACAGGGTTAACAGAGCATGCACATTGTCATAATCGGAAATGGGGCGGCCGGCAATTCAGCCGCCAAAGGGGCACTTCGAAATCCCGGCGTCAGGGTTACCCTGATCGACGGAGATGTGTCCCCCTATTATTCCGCCTGCGTTCTACCCGACTATGTATCAGGGGACATCCCCAGGGAAAGGGTTGTCCTTGAAGATCCCATCCGGACGTCCGCACGGTTTGAACGCCGATGCGGAAACCGCGTATCGGCTATCGACCCCCCCGAAAGAGAGATCCTCTTTGAGGACGGATCATCTACCCTTTTCGATCGATTGATCCTTGCCACGGGAAGCGTATCTGCTATCCCTCCGGTTCCGGGAGCAAATCTCCCGGGCAACTTCACCTTCAAGACCTTGAACGATGCCGAACGCATCCTCCAATGGTCTTTTGGGAGCGCAGTGGTCATCGGATCCGGCTTGATCGGGATTGAGGCGGCCATCGCCCTTAGAAAGCTGGGTCAGAAGGTGACCCTCATTGAGGCCATGGATCGAATCGGTCCCCGGATTATGGATCCCGTTGTGGCGGAAAGGGCACGGCAAATCCTGGAAGCCCATGGGATTGATGTGGGCATTCAGGAATCGGTGCTGGAAGTCCGGGGTGTGGAAAAGGCGGAGTCGGTTGTCACTGATAAGCGGCTGGTGAAAGCGGATCTGGTGATTTGGGCAACAGGTATGAAGCCTCAATCAACCCTTGCAGGTGATGCGGGCATCGCCCTTGGGGCGAATCACGGCATCCTGGTGGATGCGTCCATGCAAACCTCGGTCCAGGGTGTTTATGCGGTAGGTGACGTGGCGGAATATCCGGATCCGCTCTTTTCCGAGGACCGGCTGAATCTCTTCTGGTATTTCGGGGCGGGCCAGGGGCGCGTTGCCGGTATGAACGCCGCAGGGTTGCCCTGTGAATTCCCTCCCACTCTTCAAATGGGAACAGCCCAACTTTTTGATATCCCGTTAGCCTTTGTGGGTTATACGGAGGCCGAATTGCGAGGGCGGAACCTTTCACCTGAAACAATAGACAAAGGGCGGGGCAAACGATTTTTTCACCAGGTTTTTCTGGATGGAAGGCTAGTGGGAATACAGATGATCCATCCCAACCGTGAAGAAATTTTCTGGCGACACAAGGTGCTTAAAACGGCATTGGATAAACCGGTTAAACCATGGGGCGTTACCATTCCCCTCTCCAAAGGAGGTTGGCAAGGTAATCATGACGGAAGAAGTGCGTAAGACCACTCGACTAAGAAAGTTGTTGGCGGAACCGGACATTATCGCCATGCCGTGCAGTTATGATTCTTTGACGGCCAAGTTGATTGAAAAAACCGGTTACAAGATCGTCGGCGTAACCGGAGCGGGGGTTTGCGCCGCTGTTCTAGGGGTGCCCGATGTGGGGCTGATGACCATGACAGAGGTGCTGAATCAAACCAAGAACATTGTGAATGCCACAAACCTTCCCGTCATTTGCGACTGCGACAACGGTTATGGCGGCCCCATGAATGTCATGAGAACCGTGAGGGAGTTTGAGGAAGCCGGTGTGGCCGGCTTCTGGATAGAAGACCAGATTTTTCCGAAAAGGTGCGGCCATTTCGAAGGGAAAAAAATCGTTTCCAGAGAAGAAATGATCACAAAGATCAAAACCGCCGTGGAAACAAGGAGAGATCCCGACCTGGTGATTATCGCCAGAACCGATGCCAAGGCGGTTTTCGGATTGGACGAAGCCATTTCAAGGGCAAGAGATTATGTGAAGGCGGGTGCTGACATGATTTTCGTTGAAGCGCCTCGCTCCGTAGAAGAATTAAGAAGAATTGCGTCTTCCATAGAGGCGCCTCAGATGGTCAATCTTGTGGAAGGGGGGAAGACCCCACTGGTGACCACAAAGGAACTGAAGGAAATGGGCTTTAAGATCGCATCATTTTCAGGGTCTTTACAAAAAGTCGCCATCAAGGCCATTCAACAATTCCTGTCTGATTTTCATGAAACCGGCGACATCAGATTGTATTTGGACGATATGGTCAGTCTTGAGGAAAGGAGCCGGCTTCTGGGATTGGATGATTTCTATGAATTCGAAGCAAAATTCTTGAGGAGCCCCGGGGAATAGGGTGTTTTTCTTAGAGCGTCAAAGGAGGCGGATATGAGTCGTATATGGGATAAATATCTCACGGAACTTGACAGCCGGGTTTACCAAGCCGCCGGTTTTGGGCACCGTGCAGGTTTTGGCACCAGACCAGCGATTCTGATCATCGATGTCCAATATCGAACCTGTGGTGAAGAACCTAAACCCATCCTGGAAGCGATTAACGAATACAAAACCAGTTGTGGTGAGACCGGCTGGAAATCGGTGCGCGTCATTGAAAGGCTGTTGGCGGCGGCCCGACCCCGGGGCGTTCCGATTCTCTATCCCGTTGTGGAGCGGAAGGACCGTTTTGATACGGGCAGATGGAAAGACAAGATTCCGGCGATTGCAGATAAAACCAGCTACATCGGAAACCGGGGAACCCAGATTATTGAATCCATTGCCCCTGAACAGGGCGATGTAATCGTCAGCAAGCGATACGCGTCCGCGTTCTTCGGTACGCCGCTTATGACCTATCTCAACGATCTGGACAGAGACACCGTTATCGTGACGGGTGCCACCACCAGCGGGTGCGTCCGGGCAACCGTTGCGGACGCCTTTTCCTATGGGTTCAACGTGGTCGTTGTGGAAGACGGTGTTTTTGATCGCGGTGAGGTCAGCCACGCCATCAATCTTTTTGACATGGACCAGAAGTGGGCGGATGTCATGCCTTCCAAAGACGTTGTTGAATACATCGAAACCCTTCCCCTTCAAAAGGGAGATCAATGATGCGAGCAGACTTGTTGGTAAAGGATGGCCGGGTTGTACTGCCCGGTCAAGGCATCTACGAGATGGACGTGGCCATCCGCAAGGGCAAGATTGCGGCGCTCTTGAGTCCGGGCGGCGCCGTTGAGGCAGATCTGGTGTTGGATGCCGCTGGCAAGCTGGTGCTTCCGGGAGGTGTTGACGTACATACCCATTTGACCATGGGGCCCGGAGAAAAGGGCTATGAAACCGAAACCCGGAGTGCCGCAGTGGGCGGTATTACCACCACCTTATCTTATCTGTTGGACGCCGAAGATCCCGAAAAAGCGGTTAAAAGGGAAGTTGAGGCGGGTGAGAAGCGGGCGTGCGGCGATTTCGGATTGCACCCGGCGGTTGTGACCGACGATCAGGTACGGGCCCTGGGAGAGACGGTGAACCGTTTCGGCATCCCTTCTTTCAAATTTTTTATGATCTTTCGGGGTGATGAAGGTGCTTATCTGAATATTCCGGGCAATGATGACGGTTTTCTCTTCAGGTTATTCCGGACAGTTGCCTCTCTTCCCTCTGTTATACCTTGCGTTCATGCGGAGAATATCGAATTGATCTGGACCCTGAGACCGGAGGTGCAAGAGGACGGTGACGGCGGTCTCGGAGACTGGGACAGATCCCGGCCCGATTTCGCCGAGGCAGAGGCAGTGCAACGGGCCCTCTATCTGGCGGAAAAGACGGGCGCTCCCCTCTATGTGGTCCATGTGACCTGTGGAGAGGCCTTGGAAGTGATAAAGCGGGCCAAAGCCCGCCGACCGGGCAAAGTCTTTGCCGAGACCTGCCCCCACTATCTGACCTTGACCTGCGAAAACGGACCTTTTCCCGCCGGGAAAGTCAATCCCCCCTTGCGGCATTCGGCCGATGTCGAGGCGTTATGGGGCGGGATAGCGGATGGAACCATCAATGTGGTCGGCTCGGATCATGTTCCTCGCCGGATGGATAGCAAAATCGGCGGTATTTGGAAGGCATCGGCCGGTTTTCCCGGTGTGGCAACCCTGTTACCGGTTTTTCTGACCGAAGGGGTTCGGCGGGGGCTCCCCTTGGTAAAACTTGTGGAAAAGATCTCAAGTGGGCCGGCGGAGATTTTTGGACTGGCACCTGCCAAAGGAACGCTACTTCCGGGGAGCGACGGGGATCTTACGATCATTGATCCGGAAGTGAAATCTACAATATCCGGTTCAACGCTGGCCTCTGATTCGGACTATACTCCCTTTGAGGGGATGACCGTCAAGTACGTGCCGACCCACACGGTGCTTCGGGGCAACGTTGTGGTGGAAGAAGGCCGGTACGTTGGAGACCCCGGTGTGGGATCTTACATCCCGAGAAAGGTTGTTTCAAAGGAGAAGCGATCGTTTTGAAGCCGATGACCTTAGTGGAAAAGATCCTCTCCCGCCATTCTGGGTTTAAGTGCGTTGAAGCCGGTCAGTATGTTGAGGCCGAGGTCGATTTGGTCATGTTGTCCGATGTGGCACTCCGCTCCATTCAGGCCTTTCGAGAATTGGGGGCGAAGAAGGTCTATGACCCAGGGAAGATAGCCATCGTCTTTGACCATAATGTTCCTGCCAGAGACCAAGAGACGGCCGAAATTCTCAGGTCCATCAAGGAATTCGCCGCGTCCCAGGGGATCCCACACCTCTTTGAACAGCCTTGGGGCGGTATCCAGCACCTGGTACCGGCGGAAAACGGCCTCATCTATCCCGGCATGATCGTGGTGGACGGATCACACGCCTGTACCGATGGAGCCCTGGCCGCGCTGGCCACCGGGGTCAGTGCGGAAGACCGGGCAGTGGCCATGGCCACCGGACGTTTGTGGTTCAGGGTTCCCGAGACCTTGAGAATCATCCTGAAGGGACGTCCCGGCCCCTATGTTTCGGGGATGGACCTGGGCCTTGCCATGTTGCGCCGGATGGGTGCAAAAGGTGCCACGTACAAGGCAGTGGAGTTTTCGGGTGAAAGTCTCAAACATATTCCCATGCATGGGAGATTTACCCTCTGCAACCTGACCGTGGAAGCCGGAGCAAAAACGGGAATTGTTGCGGTCGATGATGAAACGATAGGGTTTTACAGGGAAATCGGTCTCCCTATCCCCAAAGAATATCCGGTGGGAGATCCCGACGCAAAGGTGGCAAAACGTCTGGAGATAGATGTGGAAAGGCTCGATCTCCAGGTTGCGGTCCCCTATTCACCGGACAAAGTTGTGGACCTGAAAGATGTTGCGGGTCTTCCGATTACCCATGGGTTCATTGGATATTGTGTAAACGGCCGGCTGGAGGATCTCGGCCAGGCCGCTCAAATCCTTGCGAACCGAAAGGTCAGCCGCGGTGTCAACCTGATGGTAACGCCCGGATCCCAGAGGGTTTACAGGGAGGCTCTACGCCGAGGCTATATTCAAAGTTTCCTGGATGCGGGAGTGACGGTGGCGCCCCCTACCTGTGGGGCTTGCGCAGGGATCCATATGGGGGTTCTGGGCCCCGGCGATACGGCAATTTCCACAACCAATCGAAATTTTCGCGGAAGGATGGGACATCCGGACAGCAGGACATTTCTGGCCAATCCGGCGGTTGTGGCGGCAAGCGCCGTTGCCGGCGAAATCACGTTTCCCGGTGAGGTCGCACCATGATCTTTTCGGGAAATGTATGGCGTTTCGGGGATCACGTGGATACGGACCAGATCCTTCCCGCACAGTATATCAATGTCATGGATCGCATGGAAAGAGCATCCCACTGCTTTGAGAATGTTTATCCCGATTTCGTCTCCGAGGTTCGGCCCGGAGACATTGTGGTGGCGGGTGAGAACTTCGGGTGCGGCAGCTCCCGTCCGTCCGTAGAAATCCTTCAGGATCTGAATCTGGGCGGCGTGGTGGCAAGCTCCTTTGGCCGCATTTTTTTTCGAGGCGGCATAGCGCGGGGATTTCCTCTGATTGTCTGCCGGGGGATTGAGGATGGGGATCTACCCACCGGGCATCGCATAACGGTGAATGTAGGGTCCGGAAAGGTTGTTGATGAAACGGGGAACAAACGTTTTGCCGCTGAACCCTACCCCCCGTTCTTGCGGAAAATTCTGCGGGCCGGGGGACTGATGCGTTATACGCGTGAGTCGCTCAAATAAGGATACGGCCTGATTTTGACTCTGGGAGCAATGGTGCAAGATGGATTTTGATTCTTTTGTGGAAGGACCTTTATTGTGGATTGTTTTCCTCTTCTTTGTTTCCGGACTTGTCGGGAGGGCAGTGTGCTTTTCGCTGGCTTTTTCAAAGGGCGGCAACAGAAAAAACAGCCGGGAAACAAATCCTTCAACGATCTTTCCACGGTTGCTCTTCCCTTTTCACAGAGCAATTACCAAGATGCCGCTCTATGCAACCCTTCGGTACATATTCCATATATGCCTCATTGTGGTCCCTATCTGGTTGGGAGGGCACATTGTCATGTGGGAGGAATCCAGATTGGAGTGGTCGTGGACCTCTCTGCCGGATGCTTGGGCGGACTGGATGACCCTTCTACTGCTGGGACTGGCCGCATGTTTTCTAATTCGGCGATTGGTGTTTTCCGAAGTTCGTCTGGATTCTTCAGCATCGGACTATGCGTTGATCATAATCGTTGCTTTGCCATTTTTAACCGGATACTTGCTGGCCCACGGCAATCTGGACGCCATATCTTTCATGAAAAACAATATGCGGCTCATTCACGTTCTGAGTGGTGAGTTCATGTTGGTCGCGGCGGTCTTCCTTTTTTGCAGGACGCGGCTTATACGGAACAGATGTACCGGTTGCGCCGCATGCGAAACCAATTGTCCTACGGAAACCCTAGCGTCGAGAGACGAAGGGAAGATGCGAATATTTTCGTACAAGCTGTTTCAGTGCATCCGTTGCGGGTCTTGCGTCAATGCCTGTCCTGAGAAGGCGGCGGAACTGAGACATGAATTCGGCCTGAAAACGTTTTTCCGGCCATTTGGAAAGGAAGTGCTCCAATCGGTTGAACTGGCAACATGCAAGGGATGTGGAGCCCGGTTTGCGCCGACAGCCCTGTTGAACAAAGTGGAAGAGACCATCTCCGATGATTATCGGGATTTCTGTGCCGACTGTAAAAAGGAAAAACTTGCATCGGATTTCCATGCGCTGGCGCCATGGTCCACAAACGGCAAGAACGGATAACCGGGATATTAAGCCCATTTGTACCGGGTGGGAAAAGAGGAAAATTCAGATGAAGGAAGATGTGTGGATTACCACATTATGTGAATCACAGTGCGCGGACGCCCCCTGTCTCCTGAGGGTACACAGGGTCGATGGGGTCGCTGTTGGTGTTGAACCCAACACCCAGCTGAAGGATTTCGAGCGCCAGGTGAAGAACCAGGGCCGTCTCTGTCCCAAATCCTTTGGCGTGATTCAAAAGATCTATAACCCCAACCGGATCAGAGGGCCCCTTAAAAGGACGAATCCGAAAAAAGGTCCCGGGGTGGACCCCCGGTGGGTAGAAATAAGCTGGGACGAGGCCCTCGATACAATCGCTGAAAAATTGAAGAAGGTGAGGACCGAAGACCCGAGAAAGCTTGCGGACGGCGGCGGAATCGGCGCCATGCGCCAAGCCGGCTGGAGGCCGTTTTTTCAGGCGTTTGGCCCCACGCAATCCCTCATAGGGGGGCGTTCCACTCGGTGCGACCAGAGCGAACACGCCTTTTCCAACAGAATACATGGCGCTTTTCAGTGCGAGCCCGATGTGGAACACTGCGAGTATCTCCTGCTCTTCGGCAGCAATACATCCGCTTCGGGGGGGACGCCCGAAGGCGTCCTCTTTTCCGACGCAAGAAAGAGAGGGATGAAAACGGTGGTCATTGATCCGGTTTTTTCCGTGACCGCCGCCAAAGCGGATGAATGGGTGCCCATCAAACCATGCACGGATCTCCCCTTCATGTTGGCCATGATCAATGTCATCATGAACGAACTGGGGGTTTGGGACGCCCCATATTTGAAGGAGATGACCAACGCACCGTACCTTGTGGGGCCGGATGGGTATTTCAAAAGGGATAAAGAATCAGACAAGGTCCTCCTGTGGGATTCGGTGGATGAAAGGGCCAAGCCGTACGATGACGAGACAATCAAGGATCCTGCGCTTGAAGGCGCCTTTGAGGTTCTAGGGACAGAGTGCCGGACGGCCTTTCAGGTGCTCAAAGAACACGTTGCCGGTTATACCCCTGAGTGGGCTTCGGAAATTACGGATATTTCAAGCGATACCATAAGGCGGATCGCCGGAGAATGGGTGGAAAAGGCGTGCATCGGAAGCAACATCGCGCTCAACGGCACAACATTGCCCTACAGGCCTGTCGCCACAAAGATCGGGAGGGGGCCCACAGGGGTCATGCGGTCTTACCAAACGATACTGGCCAACCATGTTCTTGCGGCCTTGGTGGGTTCCATCGAGGTCCCCGGCGGGCACATGGGCGGCAGCACGTTCGCGAAAGGCAAACGAAAAGGTGACATTCTGTGGAAACAATACGGCTTGGATGCGGGCATCATCCCCGGAAAGGACGGGATGCGGGATGTGCATCACTACCCTTTCATCTGGCCCCCCATCTCTTATGGCGCCATTGAAACGCTGTGCCCCATGTCTGACTATGCACATGCCAAACCGCCATATGATGATCCGGGCGAATTTCATTTCCAGATGGATCATCTCAACTGGCGAAATCTGGCGCGGCCTCCCAAGAATCTGCCGGTTCCCGAACCTCCCGAAGTATGGATAAGATACCGCACCAATCCCCTGTTGGCCCTCGGTAACCCTGAGGTGATAATGGAGGTTTTGGAGCGGATACCTTTCGTTGTGAGCATCTCTTACGTTCTCGATGAAGTGTCCGATTATGCGGATATCGTTATTCCTGAGCAGATTGAATTTGAGCGATACATGCCCTATTTCAACATCAGGAACGCATGCCACAAGAAATATTTCATGCTGGCCCTGGCGCAGCCGGTAGTAAACCCCGTAAATGCCATGAACATCAATGATATCCTTTTGGAATTGGCCCATCGAACCGGCTTTTCAGATGATATGAATCGTATTTTCAGTCAAAAACTTGGCCTTTCCGAACCGTACAAATTGGAAAAAGGTAAGCGATATACATGGGAGGAAATTTCGGATCGGTGCTGTAAACACTATACCAACGGAACCCATGACCTTGAGTGGTTCAAAAAACATGGTGCTTTGACCCGTCCGGCCCAAGTGGAAGATCAGTACGACATTCATCCCGGCATGAAGGCCCAGGGGTTGCGATACCCTGTCCCCTACATGGAAGAGGTAAAACGGACGGGTGATGAACTGGGCCGCAATCTGGCTGAAAAAGGGATTGACTGGTGGCCCACAGATGAGTATACGGCGCTTCCCACCTACTTCCCCTCAAAACTCGACGAGGTCCCCGCCGAATACGATTTTTTTGTGACAACCTGTAGACCCATAATGTTCAGTTACGGGTCAAACCTGGGGCTTCCATGGATGAACGAACTGGCCGAGCAATTGCCTGATCAGACAAACATAGTGATGAACACTGATGCGGCCGAGGCCCGAGGAATCAAAGAGGGCGACGCCATATGGGTTGAATCCCCAGTGGCCAGGGTAAACGGGAAAGTAACCCTGCGGCAGGGGATACGCCCGGACACGCTTCTGATCGCAGGCCAATTCGGCCAGTGGGGAATGCCCATCGCCAAAGATACCGGGCGGGTGACCCTGTCGACGCTGTTGCCCATCGATCCTGCCTGGACGGATCCCATGACCGGCAATCAGCAAGGGTTTTCCATCAGGGTTAAGGTTTACAGGGCATAGGAGGAAGAAAGGGGCAATGGCAAGATACGGATTGGTTATAGACCTTGAAAGATGCATCGGCTGCTTGACCTGCACCATCGCGTGCAAGGTGGAAAACGGCACCCGGCCGGGTATCTTCTGGAATATTGTGAAAGATCAGGAGTTCGGAAAGTATCCCAATGTCACCCGGATTTTCTTGCCTGTGCAGTGCGCGCACTGCGCCGAACCCCCGTGTGTTGAGGTGTGCCCCACCGGCGCCAGCCATAAGCGGGAAGACGGTATCGTCTTGGTCGATTATGACAAATGTGTGGGGTGCAAGTATTGTATGGAGGCCTGCCCTTATGGGGCCCGTTATTTTAATGATGACAAGAGGGGTTATTTCGGTGACGCGCTAACCCCCAATGAAGAGATCTGCTACGCGAAGCACAGGTTGGGGGTCGTGGAGAAATGCACGTTCTGTTTCCATCTGCTTAAAGAACACAAGCCGCCCGCTTGTGTGCAGGGTTGCGTGGGAAAGGCCAGATATTTTGGTGATCTTGATGATCCCGGCAGCGAAGTTTCCAGGCTCATTAAATCGGATGGTGCACTTCAGCTTAAGAAAGACTTGGGAACCGATCCTTCGCTATACGTGATATCTCCGTGAGCGGTTTATGTGATGAAGGTTGTGGGGAGAGAAAGGGGTTAGGTTAAATTGCGTTCATACTTTACGGTATTGCCTGTATTGATCTCCGGTATAATGATTTTTCCGTTGCTGTTTCCCGATTCTTACTGGATCACAGTGCTGATCTATGCGGGAATCTACGGTCTCATCGTGGTGGGATACGATCTTCTGCTGGGCTATTGCGGACAAATTTCGTTGGGACATAATGGACTCTTTGCCATCGGCGCCTATGCCACAGCCATTGCTACAACCTGGTTCGGCTGGCCTTCCTTGCTGGCAATTGCCGGGGGGATTTTCATTACCTGCCTCATTGCCTATGTCGTCGGAATACCCACCTTGAAGTTGAAAGGTTACTATCTGGCCATAGCCACCATGGGATTCGGCTTCATCGTGGAAGCCCTTATTCGGACGGAATATTTCGGCGGTTCTTCAGGCATCTCCGGAATACCGCCTTTAAAGATCCTGGGGTATGTCTTCGAAAGTGATCGCAGCTACTATTACCTTGTGTGGACCATCGTTTTTCTTTTGGTCATTGTTTGCCTTCGCATCGGCGAAACAGCCATGGGCAGAAGTATGAAAGCGGTCCACACCGATGAGGAAGCTGCTGCATGTATGGGCGTCAATGTTGCCAAAACCAAGATTCAGACATTTGTGTTCAGTGCCGCTCTCGCGGCATTGGCGGGAAGCCTTTACGCACATTACGGCGCTATTATTTCACCGAATAGTTTCAATATCATGCTTTCAGTCAAACTTCTCCTAATGCTCTTCCTTGGAGGAGCAGGCAGTATTTACGGAGGCCTTATCGGGTCGCTGATCCTTTTCGCCTTACCGGAGTTTCTGGGCCATTTGGAAAGGATGGAGCTGGCTTTGGAAGGCCTTGCATTTATGCTTATCCTCATTTTTCTGCCTGGGGGTCTTGTGGGCGGATTGAACAGACTGTTGAGACTGAAATAACAAATGAAGCGCCCGGGAATCAAATTCCAGCTTGTTCCATTTAGGTGTTTGGGTGATTCCGCCATTGCCGGCAGGGTATAAACGGAGATTTTCGAGATGAATGATTCCATTTTGAAGGGTCGATCAATTTCAAAATATTTTGGAGGCCTTAAAGCCCTTCACAAGGTGAATTTCGACGTGGAAAGCGGGGCTATTTTTTCCATTATCGGGCCCAACGGCGCCGGTAAGACGACCTTGTTTAACCTCATATCAGGATTTGACAGGGATTATGAAGGGGATGTCATTTTTGAGAATGAAGAGATTACTCATAATCCTCCACACACCATCGCGGTGAAGGGCGTTGCCAGAACTTTCCAGAACGTTCGTCTGTTCAAGAATTTGACGGTTCTCGAAAATGTGGCTGTGGGCTGTCACGGATGGGCATCGCCCAAGTATACGCGGGCCATCTTCAATTTAAGGGCGAGCCGGCGGGAAGAGCGTAACATCGAAGGGTTTGCCAGGGAAATGCTGGTCTTTGTGGGTCTTGAAGGTAAGGATAATGATCAAGTGGAATCCCTGGCCTTGGGAGAACAAAAGCTTCTAGAAATCGCACGGGCCCTTGCGGGAAAACCCAGGCTCTTGCTTCTGGATGAACCCGGCGCAGGACTTAACGACCAAGAAATGAATAATTTGCAGGAGATCATTTTTAAAACCAAGGACCAGAAGATCACCCAGATAATCGTCGAGCACAACATGAAATTGATCATGAGCATTTCCGATCGGATAATGGTTTTAAATTTCGGGACCAAGATCGCTGAAGGTGACCCTCAGAGTATTCTGAAAAACGAAAAGGTGATTGAGGTCTATCTCGGGAAGGAGAAAGACCTTGCTTGAACTAAATGACATAACAACCGGGTATGGAAAATTACGTGTGCTTGAAAACGTATCCATTAGAATTGAAGTCGGTGAAATTGTTTCTGTTGTCGGCGCCAATGGTGCGGGCAAGACCACCCTCATGCGCGCTATTTCAGGCATTATCCCCATTTGGAAAGGGAGCAAGTTTTTCCAGAGGGAAGATTTTACAAAGCTAAGCCCAATGAAGGTAACCCGTGAGGGGATCATACAAATCCCCGAGGGTCGTTTGATCATCAAGGAACTCTCTGTTGAAGACAATCTTTTACTGGGTGCCTTTAGCCACTATTCCAAATCTAAGAAGAGCGAATTGAAAAAGGATTTGAACAATGTTTACAATCTGTTTCCTCGATTGAAAAACAGGATCAACCAGAAGGCGGGCACACTTTCCGGAGGGGAACAGCAGATGTTGGCCATCGGAAGGGGGCTGATGGGGCGGCCCAAATTGCTCATGCTTGATGAGCCGTCCCTCGGTCTTGCGCCCCTTATTGTTAACACCATGTTTGAAGTCATCAGGAAACTTCATGGTGAAGGGCTCCCCATATTGCTCGTGGAGCAGAATGTCAGGGCCGCCATGGAAATCTCAACCCGGGGGTATATTCTGGAGACGGGATCTGTCGTAATGGAAGGCGCGAGCAGCGATCTTTTGACCGATGAAAAAGTGGTCAAAGCCTATATGGGAGCTTAATTTTTTTGGCAAAGGAGGTGACATGTTTTTGGAAACGTAGGGATTATTGAAACAAAATGTAAATCACAAAACAGGAGGGGATCATGAAAAAAGGATTTTTCGCGTTAGCGGTTGGCTTGTTGGCCTTTACATTGTTTGCGGGCATAGCCCTTGCTGGAGAAACCGTCAAGCTCGGGGCTGCTTACAGCATGACGGGCCGGATCGGCTGGATCGGTGAAGACTGCGTTAACGGCGCTAAACTGGCTGTCGATGAAGCCAACGCAAAGGGCGGCATCAACGGGAAAAAAATTGAACTTGTGGTTTATGACACAAAGACAAATCCGGATACCGCGCGGACCGTCTTTGAAAAACTGATTAAGAAAGATAAGGTGGCGGCCATCTGTGGGCCGGTCATTACCCAATCGACCCAGACGGTAATGCCATTGGCTGAAAAATACAAAATTCCCTACGCTGCTGTTTCCGGCGGCATCCAGATCAACGCCGTAATTCTGCCTGAATACAAGAAAAAAGGGAAGAAGTGTTATACTTGGGCCATGAGTATCGGTACTCCCAGGCAGGACGAGGTCAAGACCATATGGCTTAAAAAGCAAGGTTACAAGAAGCTTGGCAATATTGAGCCTCTCTCTCAGATGGGCGACCTGTCAGCGGCAATGTATGAGAAATGGGCAAAGAAATACGGTCTGGAATTGGTTATCAAAGAGAAATTCGATAATAAAGGAACGGATTTTACGACCCAGATGTCCAAGATTAAAGCGGCGGGCGCAGACTGCATCGGGACAATGGCCTCCGGGGGGCCTGCGACGATTCTTGTCAAGAACAGGGATCAGGTGGGCATGAAAGATGTCCCCATGATGACATCCGATGCAAACCTTTCGAAGAAGTTCATAAAACTTCTGAGTGGAAATACGGCGAATGTCTATACGGTGGGCGCCATATCCAATTACGCGGATTATCTCAAGGACAGCAATCCTCAAAAAGCCCGGATCCTGGACTTCGTCAAGAGATATGAAGCCAAGTTCGGCAAGAAACCGAGGAGCATGTTTTTCGCTCCGTGCGGTTACGATACGGCTCTCATGTTTATTAATGCCATGAAGGCCGTTGGGACGGATGGCGAGAAGATAAGGGATTATGCCGAAACGCACAAGCTTGAAGGGATACAGGCTGATTATACCTTCAGCGATCTTGACCACAGGGGTATCGGCGTTGATCAGGCTTCGGTGATGAAGATCAAAGGGGATGAGTGGGTTCCGGCTTTCTGATGCATTGATTTAGGAAGGCCCCTCCGGGCCTTCCTTTTTCCAACAACCAGATTAATGGACATCAAACAGGTCCGAATGGGGACTTCAAGGGAGATATGATTTGGATACCTTTTCCCTCTATACGCAATTTATAATTTCAGGTCTTACAATGGGCTCAATATACGCCATGGTAGGCATCGGGTTTTCCTTTATCTACAGAGTGACGACTGTGCTGAATTTTGCGCAGGGAGAATTCCTGATGCTTGGGGGGATGGTCGCCATTTCCGTGACTTCGGTTATCGGCTCGTCTCTCTGGCTTGCACTGTTCATCGGTATCTTGGCTGTGACAATCACGGGCATGCTATTTCATCTGGGCGCCATTAGAGTCCTTGGGAAGGCTGAACCTGTCAGGATGATTCTCATTACCATTGCCGGGTCAATGTTTCTCCAAGGAATCGCCTATTTGATCTGGGGTACTGACGATTACACTTTGCCGGCATTGATAAAGACCGGTTCCATTGACCTATTCGGAGCTTCCATCAACTCCCAGGTAATTCCGGTATTTGTTGCGGCCATCATATTGACAATCATTTTGAAGTATTTTTTTGACAAGACCATATGGGGAAAGGCGAGCACTGCTTGTTCCGAAAGTCACGAAGCCTCAATGCTGATGGGGATTAACGTGGATAGAATGGGAATGCTCAGTTTTGCCATGTCAGCCGGAATAGGGGCAATCGGAGGTATTCTGATTTCTCCCATCGCCCTCATGCAATACCAGAAAGGTGTTCCCTTAGCCATTAAAGGCATTGCCGGCGCTGTTATCGGGGGCTTGGGAAATATATGGGGCGCCTTATTGGGCGGACTCATTATGGGGTTGGCCGAGGCGCTAAGCGCAGGGCTCATTGCCTCTTATCTCACCGATGTGGTCGTATTTGCCATTCTGATGCTGGTGTTATTCCTGAAACCTGAGGGCTTGCTAAGGGCGAAAACATAAGGCTCGAGGGGAAAAGCATGGCCTTTTGTCCATGGTGGATCCGTCACCATTTTCCGAGCCATCCTTCCAACCGTAAAAGGCTCCTTTAGAAAGACAACGGACGTGCGTCCGCTCTTTCAATCAAAAAGCAACATAAAATCCAGCCATATACCGGTCTTCTGGCTGCCTGGATCGGTCTAGGAAGTGCAAGGGAAGGTTCCCATTTCATATGACGAAAAATAGAATGAAATTTTGCATTATTTATGTTTAATTGGTCCTCGACTTCAATATTGTCAAAGATGTTATGGTAGGCGCAGCAAGCTTTCAACACTTTTCCATGGTTTTTTTTTAATAGTAAATCAAATAGTTGTCTTTTCATGGCGCGTCATAAGGCACGCTCTTTTTTCTTGACAGGTATACGATATTGAATTAAAATAAAAATTAATTAATCGGCGTATTGGGTCTTCTGAACCGAGGCGTGGTTCAGTCGCTCTTATGGGTAAGAGGCGGCCTGTGACGATAGACATCACAGGCATATACGGCAACCAATGAAAAAAATAAGGAGGAGTCATGAGGACAAAAAAGATTTTTCTCCCCGAGTCGGAAATGCCAACTTACTGGTATAACATCCAGGCAGATATGCCGAACCCTCTTGAACCACCCCTTCACCCAGGCACCGGCGAGCCGGTCGGGCCGGCTGACCTGGAACCGCTACTTCCCATGGCGCTGATAGAGCAGGAGGTGAGCCGTGAGCGGGAGATCCCGATCCCGGAAGAGGTCATGGAAAAATATATGATCTGGAGGCCATCGCCCCTCTATCGGGCCTATGCCCTGGAGAGATACCTTGATACGCCGGCCAAAATTTACTTCAAGAATGAAGGTGTAAGCCCTGCCGGGAGCCATAAACCGAATACGGCTATCGCCCAAGCCTATTATAATAAGATAGCCGGCACGAAACAGATTTACACAGAGACGGGTGCGGGTCAATGGGGAAGCGCCCTCTCTTTTTGCTGTGCCTTATTCGGACTTCCCGTCAAGGTGTATATGGTCAAGATCAGCTTTAATCAGAAACCGTACAGACGCGTCATGATGGAGACTTGGGGCGGTGAGTGTGTGGCCAGTCCCTCCACGGAAACGCAGGTGGGTCGGGACATCCTTGCCAGAGATCCCGACAACATGGGAAGCCTCGGCATCGCCATCAGCGAAGGGGTGGAGCGCGTGGTCGCGGATCCTGACGCCAAGTACTGTCTCGGAAGCGCACTCAACCATGTTTTGATGCACCAGACCGTAAACGGCCTGGAGTGCCAGAAGCAGATGGCCATTGCCGGAGATTACCCCGATGTGGTCATCGGATGCTCGGGTGGCGGCAGCAATTTCGGTGGGATCGCGCTCCCCTTTGCCAGGGATAAGATCAACGGGAAAGAGATCGATATTATCGGCGTTGAACCGACATCCTGCCCTACCATGACGCGGGGACCTTTTGCATACGATTTTGCGGATACGGCTTGTACCACGCCCCTTTTCCCCATGCATACGACCGGGCACGATTTCATGCCGCCGGCGATTCACGCAGGGGGGTTGAGATATCACGGCAATGCCCCCATTAACAGCCAGCTGCTATTGGACGGCATTATACGTGCCGAGGCGATCTCGCAGCTTGAGACCTTTGAGGCCGGCGTCGCTTTTGCCAGATGCGAGGGGTTCATTACGGCGCCCGAGACCAATCACGCTTTGGCCATGGCCATCAGGGAGGCCAAAAAGGCAAAAGAGGAAGGGAAAGAAAAGGTTATCCTCTTCAACTGGAGCGGTCATGGCCTTATCGATTTGGCCGCGTACCAGGCCTATAACAGCGGACAACTTGAAGATTATCCCCTTGCTGAAGAGGAGCTTCAAAGATCATTAGGCACCCTGGAAGGGCTGCCGAAACCGAAACAATACGTTTCAAGTAAACCGGCCTGATTTATCCAACAAACCTTTCCGGGGACCTCCTGGAGGTCTCCGGACTTAGTGAATTGGATGCGCGACATGAAACGGACAATCACACCCCCTGGCGATGGTTTTGAAATCCGCTGCCCCAGACTGGGGCAGCAGATCGGTTTTTCCTATTGCCGAAGAGAGAACCGGGGACTCCCCTGTTTCAAAACCATTGATTGCTGGCACCTCTACTTCCGGGTGGAGGATTTGCTGAGAAAAGAACTTACCCCGGAGGAATGGGTTCAAGCATTCGAAACTCCCCCTAAACCGAAAATGATTTCCCTTGTGGAAATGATTGAACAGGCAAAAAAAAGGGTCGAAAGCGGAACTCCCTGAGGGACCGGTTCCATATGCAAATCGCCATGGATAATGATCCATGTATTTTAGGCATCTCTACCTTGTGGTCGTCCCCTTTGTGCAAAGTTATCCTTACCGCCGAATCATCACGGGCCGAATTCTAAGTTAGGAGGAAAAACATGACTGCATCCCGGAAAATTCTGGAGTCCATCGAGAAGTCTTCCTGGATAAGGAGGATATTTGAAGAAGGGAACGAAAGAAAGGAGAAGTATGGGGCTGAGAACGTTTTCGACTTTTCGTTGGGGAACCCCAACCTGGAGCCCCCGCTGAAGTTCAAGGAAATTCTTAAGGGTTTGGTTGATGATCCGGCGCCGGGATGGCATGGCTACATGTCCAACGCCGGTTACGTAGAAACCAGGGCTGCGGTCGCCGATCATTTAAAGACCTTTAACAACCAGGATTTCAGCCCACGGGAGATTGTCATGACTGTTGGGGCCAGCGGCGGGCTGAATATTGTTTTCAAAACCATTCTCGATGCCGGGCAGGAGGTCGTGATCCCGGCCCCTTATTTTATTGAATATAATAACATTATTGACACGCACCGTGGGGTGCCGGTGGTCGTGCCGACAAAGTCCGATTTTTCTCTCGATTTGGAGGCCATTGAAAGGGCCTTTACGGAAAAAACAAAAGCGGTTTTAATAAATTCACCCAACAATCCCACTGGCAGGATGTACGTTGAAGAAGAGCTGGAAGAGTTGGGGAAACTCCTGACCAGGGTCAGTGAGAAGCGGGGAAACCCGATTTATCTTGTGTCTGACGAGCCTTACCGAAAGATTGTTTATGACGGTTTCAAGGTCCCCAGTATTTTCAATGCCTACAGAGAATCAATTGTAATCACCTCATTTTCCAAAGACCTTTCTTTGGCAGGGGAAAGGATCGGCTATGCGGCCGTGAATCCGCATATGACCTATTTGGAAGATATTTTGCAGGGTATGGTCATATGCAACAGGGTCCTGGGCTATGTGAACGCTCCGGCCTTCATGCAGCGGGCCATCGCCCGTCTTCTCGAAGACAGCGTGGATATTTCCCTCTACCAGAAAAAAAGAGATATGCTCTGCGAGGCCCTTGGCTCTCTTGGGTATGACTTCATTAAGCCCCAGGGCACCTTTTATCTTTTTCCGAAATCACTTGAAAAGGATGATGTGGCGTTCGTAAATGCTCTCAAGGAAGAAAACATACTGACGGTTCCAGGCAGTGGCTTTTGGGGCCCCGGCTATTTTAGAATCGCTTTCTGTGTGCCCGATGACGTGATTGAAAGGTCTTTTCCAGGGTTTGAAAGGGTGATCAAGAAATATCGGTAAGCGAAAAACATAAAAAAGGGGGCAGCTGATAGCCGCCCCCTTTTGTGCAATGGAGATTCACCTCATCGAACGGCAGCCATACCCAGATCAAAAGCCTTCAGATTGGAATCCAGGAAGGCTTTTTTGGTTGATGTGGAAATGGCGTTCTTCACTTCTTCCTCGCCTAAGGGAACGGTTTCCGAGCCGATCAGCGCTCCCAACATCACCATGTTCAGAGAGAGGGGATTCCCCGCTTCCGCAGCCAGAGCGGTGCCGTCAAAGGCGATGACCCTGTTTATCCTCGCCCTGAGGTGATCCAGGATTTCATCTACGGGTGGGTATGCTCCATGACCCACCGCCACCGTAAACGGGGGCAGGGGCGATGTGTTGGTTATGACGACGGTTTCCCGAGTGCATTTCCCGAGGCCCCTTAGGGTCTCCAGAGGTTCAAACCCCAGAAGCACGTCGCTTTCACCCGCTGAGACGATGGGGCTGTAAGCATCCCCTAACAGGACGGCCGACTCAACGATTCCACCCCGCTGGGCCATGCCGTGTATTTCACTGATAACAAAGGGCATCTTCTTTGACAGCGAGGCTTCTCCCAACAGACGAGATGATAAGAGGTTGCCCTGGCCGCCTACGGCGATGATCACTATTTTTTTCGTTTCCATATCTCATCCTTTCAATGGCATAATTGCGTTCTCAGGACAGGTTTGGGCGCACACCATGCAGCCGGTGCAAAGATCCTTGTTTATTTCCACCCGGTCACCATCCAGATACATGGCGGGGCATGCCAGTTTCCGGACACAGATCTGGTGATTCTTGCACTTTTCATGGTTTACATAAAAAGGTCTGGCCTTCTTGATTTGCTTCGTGGCCTTACCGAAGAGCGCACACATTTCTTCGGATATGATGACCGATATCCCGTCATAGGCCTTTGTGGCTTTAATGGCTTCAATGGCCTTCTTGACCTTGAAAGGCTTGATGACATGGACATCCTTGACCCCGCAACCCCTTACGATATCCTCAATTGAGATCTGAGTCCGGTCAACGCCCAGTGGATCTGTATTTACTCCCGGATTGATTTGATATCCCGTCATGGCGGTGGTGCCGTTATCCAATATTACAAGGGTGAATTTCTGCTTGTTGTGTACGCCGTTGATGAGTCCCGTAATACCTGAATGAAAAAAAGTGGAATCACCGATGAATCCCACCACCTTTTGGTCGGTGGCTTGGGAAAAGCCGCAGGCGGAAGAAACGGAAGACCCCATGCAGATGACAAAATCCGCCATGTTGAAAGGTGGCGCAATACCCAGGGTATAACATCCGATGTCATTAGGGTAGATGGTATCCTCGCCATAGACCTCCTTGACCGCATAGAAACTGGCCCGGTGGGGGCAACCGGCACAGAGGTTGGGCGGCCTACCGGGCAGGTCGGGGAGACCCGAAAGATCCGGAATTTCGGGCATATGGCAGTCCACGCCGAAATACTCGGCAACCGCTTGCCGGACCATTCCCGGGTTATACTCCAGAAGGCGGGAAAGGGCCCCCACCCCTTTACCCTCGATGGGTGTGTTGATCCCCTTTCTCTGGGCCAGGGCCTGCAGCTCTCTTTCATTTACGGGTTCAAGCTCTTCCACCACAAGGATTTTTTCCACCTGTCCCATGAATTTGAGGCAGAGTTCTTGCGGCAGGGGCCAGGAGAATCCGAGCTTCAGGATACTGACGCTATCGGATATTCCCAGGTCCCGCAGGGCGTCTTTGACGTAATTGAAGCTGACGCCGTTGGCCACTATCCCCCATTTTCCGTTACCAATGATTTGATTAAGGGGCGAGGTATCAGCGATCTTTCGTGCCCGATCGTGCTTCTCCAAAAGGATTTTGTGCATGTTCCGGGCATTTGCCGGCATTGTGACATACTGGGACGGGTTTTTCTCAAAAACTGTCTTGGTTTTGATGGGTTTCAATTCCCCTAATACGACACCCCCGCTGATATGATTCAGCCGCGTGGTGGTTCGCAAGATGATGGGGAGTTCAAGTTCCTCGGAAAGATCAAAGGCCGAAACGGTAAAATCCTTCATCTCCTGTGCGTTTGTAGGTTCCAGCAAGGGAAGGCCGGCCAGGCGGGCGTAGTATCTGTTGTCCTGTTCGTTTTGACTCGAAAACATGGACGGGTCATCGGCGTTGACGATGACCATGCCCCCCTTTACGCCCACGTATGCCAGGGTCATTAAAGGGTCGGCAGCTACATTGAGGCCGACAAGTTTCAGGGTGACCATTGTCCTGAGGCCGCTTACGGCTGCCGTTCCCCCCACCTCCATGGCGACTTTCTCATTGGTGGAGTACTCGAAGTAGAGGTCGGTTTCCTTGCTGATGTCGAAAAATTGCTGGGGGATTTCTGAAGAAGGGGTCCCCGGATAGCAGCTTGAAAAGGACAATCCCGCCTCCAAGGCGCCCCTGGCGATGGCTTCGTTGCCCAGAAGGAGCATCTCCTTTCCCGGCGCATCTGTCAATAATTTGTGCATTTTTTGTCTCCCATTATGCCACTTTAAAAGTTTAAAAAAGGAATCCTTTTAAAAGTTGAATACAGGTCTTAGGTAATTAATAACCCGGATTCATTAAAAATTTCTCTTTTCCAGGTATTCATTTGGGTCCTCCATGAACTTTTTGTAGATGTTGTAGTGCTCCGTCTCCTTGTAGTTGATTTCCCGTACGGGAATGTGATCGAAACTTAAAATATGTGCTCCCGGGCATGCCAGGAGAATGGGGGAGTGGGTGGCGATAATGAATTGCGCATGACCGGCTTCCCCCATCTCTCTCAGCACCTGTAGTAACTCTAATTGGCTCTTGGGCGAGAGGGCCGTTTCCGGTTCGTCCAGAAAATAGAGTCCTTTTATCCGGTAACGCGCCTTGAACAGAGTCATGAGAGATTGCCCATGGGATTGAGTGACCAAAGATTTCCCCCCAAAATATTGAAGGGCCGAGGGGTCTACCCCTGCCCACTCATCCAAATATTGAGCAAAATCCCGGAATGTCTCCGACCCAAAAAAGGACCCGGGAACTTTGCCGTCGCGCCATGCGATGTGGAGGAACATGTGGAGCGCTTTTTCATAAGGGTTCGGTTTCAAACGAATTTTTTCAATATTTTGCCATATGTGGATGCCGCATTTTTGACACAGGGCCTTGAGAAGCGTCGATTTTCCCGAACCATTTTCACCGACGAAAAATGTCACTGGCGAGGGAAATCCGATACTTTGGGTTTGACGGAAGAGCTCAAGGTTAAAGGGATAGTATTCCCGGGTAGGAAATTTTTCGGAAAGAAGCGTCAGTTTGCTGAGATGCATCGGGATATCTCCCAAATCAGAAACTTCCAACACTTGGCTGGCAAGCTCCTAGGATTTTGACTCCTTGTCTGATTTCCGATTTATGATATTAAATTTTGAATTAATTATCGCTCTTTATAGCTGATTTCATGGAGACAGGTCAAGAAAAAACCGCCCTTTTCCGGATGGATGCTCTTGGAAATCCTGATGAGGATTCCTATATAATCAAGATATTAACATTCAATAATGCGCCGGGCATGTCTCAGGGCGGATAGCGGATTATGGACCAATGCTTCTTGACAGGCTTTTCTGATTGGGAATGATTGCATTAAATAGAAAATTAAATATGGGTGTATTGCTAGCCCTGCACAGCCTGATAAGAATTTAGGATGAGAATATTCTCAGGACGTCTCTCACACGCAAATCATCAATCCGCTCTATTCCTTTGATGATAAAGAAGAGTGCCATTAATATGCATAGAACAATAGCAAAAAATGCTCTGTAAATTGAAAGGCTGATGAGATCAAAAAAACGTAACAGTGACAGTATGCCACCGCCCAAAACTGTTCCCGCCAATCCTGCCGCAGCTCCGGAAATTATCAGGTAAAACATGTTTGTTCCGACTCTTTCCGTCTCCGGTACCGCAATTAAGAAATAATGAGAGAGGGATGTGTTTATTCCGGAAAGCGCCATGCCGTTTATGAAAAAAATGGCCGCCTGATAGAATAGACAGAATTGCTGAGGTGAAATTACCCATAGAAATGCATTTATTACAAGTCCAATGCTGTAAAGTGTGAGCATGGGCTTGGGACCGACACGGCCGAGCATGACAATATTAAATGAGGAAGCCACGATACCCCCAAAAAGCTGAATCAAGGCAAAAAGCAACGCTTTGTGATCTGATATAGCGTAACCATTCTTCAGGGCCACCATGGAGAAGGGAATCATGAGCATATTTGCCGTTGTGGCGGCGGTCCATGAAAACAACAGTTTTCGGCATCGTACATCTCTCCACAAATAGGAAAAGGACTGAGAGACGGGCTTGCGAGCCGAGATCATCGGACCTTTCGTCTCAGGAACGTGATAAACAAGAATGGATGCGGCAATCCCAAATAGGCAGCCAATCAAGATAATGAACTGGAAGGTTTGTGTGCTATCGGAGATTTTGAAGACAAGCATTATTAGGAGCAACGTTACAAAATAAAATATATTAAAATGCAGCCACATTTTTGAAAGAAAATGTCCGGAATTGGTTTTGCTTGTAATGTCTCCAATAAGTGGTGTGTTTGCCGTGAAACCGATACTGCGAAAAGCAAAAAAGAAAAAAGTGCTGAAAACCAGCAAATTCAGGCCAACCAGTTGATTGGACGCCCTAATGACCAAGGGTATCAAAGCCATTAATGCCGCAAAAATACTCCTGAGGAGCCAGCTCGTTCCAAAAGTGTGAGCAGTACCAAATTTGCCGATCATGCGTTTGCCGACAAACATCAACGGCATGGTCAAATACAGGAAGGAAGCCATCAGACCGAGCAGGAAGTCATTGGCGCCGATCTTTATGGCATATAGAATGAGTATGGTGTCGGAGAGACAGCAATAAGAGATAGTGTTTACCCTGACGAAACTCAAGAATCGGGATCTACCGATTTTCTGGATTTCCGGACGGAGTTTTGAGTTGTCGGTGTCTGGATCCAAATCAATCGCTATTTAGCCAGGGCTCACGCTTTTCGCTTTCCTTCTTTTCAACCAGTCTTCTACGGCATATCCGGTGCCGAAACGCCAAGGACGGAGCTTTTCAGGGTGAACGGGCTTTATTTCAGCAAGTTCTTCACCCATGACGATTTCTCCTTCGGTTTTTACATGAAAAACCAACAGCAACTGGTTCATCTGGAAAAAGGAATAATAGCCGACGAAGTCCACAATTTTGCCATTCAGCCCAAGCTCTTCTGTGACTTCCCGGAGAATACCCGCTTCAGGGGTCTCTCCCTCCTCAAGGAACCCTGTGACAAGTCCGAATATTTTCTTCGGCCACTGTTTGTTGCGAACGAGAACAACGTTTCCGTTCAGTTCCACAATGGCTCCGATAACGGGTGTCGGATTGTTCCAGAACACGTAGTGACATGATTCGGATGGACATTTCTTGCGTGGTTTGCCGTCAACATCGGCAATCACCAACTCATTTGCACACTGTGGGCAGTATTTCATTGCCTCGTAAGTTTTATCTCCCTTTGGTTTTTGAGCCAGGTCGGCGGGGATCTAATACCCTAGTTCCTGAGCCACTCTTTCTCTGTGAAAAACCGCATCCCCGAAAAGGGCGCCCAGACATTTGGCCCTTTTGAGATAGATGTGAAGCTCGTGCTCCCAGGAAAAACCGATGCCGCCCAATATTTGAAGCACTTCCTTGGTGACTTTTCCGTATACGTCGCTGGAAAAGGCTTTGGCAACGGATGCATTTAAAGCGGCTTCTTTTTCATCCTGATCTTGTGCCCATGCAGCATAATAAACCATGGATCGGGAACACTCAACCGCCATCAGCAGTTCAGCGCATTTATGTTTGATGGCTTGAAAGCTGCCGATCGCCTGGCCGAACTGAACCCTGGTTTTGGCGTACTCAACCCCTATGTCAAGGACCTTTCGCCCACCCCCCGTCATGTCCACGGCATAGGCCACATTGATCTTGCTGAGAAGCTGTCTGAGAAACGGGGCGGCTGCTCCGGCCTCTCCCAAAAGCGCATCCCCGGGGACTTGAACGTTATTGAAAACGATTTCATAAAGAGCCGTGGTTCTGTCCATGGTGGGGAGAAGACTTATTTCGATCCCCGGATCTTGTTTTTCAACCAGAAAAAGCCCCGGCCCTTCCTCGGTTGCGGCGGTACAGATGACGAAATCCGCCAGGTCCGCGTCGGGCACAAAGATTTTTGTGCCGTTTAGGGTAAAGGTTTCTCCGCTATTATGGGCCGTAAGGGCTATATTTTCAAGGCTGTTCAGATCGCCCGGTTCGGCCCAGGCCAGTGTTCCTTTAAGCTCTCCCGTGGCCATTTTCGTGAGATAGGTCTCTTTCTGATGAGGACTTCCGGCCAATCGTACGGCTTCTCCCGCAAGCACAACCGACGATATGAACGGCCCCGGCATGGGGCCCTTGCCCATTTCTTCCAGGATAACGGAAAGCTCTACGAATCCCAGATCCAAACCGCCGTATTCCTCCGGGATTAGAACGGCCGTCCAACCCAACTCGCTGATTTTACGCCACATCTCCTTGGTGAAGGAGGTCTTGTTATCGACAAAGCGTTTGATGTAGTCAACGCTGCACTCTTTTTCAACGAAACGTTTCGCTGATTCCCGCAGAATCTCCTGTTCCTGGCTGAAAGTGAAGTCCATATGTCGAATATTCCCTCCTATTGTTTTTTTGCTGCCCTGGCCGAATCTTTGGGTAAGCCCAAAACCCGCTCGCCGATAATGTTTCTCTGGATTTCGGAAGTTCCCTGCTCAATGGTATTTCCTTTGGCCCGAAGGAAATGAAATCCAAATTTTCCGTTGTCGATGGTGTGTTTGCTGCCGGTGGTCAATTGGTGATAAGGGCCCAACATGTCTATTCCCACTTCCGTCATTCTCTGGTGGAGTTGGCTCCAAAACAGTTTTCCCACGGAGCCTTCCGGCCCGGGCATCTCCCCTTTGGCAAGTTTACTCATATTCCTGTATCCGTTACACCGCATGACCGACAGCTCAACATAGATTTGCGCGAGTTTCTGCCGAATTATAGGGTCTTTCGATGCGGTCCGTCCATTTAGCTTCAGTTTCCTTGCCAATGCCACCAGTTCATCATATTCCTTGAAAAAAGTGGGGACCATGGCCACCTCGCCCAGGTACCGTTCATGTCCCAATGTGGTCAGCGCCACTTTCCATCCATCCCCTTCATTACCGACCCGCATTTCCTCGGAGATTCTCACATCCTCGAAAAAAACTTCGTTGAATTCCGGATCCCCCGCGATGTTCATTATAGGCCGAACATCTATTCCGGGAAGTTTCATGTCCACCAGGAAGTAGCTCAGGCCCTTGTGTTTGACGACGGTTGGGTCCGTTCTGCAGACCAGTATGCACCAATCGGCGATTTGGGCAAAACTGCTCCAGATCTTTTGCCCGTTAATGACATATTCATTCCCTTCCTTGACGGCCCGGGTGCCGAGGTTTGCCAGGTCGGAGCCTGCGTTGGGTTCTGAAAATCCCTGGCTCCAGATAATCTGACCGCTGAGGGTTTTGGGCAGAAATTTCTCCTTTTGCATCCGGTTTCCCCAGGCGAGGATGGTCGGAGCCGCCAGCCCCAGTGAGATCACGTGGCATCCACCCATGGCATGGAAATAGACGGGTCCGGTTAACTCCGAAATAATGATGTTTTCCATGACGCTGCCCTCGGCACCCCCATACCTTTTTGGGAAACTGATCCCGGCATATCCCGCGTCAAAGAGGCTGGCCTGGAAACGTCTGTATTCCCCGGCCATCTCTTCCCAGGTGCTTGGCGCTTCATACCCGGGGCTGCCGAAACCCTCAGGGCCGTGTGAACTCAGCCATGTCTCGAATTTGTTCTTGAATGCCTGTTCCGATTCTGTATACCGAAAATCCATGCTTTTCTCCAAGATGATATTGAATGCGCTGATGTGGTTTTTCCTGCCTCAAGGGATCGTCAGGCCCCCATCAATGATCACATGCTCTCCAACCATATAATCTGCCAGGTCCGACGCCAGAAATGCCACAAGATTTGCAATTTCATCCGGGCCGGCAAAGCGTCTGATGGGTATCCCCTTGAGCATGTGGTCTCGATTACCGCCCCGAATGAACTGGTCAACCAATTCAGTGTCCACCGTGCCGGGCCCTACGGCATTGACGTTGATATTGTGCCTGATCCACTCAATGGCCACGGACCGGGTAAAATGGATAATGGCCGCTTTGCTGGCATGGTAGGCCGCGTTTTTCGGGCCGGCGATAACCCCTCCTGTGGAGGCCATGTTAATAATCTTTCCGTATCGTTGCGCTATCATATATCGACCGGCTGACTGGGTGCACAAAAAGACCGCCTTAAGGTTGACGGCGATGACCTTGTCCCAGTCCTCTTCAGCCTGTTCCATCAAAGGCCCAGGCGCCATGATTGCGGCATTGTTTACCAGGATATGCAGCCCGCCCAATCGGTCATGGGCCGAGGACATGAGCTCTTCAACGGAAACTTTTTTAGTAACGTCTGTTTGGACCGGGAGTGCGCGTCTTCCCAATGAACGTATTTGTCGGGCCACTTCCTCAAGCTGAGAACCGGTCCTGGCCCCAAGGGCAACATCGGCCCCCGCTTGGGCCAAAGCCATGGCCGTGGATTTTCCAATCCCTCTGCCTGCGCCGGTCACAACGGCCACCTTACCCGTTAGATCAATCTTAATGGCCATATTCCTCCTTTTGTTCTTTGGCGACGTACGGGCATTTCCGCCTAAGCCATAAACGATCCACCGTCGCAATTGATGGTCTGCCCGGTAATATAGGATGCCTCGTCCGAAGCGAGGAATACGGCGAGATGGGCCACCTCTTGGGGCTCGCCGAACCGCCCCAGGGGGATACCCGCCTTAAGCCGTTCCTGGCCTTGTTCCGGAACCGCCTTCAACATATCGGTCCAGATGGTCCCCGGTGAGATGCAATTACAGGTCACATTTTTTCGGCAAAGCTCTTTGGCCGCCGTACGGGTCATCGCCACAACACCCCCTTTTGAAGCAGCATAGTTTAACTGTCCCACGTTCCCGTATCTTGAGGTGGAACTTACGTTGATTATCGTTCCTTTCCCTTGTGAGCGCATGTATGTGGCGGCGGCCTGAACGCAGTTGAAGGTGCCTTTCAGGTTCACATCCATCACCTCTTCCCACTGTGTTTGGGTCATCTTATGCAGAATCGCGTCCCGGGTAATAGCGGCATTGTTTACGATCACATCCAGTGACCCAAATTCCTTTATGGTATCGTCAATCATTTTGCCGACAAAATCCCTGTTTACAATATCACCTACGGCCGGCAAGCACGCGCCATTCATTTGGCTCACCTTTGAACGCACCGCCTCTAGAGCACGCTCATCAACGTCGCACAGGGTGACCTTGGCGCCTTCTTCAATAAACCGATAAACAATGGCTTCCCCGATCCCTCTTCCAGCGCCCGTCACTATGGCTACCTTATTTTCAAGTCTCATCGTCATCCTCCCGAAATTATTAAGAAGTTAGGTGTCCCTTTCCAGAAACACCTCGAACTGTCCGGAAACCTTCGTCTCATTGTCCTGGTTCTCAGCCACGATGTCGCAAAGGACAAAAGCCCTCTCATCCGTTTTTCTCTTTTCCACGATATTGGCTCTAACAGTGATCACATCTCCGGGGTAGGTCATTCCCATAAACCGGACCTTAAATCGTTTCAGATCCCTTTTTTTTACCCATCCGGAGATGGCCTGTCCCATAAATCCCATGATGAGAATCCCTTGAGCGATGACCGATTTCATCCCTCCTTTTTGCGCCACACTGTCATCGGTATGCAGGGGGTTGAAATCGCCTGACGCCCCGGCATATCGAACAAGTTGGGTTTTGGCAATGGGATCCTTTGTTAAAGGCGGCAGCGAATCGCCCACTTCCATCAAATTGAAGTCAACATAATGTCCCATTATTTTTCACCTCTTCTTTCCGGTCATTTTCTTTCTATGATAAGGGATCTTGCCCTCAAGACTTCTTCCCCTTTTTGATTGGTAAAAAGCGTCCGAAGCGTGATCAGATATATGTCTCCCGATTTCGTCTGCTTGGGGACGATCGATTCGAAAACCATGTTGCATGTAAGCAAGTCCCCGGGGTAAATCTCCTGAAGGTACTCGTATTCCTCTTCCCCGTGCAGGACACTGTCCAGGGAAACGTCCAACGCTTCAAAGGCCTTTAAATAGGCACGCGTAAATTCCTGAAAGGCCAGGGTGATAAAGGTCGGGGGGCAAGGGGTGTCATGGTAGCCTTCCGAGCGGGCTGCTTCACTGTCCACGAAAATGGGGTTGTCGTCCCCAATGGCACGGACCAACTCCTTGATCTTCACCCTGTCCACCTCAAAGATGAAAGGCGGCAGGCCTGTTCCCACCTTTGAAATATCGGCCATAACCTCTTTCCTCCTTGCTCGATTCTATACCTTTAGTAAAATGGATTCGCCCTGGCCCAAACCCCCGCATATTGCGGCAACACCGAGTCCGCCACCCTGCCGTATCAATTCATACATCAAGGTCATCGTAATTCGCGCCCCGCTTGCGCCCACCGGATGGCCGATGGCAATGGCCCCTCCATTGATGTTCGTTTTATCCTGAAGGTCTTTCCATTTATTCGGATCCATCTCCGCCAGAATCTTCAAAGACACCAATGTTACGGCGGCGAAAGCCTCGTTGATTTCAATGAGATTCATGTCATCTATCCCTTTTCCGCATCGGTCCAGGACCTTTTCTATGGCCTTGGCGGGCAGTGTGCCCATGTATCTCGGTTCACCGGCGGCCCAATCCATTGCCTCAATGGTTGCCAGCGGTTTGAGACCTTTGGCAAGCGCCTTTTCCCTGCTCATTATGATCATGGCCGCGCCTCCTGAATTCAAGCCGGGCGCGTTTCCAGCGGTCACGGTGGGGCTTCCGTAGATCGGTTTCAATTTTGCCAACCGTTCCATTGTGGTTATTCGAGGGGGTTCGTCCTTGTCAAAGAGAATCGGGTCCCCCTTTCTTTGGGGGATTTCAAAAGACATGATTTCTTCACCTACCTTGAATTTTCCTTCCTCATAGGCGCGTGACCAACGTTCCTGGCTTCTGAGACCCCATCTGTCCTGGTCTTCCCTCGTGACATCATATTCCAGGGCGACTTCACCTGAATCAAGGGCAACCGCGTTGAAGCCCTTTTTTGCGTAGCCCAGCTCGAACAGGATATCCGTCAATTGTACATGGCCTAGTCTTTGACCCCATCTGGAGTGTTTTGCCTCAACCAAATGGCATGCATTTGCCATGTTTTCCGCACCGCAGGCAACCACAACATCCGCCTCTCCGGAACGGATGGCCCTGTATCCCAGGTGGATGGCCGTCATTGAAGAGCAGCATGCCCTGTCCAGGGTCAGTGAAATATTCTCTGCAGGGAGTCCGGCGAGAAGGGTGATTTGTCTGGCAGGGACATTCAGGTAAGGGGCGTATTCCGCGGGGATACAAGTTCCATAATAGAATTCGTTCACCTCGGAGGGATCGAGCGCTATTCGGTTTAAGACTTCCTTGACCACCATAACGCCGTAATCGATGCTCGGAATATCACTGGTGACGCCTCCGAAACGGCCAAAGGGAGTCCTGACGGCACTGACGATCACCACATCTCTACTTTCATCCATTTGCATTTCTCCTCATTCAGTATTGTCCGGTATTAACCACAATTTGTCTCTTTTGTTCCCCCGGTATGGCCGGTACATTCAAACCGGCATAATCCCATGCTTTTTCGGCAAGGGGGGGTTGTCCTTCTTTTCCAGCATCTTAAGGGCCGACACGATCTTCATTCTGGTTTCAGCGGGATGAATGACATCATCCACCACCCGCAAAGCGCCAGCCAGATAGGGATTCGCAAAATTTTTGTCATATTCTTCCACAAATTTTTCCTTTGCCGTCACGGGATCATCCGCGCGTTGAATTTCCTTCGCCCAGATGACTTCAGCAGCACCCTCAGGGCCCATGGAAGCACATTCGGCCGTCGGCCAGGCGTATACCAGATCGATCCCCAGTTCTTTTGGGCCCATGGCCGACCAACCGCCACCGTAGGCCTTTCTGAGAATGATCGTGACCATTGGGACCGTGGCTTCTGAGTAGGCGTAAAGCATCTTGGCCCCATGCCTTATGATCCCCCCGTACTCCTGGTTGATTCCGGGCAGAAAGGCGGGTGTGTCCATCAGGGTTACAATGGGGATATTGAAGGCATCCAGAATTTGAATGAATCGGGCCCCTTTGTCCGAGGAATCGATATCAATGGCGCCGCCCAGAACTTTCGGCTGGTTGGCGATAATGCCGATGCTCCGGCCGCCCATTCTGGCAAACCCGATGACCATGTTTCGTGCATAATCCGGCTTTATCTCGAAGAAGCTCTTTTGATCTACGATCTCTTTGATAACAAGGCGAACGTCGTAAACCTTTCGCCTGCTTGCGGGAACGATCTTTTCCAGGCTTGAGCAGCGTCTGAAAGGATCATCCCTGTTGGTTGTATTTTCGGGTTTTTCAAAACAGTTTGCAGGTAGGTAGGAAAGGAGCCCCTTGATTTTTTCGATACAGTCTTCATCATTTTCAGACTCGAGATCTGCGACGCCGCTTTTCCGGGAGTGGATTCCGGAGCCGCCAAGGGCGGCATTATCCGTTTCCGCCCCGGTTACCGCCTTAATGGCGGCGGGACCCGTGATAAACATGAAACTGGTCTTCTTCGTCATTATGATGAAATCCATGAGGGCCGGTGAATAGGCGGATCCCCCCGCGGCCGGACCCATAATGGCGGCGATCTGGGGGATTATGCCGGAGCATTTTGCGTTTTGGTAGAAAAGCCTTGCAAAGGTGATATTTTCAGAACCCTCCTGAAGCCTCGCTCCCGCGGAATCATACAGGCCGATCAGAGGCGCTTTGGCTTCCAAAGCCATGGCGGCCGTCTCGGCCATCTTTTTCTGATGCACCGGACCCACGGATCCCCCCATCACCGTAAAGTCCTGTGAATACAAGAATACCGTTCGGCCTCGTATGTCTCCATAACCGGTTATGACGCCGTCAGCTGGGAGTTCCCTTTTCTCCATGCCCAGCCGAGTACAGCGATGCTTGGCAAAAAGGCCCAGCTCCACGAATGTTCCGGGATCAACAAGCTTTTCAATCCGCTCACGAGCGGTGAGCTTCCCCCTTTTGTGTTGCGCTTCGATCTTTGCGGGTCCTCCTCCTGCCTCCAACTCCCTACGCCGCTGGCTGAGCTCTTGGATCTTTTCTTTCATAAGGCTCATGTTTTTTTCCTTGAATTTGGGTTTATCTACCCCTTAAACCAAAAGAGAAGCTAGATCACTTTTTCAGTTCTCAAGGCTTTGATTTTGGAATCATCGTAACCCAAAATCCCTTTTAGAATTTCATCTGTATGTTCGCCGAGAAGGGGGGCAGCGGTCTCAATTCGCCCGGGCGTCCCGGAGAGTTTGGCGGGTATTCCGGCGATCTTCATCGAACCCGAGATCGGGTGTTTTGTTTCAACCAACATATTTCTGGCTTTCACCTGCGGGCAATTGAAGATATCATCAACCGTGTTTACGGGTGCTGCCGGCACGTCGTATTCGATCAGAATCCTGACGATCTCGTCTCTTTCCAAGGATATTGTCCAATTGGAAATCGTCGATTTGAGATCATCGTAGTGCTCTGATCGACCCCACATGGTATCGAACCGCGAATCTTCAAGAAGATCGTTTCTCTTCATGGCATTGCACAGGTTTTCCCACTGCTTTTCCCAGTGTCCCGCAATTACGACGTACTTTCCATCCTTGGTTTCAAAGCAATCATAAGGTGCATAAAGGGGGTGGGCGTTTCCATCACGACCGGACACAATTCCGGACATGGAATACATCATGATTGCTCGTTCCACCATATAGAGCATTGAATCATACATGGCGCAGTCAACGTGTTGGCCCTGACCGGTTTTTTCCGCTGCGTGGAGGGCAACCATGGTGGCGTATGCAGCGATGGCGGCGGGCCAGATATCTCCAATCCCGGGTCCCGCTTTGTAAGGGGGGCCTCCCTTTGCCCCCGTCATGGCCATAACGCCTCCCATGGCCTGGGCGATGAGATCAAATGCGGGCCTTTCCCGATAAGGCCCGCTGTGGCCAAATCCTGAGATGCTTGTGTAGACAATCTTCGGATTGATTTCCCTAAGGGAATCGTAGCCAAGGCCGAGGCGCTCCATGACCCCCGGACGAAAGTTTTCTACAACAACATGGGATGTCTTCGTCAGCCCCCTGATGATCTCGATTCCCTTTTTGTGCTTTAGGTTTACGGTAAGGCTTTTTTTATTCCGGCTGATGGAGAGAAAGAAACCGCCGGCTTTGTGCTCGGTGTCATGGTCTCTGAAAGGGCCGATGTTTCGAGTATTGTCTCCTGTTCCCGGCTGTTCGACCTTGATAACCTCTGCCCCAAAATCTCCAAGCATCATTGTGGCAAAAGGACCCGCCAGCATTAACGTAAAATCCAAGACACGGATATCATCTAAAGATTGCGAAGAGGATTGTTTCATGCAATATTAGTCCTGTTTGAAAAGATTTTTCCGCTTCGTTACACTCGGAGGCGATAATATTCTGTTTTCATCTTGAATTATTTAATTACAAATAAAATTTTCTTAGTATTATATTTTCTGGAAGAGGTGTGTCAAGGAAATTCTCGTTCTGGCAGGTTTATATTCTTTATTTTGTTGAATATACGTGTGATTGAAGAAAGCGAATATGATTTTTGCAGCCGGAAATCCGTCGGCAGTGTTGATTTTCCTTGACTGAATTTTCTTTTCGAATTAAAAGTGGGATTAAATAATGGAATGCGAGGAAGAAGGCCAAATATGGACGATAAAAAAGCCACCAAGACATTGATAGAAAATGCCTATCAGAAGATCAAACAGATGATCTTTCTGCAAAAAGTGATACCGGGTCAGAGACTTGTTTACAGTGATCTCAGCAAACTTCTCGAAATGTCCCGTACGCCGATTATCAATGCGCTTAACCGGCTTGAGCAGGAAGGGTTCCTCATTTCAGAGGCCTTCCGGGGGTTCCAAGTAAAACCGATCGATCTTCAAGAGGCCTGGGACCTTTTCGGGATTCGAGAGGCCTTGGAGGTCTATGCCGTAGAGCAAACCATTGAGAAATGTGAGCCTGAAGATATCAAAAAACTGGAAAAAAAGCTGCGAAACCATGAACAGTATATGCCGGATCGCTACGACAGGAAGAAATTTCTGGTGGATGCGGAATTTCATCTCCAGATTGCTGCTATTACACGGAACCGGTCACTTGAGAAGATGTTGCGGATAAATCTCGAACATGTAAACTTGCGATTTCGTTTGGATAATTGTGACCCGAGCAGGATGCCGGTGGCTCTTCAGGAGCACCAGGACCTGGTTAAGGCAATAAAGAAAAAGGATGTATTGAAAAGCATTGAAATTGTGAGAATGCATGTCCGAAGGGGGAGAGATACTTGCATCAACTGTCTTTCGGCGGAGGAGGAAATGATTGATCTTTAAGAAAATTGTCCCTTCTGAAAGCCCCTGCAACCGGACATGAGGGCATGTTTTCGGCTGAAGGGGAATTGGCGGCAAAAGCCGGGTCTGGCATCATGTATCCGGCAGCGCCAACGCCCCTTTTCCGAGACTTCCTGAAGAAAAGGGCACACGTCCACCGCTTCACGTGTTCGGGGGGTGACCCAGGCCCTGAAACTTACGCCTTGTTTGTCATGCCGGATTTCTTCCACCCATTCAAGAATATCTTCGCGCCCCAGTGTCTTCCATCGGGCCACGTCTTCCGCGGTCACCTCGTTTCGATACTCCAGGAACCGGCAGCAGCAACCGCACTGGCAACAGTTGAAACTCTCCATGTTGGTCAGAAGGCGAATGCCGGAGCTTCCGGTTTTTTCATCCGTTTCGGGGGTGGCGTGTGTTTGAAACACCCGTGAACAGACTCCTGCCAGAAGCTCCATATCCCAGTCCGCATGAGTGATGAGATCGCACATGTATTGGACCAATTCCTGCCCGCTCATCCATTTCATGGCGGGCTTTTTGAAACGGCTGATCCACATGCCTTTTTTTCCGGGTTCCCGCTTCAAATGTACGCGGCCCTTTGTGATCAGGGGGGTGATGCTCGAGAAAAGGATCAGTTGAGGATCGTATTGGCGAAAGTCCCTTAGGATAGCCTTTATTGCATCCTGGACGGTGAGAAAAATGGTCTCTTTTTCCACCAGGGACCTCCTAACGAAGTATCGTTGTTTTTGACCGCCCCGGCATCTTGTTTGCCATACCATCTACCCCACTCTGTATCAATGGGCGGTGACGCCATCAAGGGCTCCAGATGTGTAAAGTGCCTTGCAGCTATCCGGACCAAACCGGGGTCACCTTAAATCCGGATTGAGAAAAACACATCTGCAGGCCGTCTGCACTTCGACGACTAACTCAGTCCACCAAGTGAAAAACCTTGGCAAGCCGGGCACGAAAATGTACCGCCCTTATAAATGTGGGGATGAGCATGAAAACCATGCCCCCGATCCCGAGTGATAAGGCAACATTCTGCCAAGTCACTAATCCGTTTCCAGCCCATTTTGATAGGAAATACACGCCAGCTGGGAGGTACAGCGCTGTGGCTGTCACTACACCCGGAGAGTATTCGCGGCCGAGAATCGTACTCGAAATATGCAAGAATGCATTGGAAAGAATCCACATGGCCGCAGACATTCCCACCCACAGATATCTCGTCGGGTCCAAATAATACAGATAGCAGGCAGCAGCCACACAGACGAGATAGATGAAGTTTCCTATTAGATTTTGCTTCCAGTCGAAGCGGCCAAAATATCGATCCGCCCATGGAACAAAGCCAAAAGAAAACTCCTCCACCATATGAATGCCATAAAAGAGACAAATGAAAAAGATGACGCCAGGCTGGTTATCAAGACTGATTTCGCCTGTCATAGTCGTCTTGCTCCTTACATTGAGATAAAATCCAACTCTCAAATATTTTGTACCACCAAAACTAGTGATCAGCCTTACGCTCAGAAGAAATCAGCGTCATTCCAGTACGGCACGATTTCGGCTTCATCTGATAGTGGTTCTTTGTTTTAGAAATCACAAGTTTTATGCCGAAGTCAGCTTCCCCCAATATCTTGTGAATTTACGTCATTCAAGAGCTCATACGAATACCCATTTCGAAGGCACGTTCACAATCCTTCGGAAATACTTCGGCATGTCGTCTCGCCTTTGCTTCCTTATCGAACATCTCAGATTCGTACTTATCATAGTCGCTGTGTTGTAAAGTATCTGTGGACAACAACAACTCGCATGGGGCATTGAAATGCATTTCAAGCATTGATCTAGTCTTACCAAAAATCTGATTATAACCCATCTCCTCAACGAGGTTTTCGTTGACGTTCATAGTATAAACCAATCCCGTCTTAATGGCCCTTGGAAAAGATGAAATCTTTTTTAGGGAATACGTAAGATAAGGAAAGCAAAGTCGTTCGAGTAGAGCGCGTGTAGAGGCAGTTTCACATCCGTAATAAACAGGTGTACCAATTATTAGAGCATGAACTTCCTTTCCGCGGTTGAGCACAGGCGTCAGATCATCTTGTAACGCACAGACACCGTCTTGCCTTCGGTTCTTTTTCTTACATGAAAAGCAACTAATGCAGCCAGAATAATTAAGGCTGTAAAGTTGAACTAACTCGGTTTCTGCACCAACAGATGCAGCGCCTTCCAAGATTTTTTCCAACAAGGTGACGGTATTCCATTTCTTTTTCCGTGGGCTGCCGTTTAATGCCAAAATGTTCATCTCGATAACTCCTTAATTTGTTTGTTTTGGAATATCCGATCATGCTGTATCCCGCTAACCATCTGAATTATAAAGATATATTAAGATAATTACCAGTCTTCCAAAATTGCAGGTATGATCACAGCCCTGGTTTAAGCATACTTGCATCATGATTTATCTTACCTTCGACAATATAAGGTTTAGTATTGTATTGATATCTTAAATCAAATCAGACTTAGAATATTCGGCTATCGGATAAAGGGCTTGAAGGAATTGGTTTTAGGGCAGGCCGTCGACGTAACACCGCAATGGCAGCCCGTTGAAAACCGCGGCAAAGCACTTGTTGCAGGAAATGCAGGAAGCTTCCTTGGTCCTGCCCTGTTTCAGGCGTTTGGCCAAAAACGGCTCCCGAACAAAGGGACGGCTCATGGACAGAAAATCCGCCTTTTGTTCTGACAAAACCTCTTCCATTTCTCCAAGCGTTCTTACCCCGCCCACCAGAATCAGCGGCATATTGCCGATTGCAGGCTTTATTCTTTCCGCCGCCTGAAGATGATACAGCTTCTGAAACCGGCAGGGGAAAACCTGCTTTTTGAAAATCATCCTGGCCATGGGGCGCATCCACCAGGGCAAGGCCCGGGCGAGGTCGTCAACGGGTACATCGCCGCGCACCGTGTGAAAGGTATAATAGGTCCCGCTCGACACCTCCAGGGCCGCCACTCCCAGATCGGCCAGCCAGGCCGCGTATTGGGCCGCCAGGTCCGGAATGATGCCTTCTTCGGGAGTGAAATCATCCGTATTCATCTTCACCATCACCATCCGGTCTTGCCCCGCCGTTTTTTGAATGGCCAAGATTATTTGCCTGAGCAAGCGGAAGTTGTTCTCCGGTGTCCCACCCCATTGATCACGCCTTCGGTTAAAAAAGGGGGAAAGGAATTCATTTAGCAAATACCCATGGGCGCAATGGAGCTGAACGGCATCCGCCCCGGCATCAAATGCCCTTCTTGCGGCCTCTGCGAATGAGGCGATTACCTCCTGGATATCCGCCTCTGTGGCGGCAGTGGGCTTGTTCATACTGGCAGGATCTCGACCGAACCCATGGGGCGCCAAAGGGGCTTTCCCTATGATTTTCTTCGGGCACTGTCTCCCGCCATGGGCCAGTTGAAACGCGATGAGACCGCCGGCCTCATGCACTGCGTTCACCAGACGGGTTAATCCGGGAATCATCCGGTCATCGTGAATACCCGTCTGCCCGCCAAACGCTTTTCCCCTGGGATGAACATAGAGATAGCCGGGGATGATCAGGCCCACCTCTCCTTTGGCCAGGTTGACGTAACGCTTGATCAGATGATCGGTCACCGAGCCGTTTTCATCTGCCATGCATTCGAAAGTGGCGGAATGGATGAGCCGGTTTTTCAGTTCCAGGGAACCAAGATTCGCGGCCTGAAATACTTGGGGCATAACCGTTCTCCCATAATGTTCAATGAACACGATTTGATATGGAAATCAATCATGATAACCCAAATAACATGCTTTTCCAGCATATATATAGTGTGTATGTGTTTGAAACGGAGTCGGTTCCTTCAGTTCGGATGCCAACGCACGATTCGGAATCCAGGAGTCGCTATGGTCAAATTCTGGTCAGTCTATCAAACAGAAACTTTGGATGCAAAAGAAATCGGGAATGCTTTCCATGTATCTTGAATCAAATGGATATTCGGACAACCATAATAGGGGGTCTTTCACTTCGTAACCTTGAGGACCTGGTCATCATAGGCTTTCCAATAGTCTTCTTCGTTTCCAGGAGTGATGATCCAGTCTTCAATGATCCGCCGATACTCTGGGGTGGAACGAATCCTTTTGAGAATTTCATTGATTTCGGCGGTCAATTGACGTCCCCACGGCGTGTCCGAGCATCGAACAGCCCCTCTGATGAAAGGCGCATTGGCATTTTCCTCTATGGGAATAACCGTGAGTTTGTCCCGTATTTTCGCTTTTTCGGCCGCATACCGAATGGAAGGAGGGTATTCAATGAGATAATGAACGCGCTTTTTTTTAAGCATTCCCAAAAGTCCTTCCAAGGTATCTTTGCCACTCCTGGCATAGATGTTTTCGGATCCGGCATATTGGCGCAGCACTTCATCCAGCTCGGGTCCATACAGACGGTCTTTCGCGGTTCCAAAAATCAACTTCCGGTTGTCGAGAAGCTTTTTCAAGGATACCGCTTCACCGTCAGAAAAGAGATGGGCGTCTTCCTTTAAGACGATCAGTTGGTGGGGAGGCAGCGCAAAGGTGGGGATGGAGGTGGGAAAATCGGGATTTCCGTAGAATTCGCCGGCAAAGCATACATCAGTGTTCTCGGCAAGTTCCTTTGAAATGCGTGCGGCATTGGCAACACGGGTCTCAAACCGGCGTCCTGGAAGCGCCTTGCTGATCATTTTCTGCACCCGATCCGCAATCCCTTCTCCGCGATCAGGGCCCCCGGTAATGAACAGGGGCGGCAGATCTAAAACAAGCCAGGTGATGGTTTCGGGTTCTTCAGCGGTTGACGTCCAATGAAAGGGGCCAAAAACAAGGAAGAAAAAAGCTATGAGAAAAACGTGCCTCGGTTTTTTCAGCCGTATGTTCATGCCTGTCCGACTTCCGTGTCAAATTGCATTGTTCATGACCGCAGAGCGATCAAACAGGTCAAAAAAGCCGGCATCAATACCTTTTAAGGGGAAGGACGCCAGTATGTCAGGACAGACTTTGGGGCCTGTCCTGACACGAGAATCATGGGAGCGGGTCTGTTCTTTGGTCTAACACATCTCAAGTGCGCAGGCCATGGAGACACCGCCGCCGCCGCAAAGGGTGGCCAGCCCAAGTGTTTTACCCCTCTTTTTCATGGCGTGAATCAGGGTCACCATGATACGGCAGCCGGTGGAGCCCACCGGGTGACCCAGCCCGATGCCGGAACCGTTCACGTTGGTTATTTCGCGGTTGAGGCCAAGTTCTATTTCACAGCCCAGATATTGGGCCGCAAAGGCTTCATTCACTTCGATCAGTTGGAAATCCCCCAATTTGAGATCAGGATTCTGGGCAAAAAGGTTATTGACGGCCGGTACGGGGCTCAACCCCATGACCGAGGGGTGGCAGGCACCGCGGCCCACAGCCTTGATCCTGGCAATGGGATCGAGACCCAGTTCCTTGGCCTTGTCCCCACTCATGATGATCATGGCGCTCGATCCGTCATTGATGCCCGAGGAATTTCCGGCGGTGACCTTTCCGATTTTGGGAACAAAGGCAGGCGGCAGTTTTGTCAGTTGTTCCATGGTAATACCGGGCCTGAAATGTTCATCCTTGTCAAAGATGATGGGCGGTTTTCTCCTTTTCTGGGGAATCTCCATTGGGACGATCTCTTCTTTAAAATCCCCATTCTCTGTTGCCCGCTCAACGTTGTTGTGACTCCTGAGCGCCACTTCATCCATGGCCTCCCGGCTGATGCTGTGCAACTGAGCCACGATTTCGGCGGTTTGCCCCATGATGTACGGTTTTCCTTTGAAGAGTTCAAGGGGCATCCCTTCCTTCACGGGACCCTCTTCCGGGTGAGGCAAAAGGTGAGAACCGCAGTGAAGGGCATGAATCATGGAGTCCACGAAGAGACTGTCCTGGAGCCTGCAGCCCCACCGGGCCCCCGGTACCACATAGGGTGCGCCGGACATATGCTCCGTACCGCCCGCCAGGATGACATCGGCCATGCCGGCCTGTATCATGGCCATTCCCGAGAGGACCGACTCCATGCCCGATATGCAGACCCGGTTAATGGTGACGGCCGTTACAGTGTCGGGGATCCCGGCCATGAGGGCTGAAACCCTTGCAACATTCAGGGTGTCCACCGGCTCAAGGCAGCATCCGAAACGGATATCATCAATGATTCCGGGATCGATTCCGGCCCGTTTGACCGCTTCTTTCATGCTGACGCTGCCGATAACGGCCGCATTGGAATCTTTCAGGGTTCCGCCAAAGGCGCCGATGGCCGTTCTGCAGGCCGAGACAATTACGACTTCTTTCATTTTTGCTCCTTTCGTGGGCCGCACCCTGAAGTGACCAAACAGGGCACATATTATACGATTTTCCCTTATTCAATTTCAGCTAAGGCTTATTCATCATGGCCGCCATCACGGAAAAGGGCCAATAATGGATGGAAACCATCTATTTATTGGAGATTATTGGACTATGTCAAGAAGTTTCAGCTTCGCTTTTTAGACCTCCCTTTTTGATAACGCTTGACGGCCCTGTTATGTTCCTTAAGGGTTTCGGAGAAATGATGGGTGCCGTTGTTTTTGGAAACAAAGTAATAGTAATTCCCTTCCGCCGGGTTCAGCACCGCCAAAATGGCGGCCAGGCCCGGACTGGCGATGGGTCCGGGTGGCAGCCCCTTGATGACATAGGTATTGTAAGGCGTTCTGGTTTTTAGGTCCTTTTTGGTGATGTTTCCGTTAAAATCGACCATTCCGTAGATCACCGTGGGATCGCTTTCAAGGCGCATGTTCCTTTTAAGGCGGTTTAAGAAGACTCTGGCAATCAAGGGCCTCTCGTCCGGATGGGCTGTTTCTTTTTCGACAATGGATGCCAGGGTGACGATTTCCTGAAGGGTCATGCCCGATTCCTTTATCTTCGGTTCAAGTGTTCCTATGATCTCTTTGAAGCGGTTTGTCAGCACGGTGATGACCTTTCTCGCATCTTCCTTTTGCATGAACCGGTAGGTGTCGGGAAAGAGATACCCTTCAAGGGAATTTCCTGAAAAGCCGAAACCTTCGATGAGAGATTTGTCTCTGGAAAGTTCCAGAAAAGAAACGCCGTCCGTGAGACCTTCCTTTGCCAGCAACCGGGCAATCTGGTTCACATTGAATCCTTCGGGAATGGTGATGTATCGGTTTATGACCTCTCCCTTTTTGAGGGTTTCAAGAATCGTTAACGATGACATGGCGCTGTTCAGCCGGTATTCCCCGGTTTTGATGGAGCGGTCGTAATCCATGAAGCGCCCTGCCAAACCAAACAGGGCGCTGCTTCGAATCAATCCATCTTTTTTTAGATTCTGCGACACCTGGCTCAGGGTATCGCCCCCTTTTACCACGAAATTCAGGCTCTTCCCTTTTTCGTCAAGAGGTCCAAGCCCGTGCCGCACCCAGAGGGCGGTCCCCAAGGCCAACAAGAGTAGCAAGACCGCCCCTCGAAGCAGCAAGGCCAAGGGTGATTTTCCCAAAAAGCCTGTTTTCTTCTCCGCCCGGTCATTCATAGTGCCGCCGCTGCCTGACTCTGGGTCCGGATTTTGGCCATCAGTTCGCCGATGCCCATTGCGGGGATGTCACCGCCATTAAGATCGGAAAGATTTTCGAGAAATGCCCTGGCGGGGGGTGAGAGCTGTTGATCCTTCAGGTAAGCAATACTCACGTCAAGAAAGAGGGCCTGATCATGAATGGGCAGGGATACCAGCAGCCCATTTTCCAGTTCCATCAGAACCGCCGACTCAACCAGAAAGGCGATTCCTTCGCCGCGCTGCACCTCCATCTTGATGAATTCCGTGTTGCTGGTCTCCATGACGATATTGGGGGTGATGCCGGTGCGGGCGAAGAGGTTGTCAACGAGATACCGTGTTCCGGAACCTCCTTCCTTCATGATGATGCGTTCCCGGGCCAATTCCCTCGCGGAAATGGCGTTTCTTTGGGCCAGGGGATGTGCCGGATGCGCGATGGCAACGATCCCTTCACGGCTGAGTGGCAGAAAACGGACACCCGGATGGCTGACGATTTTGGCAATAATAACGATTTCATTTTTGAAATCGACCAGACTTTGAACCATGGCCTGGGAACTCCCCTCATCAAGATGGATCCGGATGTTGGAATAGGCCTGGTGGAAACGGGTCAGCAGAAACGGCATGAAATACCGTGCATAGGTCTTGGTGGTTCCGAGGCGCAAAACGCCCCGTTTCAACTGCCGCATTTCCTCAATGGCGAATTCGATTTCCTTTTCATAGTCAAATATATGTTTGGCGTATTCGAAGAGTGCTTTCCCTTCATCGGTCAAAAAGACGCCCCGGCCCTTTTTCCTGAACAGTTTCATTTCACAATGCTCTTCCAGCAGCTTAATCTGGGCGGTCACCGCCGGCTGGGTGATGAAAAGATCCCTGGCGGCCGCCGTGAAATTGAGATTCTTGGCGGCATGATAAAATACGCGGAGTTGATTGAAGTTCAGCATTCTCGATAACTGCCCACACCCTGGGCCCATTGACATTAAAAAGGAGCTTCCCACTCATAAACAGAACTTATGGATACCATAAATATAATCCAATTGACACTCTTTTTTTTATGGGAGATGATGCAATCCGTGATTGTTACTTTTCGTCTGAGTGAACCCTGCTGTGAACCCTGAAAAGATCCTCTGTCTTAGGTTTTTGTTAGAATTTTGTTAATATTTTCATCAAATAAATCGTTGCTTGTGGGCGCCACGGCAATTTTTTTCGTGTGCTACCCATAGCGCTGAAGCCGGGCTGTTCATCTTAGTGAACCTCGTTCAAAGCGCTTTGAACGGTATTTGAATCGCTTTTAGACGCGTTTTGGTCATGTGCCGATCGGTCAAAAAAAGAATCGATTGGATAGCGATGGGCAAAACGTGTAAACCATTCAATATTATTAAGGAGGAATGATTCGATGAAAAGCATGAGAGATTTTATTGAACTGGCGGAGAAGGAAGGTGAACTCAAAAGAATTACCGCGGAAGTGGACTGGAATCTTGAGCTGAGCCATATCGCCAAGCTCAACGAGGAAGCGCAAGGACCGGCCCTTCTTTTTGAAAACGTAAAAGGCTATGACACACCGGTCATTACCAGCACCTGCACCACGGCCCAGAAACTGGCGCTCATCATGGGGCTGCCCAAAGAGACGCCCCTTCCGGAAATCCTTCGGGAATGGGTAAATATGGGGGAAAACCCCATCCCACCCAAAATGGTGGACAAAAAAGACGCACCCTGCAAGGAAAACATCATCATGGGTGACGACGTGGATCTCTACAAGTTTCCCGTTCCCCATTTCTTCCCCAGGGACGGGGGCCGCTATATCGGTACCGCCCATTATATCATTACCAAGGATCCCGAACTGGGGTGGGTGAACCTGGGCACTTACAGAAGCCAGCTCTTGGGGAAGAACAAGATCGGTACCCAGTTCATCAAGGGAAAACACGCGGACCAAATGCTCAAGAAGTACCAGAAGATGGGAAAACCGATGCCCTGTGCTTCCGTTATCGGGTGTGATCCGCTCCTCTTCATCCTGGGGGCCGCCAGGGTCTCTGCGGGCATCAGCGAGTACGATGTTTACGGGTCCATCCGCGGCGAGGCCTGCGAGGTGGTTCAGTGTGAGACGATCGATCTCCCGGTTCCGGCCCACGCGGAAATCGTTTTGGAAGGGGAGTGTGATGCGGAAAAATTCATGGATGAAGGTCCTTTCGGCGAATACACGGGATACTACTCCGGTGTGGGTACCGATCCAAGAAATTACATGGACATCAAATGCGTGACCCATCGCAACAATCCCATCATGTATTCCACCACCGTGGGCCGTGCGGTGACCGACACCCACATGGTGATGGCCCTTTCCTACGGCGCCACCCTGTGGCAGCAGCTCACCGAAGAGATGAGAATTCCGGGCATCAAGAGTGTTTATTGTCCCCCTGAAGGCTCCGGAAGATTCCTTGCCATCATTTCCATGGAAACCCGTTATCCGGGACACGCCGACCAGGTGCTGACCGCCGCCATTTCAACGGAAATGGGACACTATGGCCTCAAAACCGTGATCGTGGTGGACGACGACATCGATGCATGGGATATTCCCAGGGTCATGTATGCACTCAGCTTCCGTTTCCAGCCCAATCGAAGCCAGGTGATCAAGAGAGGGCGTTCCACACCGCTGGATCCCTCCTTGCCCATCGATGCCAGGGAAATTACGGGCAGACTGCTGTTGGATGCCACCATTCCCTATGAGTGGAAGAAAAAACCGATCCGTATCGAACTGGATCCCGATATGGTCGAGAAAGTCAAAGGCCGTTGGTCTGAGTTGGGTTTCTAAACCAATTCGCTGAACATCTAATCCATAAAGCCCCTGTTTTCCGCGCGCCGTCGTGGGAATCAGGGGCATCCCCTTGCATCTTACGCTTTGCAACCGAAATAATACCTAGGAGGCAACCCATGAAACCGATTCGATATAAAGAGAAAATGGTTCAGGAGTTTCTGGATGATGGATACTGGACCGAAGAGCTGTTCTACGATTTCTACGACCGCAATGCCAAGGAAATGCCCGATCAGGAAGCCCTGGTGGATACAAAATACCGGGTGACGTGGGGTGAGGCCAAGAAAATGATCGACGCCATGGCAAGTGCCTGGGTGGAAATGGGCATTCCTAAATCAGGCCGGGTGATTATCCAGTCCCCCAACAGCGTTTACGGGTTTCTGGCCCGTGTGGCATGCGAACGGGCAGGCCTCATATCCCTCACCGTTTATCCCTATTTGCGGCAGCGTGAACTGGAATACATGCTTGAGAAAACGGAAGCCACCGCCGTTGTGATTCCGGAAGTCTACCGCAAGTTCAATTACCTGGACATGTACAGGGACCTGCAGAAAAGATTTACCCATCTCAAATATTTCTTCCTCTTTGATGACCAGGTACCTGAGGGGGCCCCGGAAGGGACTTTCTCTCTGACGCAACTGGTGGAAGAGCGCATGAAGAAGCCGGTGGACGAATCAGTTTTGGAGGAGCGCCGACTGGACGCCAAATGGGATATAGCGCTGCTCACCACCACCAGCGGTACCACGGGAATCCCCAAACTGGTGGAATGGCCGTCGGCACCAAGGGTCTGCACTTCCAAGGGGCGAGTGGGCATTTGGAATCTCAACAAGGATGATATCACCATGGCCATCGCGCCCCACGCGGGCGGCGCCGCCGGAACCCTCACCTATTTTGCCGCGCCCATTGCCGGCGCCAAGACGGTCATGCTGGAAGAGTTCACTCCGGAAGGGGCACTGGAACTTATAGAAAAGGAAAAAGCCACGGCCATCGGTGTCGTCCCCACCCACCTGGTACGGATGCTGGAGGCGGATCACAAAAAATATGATTTGAGTTCTTTAAGGTTCATCCGTTCCGCCGGCGGTTACCTCTCGCCCCAGGTTGCCGAAGAAGCGGAAGAAGCCTTTGATGCCAGCATCACCAGCGACCTGGGCACCCAGGATAAGGGATCGGTCTCAGGCTGCAGCGTTGAAGATTCCGTGGAACTCAGAAGACGAACCGTGGGTCGCATGCTGCCCGGCAACAAGGTGAGACTGGTGGATGAAGAGGGGACGGTTGTGCCGGACGGCGAACCGGGGATCCTCTATTTCCGGGGCCCCCATGCACCGGCCGGCTATTACCGGGATGAGGAATTGACGGCAACGGTCTTTGATGAAGACGGATGGTGCACCACCGAGGATATCGTCAGCTTTGACCAGGGTTGCCTGTGGATTCTGGGCCGGGCCAAGGATATGATTATCCGCGGCGGACAGAACATCTATCCGGCGGAAGTGGAAGGGCTCCTCAATGAGCACCCGAAAGTCTCTTCCGTGGCAATCGTTGGGTATCCCGACCGGGCCATGGGCGAGAAGTGTGCCGCCTATGTGATCCCCAAACCCGGTGAGACCTTTACCTTTGAAGAAATGGTTGAGTTCCTTAAGGGAAAACAACTGGCCATGTACAAACTGCCGGAACGTCTGGAAATCGTGGATGAGTTCCCTGCGGTGGGAGATTCGGGCAAGGTCAACAAGGAAACGCTCAAAAAGATGATCAAAGAGAAAGTCGCGTCGGAGCAGGGCTGATGGAAACCGTCGGTGAGAAATCAGTTTTGATCATTTCCACCCTGGATACCAAGGGTGCGGAGACCCTTTATCTCAGGGACAAAATCGCATCCTTGGGGATCACGCCGATCCTGATGGATATCTCCATGCGGGGAAAAACCCCATCATCCGCCGAGATTACACCCGGCCAGGTGGCCCAGGCCGGCGGCAGCAGTCTGGAGGAGATCCATTCCTCCAGGGAACGGTCAAAGATCACCAACATCACCATCAAAGGGGCGGCAAAGATCGCCGGCCGACTCTTTTCTGAGGGGAAGTTGAACGGAATCATTGCCATGGGAGGCTCCACCGGATCCCTCATGGCAACCGAGGTCATGCGGTCTGTCCCATTCGGGGTCCCCAAAGTCATGATTTCCTCCACGGCTGCGCTGCCGGGCCTATCCACCCGCTATATCGGTACCGGGGACATCATGCTTTTCCATTCCGTCATCGAGATATCCGGTGTCACGGATCTTTTGAAGAATGTCATGGACAGGGCTGCCTGTGCCATCGCCGGCATGGTCCTGGGGGATGTGACTTCATCAATGGCCGAAGCGGCCAAACCCATTGCCATGACAATGCTGGGTCCCTGTGAGCAGTGCGCCAGTGCCGTCAGAATGACTCTGGAAGGCGCCGGATATCAGGTCACCGGTTTTTCGGCGGCGGGCATCGGTGATCGGGCCATGGAGGAAATGATCTCAAACGGCATTTTTCGGGGGGTTGTGGATTTGGCCCCGGGGGGTGTGGGTGAGCATCTTTTCGGGTTTATGCGCGATGCGGGCCCCCATCGCATGGAAGCCGCGGGAAAAGCGGGATTGCCCCAGGTGATTTCCACTTGCAGCGTGAACCACATGACCCCATCCAAACGCAAGTACAAGCCGGAATATCATGAGCGGCGAAAGTATGATCTTGACAAACTGAGAACATGGATCCGTCTTTCGCCCGAGGAATTGAAGGAAGTGGCGGCGGCCTTTGCGGAGAAACTGAACACCGCCAAAGGGCCCGTTTGCGTGATGCTGCCCCTTAGGGGTTGGTCCTCGGTGGACTATCCGGGCAACGCCACTTTCGATCCGGAAGAGGACCGGGTGTTCAACGCCATTCTTCATGAAAGGTTGAACCCGGATATTGCGGTGGTGGAAGTGGATGCCAATATGGAAGATCCGGCCTTTGGGGAGGCGGTGGCAAAGGCGGCTTTGAAGATTCTCTAACAAAGGTATGAACCATGAAAAAACGTTTGGTCGTCGGTATCTCCGGTGCCAGCGGCGTCATATACGGCGTCAGGATGCTGGGTCTTCTTCGGGAAACCGATTTTGAAACCCATCTCATTATTTCCGATTCGGGCAGGCGGAACATTGAAATCGAAACCGAGTACGACCCACGGGACGTGGAGTCAATGGCTGACCATGTCTATGAAGATCGGGATGTGGGCGCGGCACTGGCCAGCGGCTCTTTTCTGACATGTGGCATGGTGGTTGCGCCGTGCACCATAAAGACCCTTTCGGGAATTGCCAATTCCTACACCAACAACCTGCTGGTCCGGGCCGCCGATGTCAACCTGAAAGAGGGGAGGAAGCTGGTCCTGGTGGTGAGAGAGACCCCTTTGCACAAGGGGCACCTTCGGCTGATGACCATGGCGGCGGATATGGGGGCCCATATCCTGCCACCGGTGCCCTCTTTTTACCACCAACCCAAAACCATTCAGGATATTATTGATCAGACCATTGGGAAGGTTTTTGACTATCTGGGAGTTGAGCATCAGCTCTTCAAGCGGTGGGAGGGTTAAAGCGCGGTTGTTCCTTGATTTGTTGCGTGATCGTTCGGGCTGCTTTCTGAATTTCTGCTTTTAATATCTCCATCATTTGATCGTCAAGGGCCGATTTGAATCCCACGGCCCATATGGCATAGAGCGTTCCCCGTTTACCGTGAATGGGAGCGGCGGCGGCACGAACACCGTCAATATACTCCTCGTCATCGCCGGCATAGCCCCTTTCCTTGGTCAACCGGATTTCATGAAGGTAGGCATCAGGATCGGCGATGGTTCGGTCCGTAAATTCAGGGATCCCTTTGTCAGAAATGATGCGCGCGGCCTGGGCCTGGTCCATGGCGGCGAGAAATACCTTCCCCGCGGCCCCCGCCAGAAGTGGAATGGTGCTCCCTCTGGGTGCCGTGATTTTGAGATCGCGGTTGGATTCCACAACGTCCAGAATGCTGATCCGTTTTCCATTCCGTATGCCGAAGAAGACGGATGTGCCGGTCCGTTCCATCAGCTTTTTCATGACGGGCCTGGCGATTTCTCGAAGATCCAGCTCCGAATAGGCGGATTTTCCCAGCTCAAAGAGGGTGGGACCCAGGGAGAGCTTTTTGGAAGAAGGGTCGCGAAGAAGGGCACCGGTTTCCACCAGTGCGCCCACAATCCCGTGCACGGTGCCTTTGCTGATTTCCAGGTCGTTTGCCAGATAACTGATGCTCAAACCCTTTTCGGCCCTGGCAATCTGCCTCAGTATGAGAAAGGCTTTTTTTACGGACGGGGCTTGGTATTTTCCGGACATTCGTTCACCTCGCTGAACATTTTTTGCGAGAATACCTTTTTGTAATTCCTTTTGTCAACCTCAATGTTGAAGAAAAAAAATAATTAAAAAAGATATATGAGTCATTAACCGTCAGATTTTACTTGACACGGGATTTGAGTATGGTATGTTTTTCGTCAAGGTTTTGTTCGTTATGGTGAACACCCTGTAGCTGGTAGGGCGCTTTGGGGTGGTATGGCTTTTTTTGAACTTTCAACACAACCAAAAAAGCGGGACATTCATGCTGGGTCCCGAAAGAATCAGGAGGGTAAAATGCTTTTACCGAAATTTGAATTCCATGAACCCGAAACGGTGGAAGAGGCTTGCGGGATCCTTGGGGAACTGGGCGAAAAAGCGAAAACCGTTGCAGGGGGGACGGACTTGTTCGTCAACATGAAGAAGGGACTCCTCCAGCCGGAACATGTGGTTTCCCTTGATCGCATCGAATCACTCTCAAGGATTGAACCTTCAAACGGGACCCTTCGGATTGGCGCCTGCGCCAAGGCCGCGGAAATTGCCGAATCGGAGGCCGTAGGCGCCGATTTTCCCGCTCTTACGGCAGGTGCCTCCAAACTCGGTTCGCCCCTGATTCGAAATCTGGCAACCGTCGGGGGGAACCTGATATCCGCAAGGCCGGCCGCGGATTTTCCGCCACCACTGCTTGCCTATGGTGCCAAGGTGCTACTCAAGAGCAGCACCGGCGAAAGAAGCGTGGCTTTGTCTGATTTTATTGAGGCTCCCGGACAAACCGTCATTTCTCCCACGGAGATTCTTGAGAGCATTTTGCTGGAGGCGCCCGCCGAAAATTCCGCAAGTGCATATATCAAACTCGGCATCCGGGAGGCACTGGAGATTTCACTGGTGAATGTGGCGGTTTCCATTACTCTGGACGGACCTGGCGGTCCCATAAAAGGCGCCCGTATCGTCATGGGATCCGTGGGACCAACGCCCCTGATTTCTGCGGCCGCTGAAAAGGCGCTGTTGGGGGAAACACCGTCCCAAGCGCTCTTTCTTAAAGCGGGAGAAGCGGCAGCCGGCGACAGCAGACCCATTGACGACTTCAGGGCCGGCGCCGACTACAAGCGCGCCATGGTTAAGGAATTGACCCGAAGAGCGCTGATTCAAGCTTACGAACGGTTGGGCGGTGCATCATAAATTGATCGTTGAGTAACGCAATTTTTGACCAATACACGCCTCAAATGAAACGATCAATCAACGGAAATAGAGGAGAAAACCATGAAAAAAATGATCTGCCTCACCATAAACGGAAAAGAATATGAAGTGGCGGTGGCACCCAATATGACCCTTGCGGACCTCTTAAGAGAAGAGTTAATGCTCACCGGCACCAAGAAAGGGTGTGAAATGGGTGACTGCGGAACCTGCACCGTCATTATGAACGGCAGAGCGGTTAACTCCTGTCTGGTGCTGGCCGTTCAGGCATCGGGCAAGGAAATCACAACCGTTGAGGGCCTTGAAACCGATGAAGGCCTCCATCCCCTGCAGGAGAAATTCATTGAAAATGGCGCCATACAATGCGGGTTCTGTACCTCCGGCATGCTGTTAAGTGCCAAAAGCCTTCTGGACAATAACCCGAAACCCAGCGAACTTGAAATCCGCACTGCCATATCCGGCAACCTATGCAGATGTACCGGCTATCAAAAGATTGTTGAGTCCATCAAAGATGCCAGTGAAGGGAGATAGGAAATGACCGAATATCATGTGATCAATGGACGGGCACCCAGGGTGGATGCCCCTGCCAAAGCAACCGGTCGGGCCATGTATGTGGATGACATCAAGCTACCGGGAATGCTTTACGGTGCACTGCTTCAGAGTCCGCTGGCCCATGCCAGGATTCTCAATATTGATACGTCCAAAGCCCGGAAACTGCCCGGCGTTAAATCAGTGGTGACGGCCGAGGATGCTGGAATGGTCGGATACGGGGTGAGCCCCGCGCGATACGATGAGACCCTTTTTGTAAAGGATCGGGCCCGCTATATCGGTGATGAAATCGCCGCGGTGGCCGCTGTGGATCTTGAGACCGCTTTGGAAGCGGTATCCCTCATAGATGTGGATTATGAAGAGCTGCCGGCGGTATTTACCGTGGAAGAGGCCATGGCTGAGGGGGCCCCGCCGATCCACGAGAAATACCCGAACAACATCGGTGCTGAGGTCCACCAGGAGTTCGGAAATGTGGAAGAGGCATTCGCCCAGTGCGACCTCATTCGAACCGATACCTTCCTGAACAAAAGACAGGACGGTGCCTTCCTGGAGCCCAACGGAGTTGTTGCCGATTATGACCGAAACGGCTTCTTGACGCTTCATTCCTCCACCCAGGTGCCCCATTATGTAATGCGGATCATTGCCATGGTGCTGAATATTCCCATCGGTAAGATTAAGGTTGTAAAGCCTTATGTGGGCGGCGGCTTCGGCCCCAAAGCCGGTACCAATTCCATGGAGCTGGCATCATGTCTCCTTTCCATCAAGACCGGTAAGCCCGTAAAGATGAATTATACCCGGGAACAGGTCTTTTTGTTCTCAAGGGCTAGGCATCAATTCAAACATACCCTCACCACCGGCGTCAAAAAGGACGGTACCCTCATGGCCCTCACCAACGAGTGTTACCTGGAAGGGGGTGCATACACGAGTTTTGGCATCGCCACCGTCTATTATGCGGGATCGCTGCTGGGTGCCCCATACCGGCTGCCCAACATGAAATACGATGGTTACCGCCTCTACACCAATCGGCCGGCATGCGGGGCCCAGAGGGGACACGGCGGCGTTGCGGCACGGGCCGCGTGGGAGCAGCAGCTGGATCTCATTGCAGAGGAACTGGGTATTGATCCGGTGGAATTCAGGCTCAAGAACGCCATGGAGGCGGGGGACGTCACCTGTAACGATTTCAATACCAGCAGCTTCGGCATGAAAGAGTGTATCGAAGCCGTCAAGGAAGGCTCCGGTTGGAGTGAGAAAAAAGGGAAGATGCCCGATGGGAAAGGGATCGGCATTGCCACGGGATTTTTCGTCTCAGGAGCAGGGTATCCCATCTACCGTTCCCAAACGGCCCATTCCACGGTGGTCATCAAACTGAGTGAGGATGGGGGGACGGCCCACGTGCTCACGGGAAGCGCGGAAATCGGCCAGGGATCCGATACCACCATGGCCATGATTGCCGCCGAAGCCCTGGGTGTGCCCTTGGATCATATCAGAATTTCTTCCGGGGACACGGACTACAGCGTGGATCTGGGAGCCTACTCCAGCCGGCAAACCCTGATGACGGGCCACGCCACCAAGGCGGCCGCCGAGGATGTGAAACAACAGGTACTGGCGGTGCTGAGCGAAAAGCTGAATGTGCCCGTGGACCAAATGGACATCAAGAAGGGCTTTATCCAGTTTGCGGGGGAGGCCCCTGATTTCGGAGAGCTCAGGGCCATCTATGCCAAAGAGCACCGGGGTTTTGCGGACAACCCGGATCTCAAAGATCCTCTTACTTTCAGGGAAGCGGCACGCATTGCCTATTTGACCCGGGGATCCATGGTCGGTACCGGCAGCTACAAACCGGGCGAACTGGGGGGTAAGTTCAAGGGTGCCGCCGTGGGTACGTCGCCCGCTTACGGTCCGTCGGCCCAGGTGGTTGAAATCACCGTTGACAAGGGGACCGGCAAAATCACCATTGACCGGATGACCGATGCCCATGACTGCGGTTTTGCCATCAACCGAACCTCCGTGGAAGCCCAGATGCAGGGCTCGCTCTCAATGGGTGTGGGTGAAGCCATGTACGAAGAGGTGAAGTTTGACGACAAAGGACGCATTTTGAATGCCAACCTGGGTGAGTACAAGATTGCAACGGCCCTTGATATGCCCAATGTTGATGCCATCATCGTTGAAAGCAACGAACCCAACGGCCCCTTCGGCGCAAAAGAGGTGGGGGAAGGGGCCATTATGCCCACCATCCCAGCCATACTGAACGCCCTTTACGATGCCACCGGCGTTGCCGTTCAGGAGCTGCCCCTGACCCCCGAGCGGGTATTTAAAGCGATACGGGAAAAAGAGGAAAAGGAGAAATAGTCAAAACCCAAGAACAAATATCGAATATTGAACAAGGAATATGAGAACCGTAGAAATGGTCTTAAAACTTCATCATTCGACATTCCTTGTTCGATATTCTGCGGTTCAAGAATAGTGCAAATTCAAATGGGTTGGAACTATTCGAATATTCGGATAAATTGATGCCGACGCAACTATCCAAAGAAGAACGGCTCAGATACCGGCGACAGATGATGCTCCCCGAAATCGGGGAGGAGGGACAGATAACGCTCAAGAAATCGAAGGTGTTTCTGGCCGGTTTGGGAGGATTGGGCTCTATATCCGCCTACTATCTGGTGGCGGCAGGGGTGGGCCGGCTGCGGGCGGTGGATAGGGATCGGGTGGAACTGGGAAACCTGAACCGGCAGTTGCTGCACCATACCGGGGATGTGGGCAGAGAGAAGGCGGCATCCGCGAAAGAAAAACTTCATCATCTCAATCCCCACTGCCGTGTGGAGACCCTTTGCGAGACCATCCGGCCGGAAAATGCGGATGCGCTGGTGGGGGATGCCCGACTGATTGTGGACGGTACCGATAACGTGAAGACACGACGGATATTGAACCGTGTCTCTTTAAGAAATAATATTCCTTTTGTTTTTGGGGGTGTGGAGGGACGGACGGGCATGGTCACCATTTTTATTCCCGGTAAGACCCCCTGCTTTGAATGCCTTTTTCCGGAGGGGACCTTTGATAAGGGTCCTCCCGGGGTTTTAGGGCCCCTGCCGGGCATTATCGGCGCTTTAGAAGCGCTTTCGGCCGTGAATTTTCTGCTGGGATTGAAAAAAGGGCAGCTAAGCGGTAAAATGCTTTATGTGGATGGCGCGACAATGCGAATGAAAACAATAGAAATGGGGAAGAATGCCCAATGCCGTGTTTGCGCCGCCTATTTATTAAAGGAGGATCATGCCCATGAGTGAAGAGGAAAGAATGGAAGTGATCATCAACGGTTTTAAAGAGAGGGTGAAAAAGGGATCCTCCATAACCGAATTGATTCTAAAATATGATGAGATGGAATCTGCCATGATGGTAGAGAGGAACGGAAAATTCGTTTATCCCCAGGACTATGACAAAACCCTTCCGGAACCGGGAGACGTTCTTGAGTTTATTCACCCGGATTTTGGCGGTTAGGATCCCAAAGGCCTTTCCCTCCTAGTTTGACGGATCGTCTTGACATTTCCCACATCCGGGCGCAAGATGCTTGAGATCCAATAACCGGTTCTGATGGTGTACCAATTCCGAAAACAACTCTGATATCAGTAAGGGGGCGAAGGTGAATCAGCGGATCGCTTTTGTGGATGACGAGGCAGTGGTCCTCAAAATGTTGCGCCGGATTTTTGAAAATGATCCCTTTGACGTCTTTACCTTTGAAAAGCCCTCTCTGGCGATGGCGGCAATGGAGGAGGAACCCTTTTGCGTGGTGGTATCAGACCAGATGATGCCGGAAATGGACGGCACGGACTTCCTTGCGCAGGTGCGGTCCAGATGGCCGGATACTGTCCGCATTCTGATGACCGGATATGTGGAGACGGAAACGGTCATCAGGGCCATCAATGAAGGGAGTGTTTTTCGCTTTGTCGGCAAGCCGTGGGAAAATCCTGAATTGAAAAAGATCGTAAACGACGCCATGGATCAGCACCGGCTCGTGGTCGAGCACCGCGAGTTGACGAGATTGACCGAAGAACAGAACAAGGAATTGATTGAACTGAACCAGGGCCTTGAAAGGAGGGTCCGGGAGCGAACGGAGCAACTGCGAAAAAATGAGGAAGAGCTGAAGAATACCCTGACCAAATTGCGCCGTTCACTGGAAGCCACCATTCAGGCACTGGCATTGACCGCCGAAGCCCGGGACCCCTATACGGCGGGGCATCAGCGTCGTGTTGCCGATTTGTCCCGGGCCATCGCGCAGAAAATGAACCTTTCCCAGGATGTGGTGGACGGCGTTCGAATGGCAGGCTCAATTCATGATCTGGGGAAGATTTATGTCCCTTCGGAGATTCTGAACAAACCGGGCAAGATCAGGGAAAACGAGTTTGAATTGGTGAAATCCCATCCCGACGTGGGTTACGAGATTCTGCAAACCATCAATTTTCCCTGGCCCGTGGCCGACATCGAACTCCAGCACCATGAGCGAATGGACGGTTCAGGGTATCCCAAAGGGCTTAAAGGGGAGGAAATACTTCTGGAAGCCAGGATTGTGGCGGTTGCCGATGTTGTGGAAAGCATGTCTTCACACCGGCCTTATCGCCCCGCACTGGGTATTGAAAAAGCCCTTGAGGAGATACGGGCCGGGCGAGGCACCCTTTTTGATGCATCGGTCGTGGATGCCTGCCTGTCGATTTTCGAAGAGGGCGACTATCATTTCTGAACATCACTGTTTCATGAAATAGTCACACACGTCCCGGGATACATTTCGAATGAATGTGCCTTTGGATTTTCCGGTGATGAAGACCGTCAGGACAAATTCACGGCCATTGGGGAGCCGCACGATGCCGGCGTCGTGAAATGTGTCGGATGTGGTGCCGGTTTTTGAAAAGACTTTCGCGCCTTTTGGCACGCCTCCGGCGATGCGCATGCGCTGATATGACTGCTTCCGAACGTCTCGCACCATCAGCTTTCGCATTTCTTCACTGCTCTTGGGGCTGACCAGTGCATCGGCGGCCAGAATCTGAAGAAAGCGTGCAGCGGCCACCGCCGTCATGGTGTTTCGATTCACCCAGGGGCCTTCCGGTTTCCCCCCCCTTAGAAACTGCTTTTCCCCCGGCGGTATGGGGCTGCCCCAGGTTTTCTGGCAGGCGTTGATCTGTTCGATGCCAAGGGACTGCAGCCAGCGGTTACAGGCATTCCGTTTTTGGGAAAAAACGCTGTAGTCGTCGGTTGATCTCTTTTGTCCCCCGCAGGTTCCGCTCCAAAGATCCACGATCCAGGCCGTTGCCGTGTTACTGGATGGGTGTATCATCTGGTAGAGCTTTCTATAAACCTCGGGCGTGATTTGGAGCGCTCCCTCTTCGGCCATCTGATAGACGTAGCCCATATATACCATCTTGATGACACTTGAGGGGTAAAACGGTTCATAGCCGTTATACTCCGCCAGCAGCGGCTCATTGGGATTTGAAAGGTCGATGAGTGCCACATGGGCGTTTTGGGATTTGAGGCCCGGTTGTTTTTTGAGGTTTCGGGAGACGATTTGATTCAGTACCCCCTGAAGCTGTTCTGAAAAAGCCGGCTCTGGCGGTCGTGGAGCAGGCTGTTCTGAAAGGGCGTCTCCATGAATGATGACATGCAAAAAGCACGTGATCAGAAGGATCACCGCCCACCGAGTGTCCCGGCGGGATTTCCCTGTTTCTTTGATGGGCCTTGGCGCTCTATGGAATTGCCGCATGAAATTTTACCATTTTTTGTTTTTCATACTCTTAACATCCTCTGATGGTGATTTCAAGTCAGATGATCATTGGTGCCCCATCAATGGCTCAGAAAAAATGGATTGACCTCCGGCCAGGAAAATGTTTAATCTTTCGATAAAATGAATTCCGAGGGAGAGGAAATCCATATGAAGAAATGCTTCGGCATCTATTGCCGATTAATCGTTATCGCTGTTTTAATAATTGGTTTTCACGGTTGTTCCGATGATAAAGTTTCCAAAGACGTTGGTGCCATCAAATCGAGGCTTGAACAAATAGAAGACAGGCTGGCAAGTATTGAAAAATCTTCCAAAAGGGTGGGGCATCTGGAAGTTGAGTTTCAGAAACTTCAGCAATCCATGGAAGCCTGGGAAAGGGCCATTACCGCAAGGCTTGCTCCGGTTTCAAAGAAGAAAACCGTATCTCGAAACAAAAAGGCGGAAGCGCCGGGTAAGACCAAAACCTATGTGGTTGAGCGCGGGGATAGTCTCTTTCGTATCGCCCAAAAACACAACATGACCGTCGATCAACTCTGTCAACTCAACAAAATCGGGAAGAATACGGTTTTGCATCCGGGGGCAAAACTCCTTGTATACTGATTGAATCCGTGTAGTGCCCTTTTGGATGCCGATTTGTTGGGTGTTGGAGAAAAACCATGAAAAGGGGGATACCCATGGATGAGGTTGATGTCAAGTTTGGTGAATGGATTGAGAAGGGGTTTGGCCTGTACAAGGAAAATTTCGGTATACTTGTCCTGACGTCGCTGATTGCCGTCATCATCAGCGCCGCGACGGTTGGGATACTTGCGGGACCCATGGCCGCCGGTATTATTCTCATCGTCTTTCAATTGTTGGAACGGAGGGAACCTCAACCGGAAGTGGGAACACTTTTCAAAGGGTTCGACTTCTTTCTGAACAGTTTCCTCTTTTTTGTCATTTGGGGGATCGCCATCTTCATCGCAAGCCTTGTTTTAGGGCTCGTGCCCTGCATCGGCCAACTGGCGTCCCTCTTTGTCGTTTTCGTGGCCCATGCCCTCCTGATGTTCGGCTTTTTTCTGATCGTAGACAGGAATATGGAGTTCTGGCCCGCTTCAGTTGAGAGTTTCAACATGGTAAAGCGGAACTTCTGGCCTTTCTTGGGGTTCTCCATCGTGTGCAATATCATCGGGAGCATCGGGGCAGTGGCCTGCGGTATCGGCATTGTTTTCACGCTCCCCATTCAGGTGTGCATTCTGATGGTCGCATACAGGGACGTATTCGGCGGCCAATCGGTTGAGGCCGTGGATTCCTGATCAACTGCAATGAATATCAGGGCCATACAATACAGCCCCGAAAGTGAAAAACACCGGTATCCAAGATGGTCAAGACCGGATTCATACTGGGATGTGGTTGTGGTGCATCTGCCTTTTGCCCTGGCGGCCGCTCTGATGCTTTTCGTGCCGGTGTGGGCGAACCTTCAGTCTCTACCCCTTATCAAATGCACTTTTCTCCGCTTGACCGGTCTTTCCTGTCCCTTTTGCGGGTTCACCCGTTCCCTGTGGGCGATTTCTTCAGGTGACTGGCATTTCGCGCTGTATTACTGTCCCTTATCTTTGGGGCTGTATGCGGTGGCGGCCCTCTTTTTTATCTGGCACACGACTGCACTGCTAATGGGGATCAAGTTGGCCTCCGGGATCTACCGCCTTCTCACATCGAACCGTTTGTGGTGGACGGTGGCCGTCCTGTTTTTGCTGAATTGGATATATCGCATTGCATATGGCTTGACCTAGAAGACGCTTAAAATCATTTGGAGCGCTAATACCGATGGATGAGAAAATGAATCAAAATAATCCGCTGCCAAGGCCCCTTGAAGGGATCCGCGTGGTGGAATACGGCCTTTTTCATGCGGGGCCGGGGGGCGGCGCCATTCTGGGGGATCTTGGCGCGGAAGTCATTAAGATTGAGTCAAAAAAAGGCGATCCCGAACGGCACTGGGCAAGCCTGGGAAACCTGGACCTCACACTCCCGGGCGGTGAAAGTGTCGTGTTTCAGGCATCGAACCGCGGCAAAAAGGGTGTTGGATTGGATATTAAATCCAAGGCGGGGCGAGAGGTCTTTCATGCGCTCATTAAAGGCGCCGATGTTTTTTTGACCAATCTTCGAAAGAGCAGCAAAGCCAAATTGGAGATTGATTACGCGTCTCTTGCTTCCGTGAACCCGAAACTGATTCACGCCAATGTCTCGGGATTTGGCCCTGAGGGGCCCATGAGCGATCTGGGGGCTTTTGATCCCATGGGTCTGGCCCGTTCTGGAATGATGTTTGTTTCGGGCACCGGCAAGCCGCTTTTGATGCACATCGGTATCCTGGACCAGGCCACTTCCATGACCCTGAGTCACGCCATTATTACCGCCCTTTTCGTTCGTGAGCGAAGAGGCGTGGGTCAGGAAATCCATGTCTCTCTTTTTGGAACGGCCCAATGGCTGATGCATCCCACATTGATGATCGGAAATCTCCTTTCCGTTGAGCCGGTTGTGCACCATGATCGAAATGTCCATTCCCCCCTGCGGAATTTTTTCCGTTGCAGTGACGGCAGGTGGATTATCGGCACGCATCATCCGGAGGAAAAGTACTGGGATAGATTCTGTGAGGCCACGGGACAGTTCCAACTGACGAAAGATCCCCGGTACGTCACCCTTGAGTCAAGGGCCGCCAACAATAAAGCCCTGATTGAACACTTTGACACGGTTTTCGCCACAAAAAGCCGGGACGAGTGGATGGACATATTCCTTGCCCGGGGACTGATGTTCTGTTCCATTCAACATGCAAGTGAAATCAAGGACGATCCACAGGCCCTTGCCAATGGATACATGGTGGAGTTTCTAGACACCGATCTCGGAAAAGTCAAGATTCCGGGCTACCCGGTTCATTTCAGTGAATGCACCGCCGGAACCCGCACCCTGGCACCGAAACTGGGGGAGCATACGGTTTTGGTGTTAAGGGAAAACGGGTATTCGAAATCCGAGATCCAAGAATTGATGGCAGTGGGAGCGGTTTTCTAAGGTTTTCCGTTCTCCGGTATGCTTACCCTTTTCTCCCAAAAAAATAGAAACATCTCAGGAAAAAGATGTAACCAAAAGACCGTTCTCTTCGATATCTTCCATAGCACAGACCGCTGACGTTATAAAAACTTTCCGGAAAGAGAGGAAAAGGCCCTTGACATTAAAACATTTGTTTCATACATATGTTTGTATGAAACGGAGGTTTGAAATTTGGCCTACCCAACCAATCCCAGCATTTTAAAGGATCGGATCCTCTACGAAGCCGAAGGGCTTTTTGCGGAACGGGGCTTTTATGCGGTCACTGTAAGAGAAATCACCAGAGCGGCCCGTTGCAATCTGGCTGCGGTGAATTATCATTTCGGAAATAAGAAGAACCTTTATATGGAGGTTTTCAAATGCCGTTGGAAGCCCAGGGCCAAACGGATCCAGGAGCGCTTTGAGAGCATTCTCGGGTCCCAGGAGGAGTTGACTTTGAAAGGCGTTGTGCGGTCCCTGGCCGAAGCCTTTATCAAAGGCCCCCTATCCGATGAGGAACGGCTGCGCCACTCACAATTAATGATACGGGAAATGGCCAGACCCACGGAAGCATTTGAATTGGCGGTAAGAGACGTCGTCGGACCGTTTCAAAAAAGGTTTGCGGAGTTGATACACCCTTTCATGGCAGCGGATATCGGGAAGTTGGATTTGTTGCTCTCTGTCCAGAGCATCGTCAGTATGATTATCCATTTTAATTTCAGCAGAAACCCTGTGATGCGAATAACCGGCATGGAATATAATGACCATTTTAAGGACCAGTTGGTTGAGCATGTGGTAAAGTTCAGTATGAACGGGTTGAATGGTTCGGGGAAAGGGGTTTCAACATGAAACCTTTGAGAATCCTTTTCCTAGTGCTCCCGCTCATCAGCTTGTGGGCAGCCGGCTGCATGAAGATGGGTCCGGATTTCAAAAAGCCGGATCTCAAGCTCTCTGAGCCCGAGCAGTTCCAATATGCGCCCAAGAAGGCGGTTGCCGAAATACCGGAGGATCGATGGTGGGAGGTCTTTGGCGATCCGGAAATCAACCTTTTGGCGGAAAAGGTTCTCAAAAACAACCCGGATCTTCAGCAGGCGGCGGCCCGAATTCTGGAATTGCAGTACCAGGTGGTCCAGACCCGGGCGGACCGTTTTCCCTCCCTGGGAGTGCAGGCCAGCGTGCAAAGACAGCACGAACCGGAAACTTATTTTGGGTCCACCATTCCGGTGGGGGGAACCACGGATCAATACGCCTTTTCTTTTCCGGCCTCCTACGAGCTGGACCTGTGGGGCAAATATGCAAGGGCGGAAGAAGCCTCACGTGCCCAATTGCTGCAAGAGGAAGAAAACCGCCTGACCCTTTCACAGGGCCTGGTGGCTGAAGCCGTCAGCCTTTATCTTCAGATTCAGTCCCTTGAACGGCGGATTCAGATTACCCTTCAGAGCCTGAAGAATTATGAAGACAGCGTTGCCTTTGTGGAGCGCCGTTACGAAAAAGGACTCACCAGCATACTGGACCTTCGGCAGGCCCGAAGGACATTGAACCAGGCCAAGGGGAATCTCCCGCAGCTGAGGCAGGAACTGGGGGCTGCCCAGCAGGCCCTTTCGGTGATTCTGGGAGAATACCCCAAAACCCACAAGCCCAAGGAGCAGCCGGAAGACTATTACAAGAAGCTTAAGCCCATACCGCCCGGGTTGCCCAGCCAACTGCTGTTGCGACGGCCGGATATCCGGGCCGCGGAAGCGCAGTTACAGGGCTTAAATGCCCAGATCGGCGTGGCCAAGGCCAGTCGCTTTCCCAGCATTAGTCTCACGGGCAGTTACGGGTATGCAAGTGAGGAGTTATCAAACCTTTTTCAGCCCGGCGCCATCTGGAGCGTTGCCGCTGGCCTGGCCCAGCCGCTTTTCGATGCCGGTCGTTTAAAGGCCAATCAAAGGGCCGCGGAAGCAAGATATGAACAAGGTGTTGCCGCATACCGGAAGGCCGTCCTTGAGGCGTTCAGAGAGGTGGAAAACGCGCTTTTGACCCGAAAAAAACAGATTGAACGCCGGGAGGATGTGTTGAGCTTCGTGGTGGAAGCCCGGGCCACGCAGCGGGTGGCTGAAACCCGCTACATGCGCGGTCTGGTGGATTACCTGACGGTGCTGAATGCCCAGCAGACGCGCTTTCAGGCCGAGGATCAATTGCTGCGGGTGGAGCTTACGATCCTGGCCAACCGCGTCACCCTCCATCGGGCATTGGGGGGCGGTTGGGCGGTTTTGCCCAAGGTCAAGGGGAAAGAGACGGAAGGTTTCAAATCTTACACCATATGGTAACCGAGAAATGAACCAATGTAACGTTGGGTGGCAGAGGCATCTATCAACAAATTCCCTATGAAACCATGAGTGGCGCATTATGAGCAAAAGAGGAAAAAGAACTATTCAGGTGCTTTTTACGATCCTTTTGATCGCCGCGGGCGCTTTCGGGATGATCAAACTGACCGAAAGCAAACCGCAGATGAAGAAGCGAAAAACCGTTGCACCGGTTCCCATGGTGCGAACCATGGTGGTCCAAACGGCTTCAAAAGCCATGATCATTCGTGGGGAAGGTACGGTGAAGCCGGTCAGCGAAATCGATCTGGCACCTCAAGTGAGCGGAAAGGTGGTTTTTCTCTCATCCGCCATGATCAATGGCGGTGCTTTTAAAAAAGGAGACACCCTGCTGCGTATCGAGCCCGAGGATTACCGGCTGGCGGTGATTCTTCAGACATCGAAAGTCAAGAACGCGCAAAGCCTGCTCCGTCTCGCCGAGGAAGAGACCGAGGCGGCCAAGGAAGAATGGGAGCAACTCTACCTTGACGATGGCAAAGAGCGGAGAGATCCCCCGCCCTTGGTGTTGAAGCAGCCGCAACTGGAGGCGGCCAAGGCCAAGCTTGCGGCGGACAAGGCAGATCTCAGAAATGCACAGTTGGCCCTGGAACGGACCGAAATTAAAGCCCCGTTCAATGGGCGGGTGGAGATGGAAGACGTGGGTCTCGGACAGTATGTGCGTGCCGGGGAAGAACTGGGAACCCTCTTTTCAACGGACGTGGCTGAAATCGTGGTTCCCCTGGAAGATGAAAGCCTTTATTGGTTTCATGTTCCGGGCTTTACGCCGGGCCATGGCCCCGGTGCCGAAGCAACCATCCTTGCCAGGGTGGCGGGGCGGTCCTGCTCATGGAAGGGCCGCGTGGTGCGCGCCCAAGGGAAGATGGATGAGAGGACACGGATGGTCCGCGTGGTGGTGAGAGTCGAAAAGCCATATGCCTCAAAACCGCCACTGGCTGTGGGACTCTTTGTAAAGGTCGAAATAGCGGGAAGGGAAATTCCCGATCTGGCGGTGATTCCCCGAAAAGCGCTTCACCAGGGAGATACGGTATGGGTGATCGATCCGGCCACGGACCGGCTCCATTATCGCAAAGTAGATGTGGCGAGAATAGAGGGTGAACAGGCACAGATCCAGGGTGGACTGAAAAGCGGGGACGTAGTGGTCATATCTCCCCTCAAAGCCGTGACCGACGGGATGGTTGTCCGCCCGGTACCGCAAAGGGAGGAAGAGCAGGGATGAAAGGAATGATCTCCTGGTTTGCTAAAAACCACGTTGCCGCCAATCTTCTCATGCTTTTTCTTCTGCTGGCCGGCGCCGTCACCGGTCTCACCATGAAAGTTGAGACGTTTCCCGAATTCTCCCTGGATATGATTACCGTTACCACGGTGTATCCCGGCGCTTCCCCATCTGAGGTTGAAGAGGCGATTATTCGCCGTATCGAAGAACGGGTATCCGGCTTGTCGGGTATCAAGAGGATCGATTCAACGGCCCTTGAAGGGTCCGGAACCGTCACCATCGAGGTCATGAAGGACTGGCCCCTCAAGAAACTGCTGGACGAAGTGAAATCCGAAGTGGACGGGATCACCAGCTTCCCCAATGAAGCGGAACGGCCCATCGTGAGAGAAGTGACCCGCCGAAGCCGGGTTATCAGCCTGGCAGTTTTCGGGGATGCTTCGGAATACACCATCAAGAACCTGGCTGAGAAAATAAAGGATGATATTATCAACCTTCCAGACATTACCCAGGCGGATCTCGCGGGTGTCAAAACCGGAGAGATCCACTTGGAGATTTCCGAAGAAGCCCTGCGGCGATACGGACTGACCCTTGGTAAAGTTGCCGAGGCGGTGAGAAAAGGAAGCCTGGATCTGCCGGCGGGCCGTGTAAAGACCAGCGGCGGCGAAATACTGATACGCACCAAAGGACGTCGGTACTATGCCGATGAGTACCGGGATGTGCCCATACTGACCAATCCCGATGGGACCAAGGTGACGTTGGGCCAGATTGCCGCATTGAGCGACGGGTTTCAGGATGTGGATCTCAAGGCACGGTTTCAGGGAAAACCCGCCGCATTGATTGAGGTTTTCCGCGTTGCGGACCAAAATGCCCTGACCGTTGCAAAAACCATCAAGGAATTTGCCAAAAAAATCCGGCCCACCCTTCCCGAAGGGATCGGTATCGGCATATACAATGATCGATCGATAATGCTCAAAAGCCGTATCAATCTGCTCATGAAGAACATGACCCTCGGTTTGTTACTCGTGAGCATTCTTCTGGGTCTTTTTCTGGATCTGAAGTTGGCTTTCTGGGTGACCCTGGGTATTCCCATTTCCTTTTTGTCCGGCCTCTGGATGTTGCCCAAGTTTGATGTCTCCATTAACATGATCTCCCTGTTCGCGTTCATCATGGTGCTTGGGATCGTTGTGGACGATGCCATCATCGTGGGGGAGAATATTTTCCGGAAATACGAAGAGGGGATGGGTCCGGAGTCGGGATCCATAGAGGGGGCCGTGGAAGTGGGCCGGCCCGTGGTGTTTGCGGTATTGACCACGGTGGCGGCCTTCTGGCCGCTGTTGTCCGGCGGCGGCACCATGGGAAAAATCATGCGGAACCTCCCGATCGTTGTCATTTTGGTGCTTTTGGGCTCACTCGTGGAATCGCTGGTGATTCTGCCGGCGCATCTCAACCGGAGCCGTGAACGGAAGAACAGGCGCGACCTTAAGCCGAAAAAGGAAAAATGGATGTCAAGGGGCCTCAAAAAAGTAATAAACGGTCCTTACAACCGGTTGGTGACCTTTTGCGTCAATTGGCGATATGCCACCGTGGGGCTGGGCATTGCCATTCTCCTTTTGACCATCGGTGTCTGGGAAGGGGGATGGATTCGATTCACCTTCTTTCCCAAGGTGGAAGGGGATACGCTCACCTGTTCCGTCACCATGCCGGCCGGCACAACCGTTGCCCGAACGGAAAAGGTGGTGGCACATCTCGAGGAAACGGCCAGGGAAACCATTGGGGAGGTGGATAAAAAACGGCCTGAGGGTGCCGAGCCCTTGCTGGAATACATGATATCGGTTGTGGGCATTCACGTCGGCGGAAGGGGCCCGAGCGCCGGCGCGGGCAGCTCCGGCAGCCATCTGGGACAGGTTTTCGTGCAGCTTCTGGAGGGTGAAAAACGGGATGTAAGCGCGGTATCCCTGGTCAAACTGTGGCGGAAAAAAGTGGGCACCATCCCCGATGCCGAATCCATCACTTTTCAGAGTGATCTTTTCAGCGCGGGAAATGCCGTTGAAGTCCATCTTTCCCTGGATGACCACGACCTGTTGCTGGCCGCGGCGGATGATCTGAAGCAGGAATTGGGAAAGTATCCGGGTGTTTTTGACATCAGTGACAGTTTCCTGCCCGGCAAGGATGAGATGCAGCTCAAACTGAAGCCAGCCGCGCGCAGCCTCGGATTGACCCTTAATGATCTGGCCCAGCAGGTACGGCACGCCTTTTACGGGGCCGAAGCCCTCAGAATTCAGCGGGACCAGGACGAGGTGAAAGTGCTGGTGCGTTATCCCGACGAAGAGCGTCGCTCTTTGGGCCACGTGGAGGAGATGCGGATTCGAACGCCCGATGGGCAGGAGGTCCCCTTCCGGCAGGTAGCGGAAGTAAAGATGGAACAGGGATACGCCTCCATCCAGCGGGCCCAACGGCTCAGGGTCGTCAAGGTGACCGCGGACGTGGACGAAGCGGTGTCCAATGCCAATGAGGTGCGGATGGAGTTGGAAAAAAGGATTCTTCCCGACATGAAGTTTAAATATTCAGGCCTGCGGTATAGCATCGAGGGTGAAGGGAAGGAACAGAAAGAATCCATGTCCGATGTCATACAGGGATTTGCGGTGGCGCTCTTCTGCATTTACGCCCTTTTGGCCATCCCTTTCAGGTCTTTCAGCCAGCCGCTCGTGGTCATGGCCGCCATCCCTTTCGGACTGGTCGGGGCCGTCGCCGGTCATTTGATTATGGGGCTTAATCTGAGTCTTCTGAGCATGTTCGGGATGGTGGGTCTGGCAGGGGTCGTGGTCAATGACTCCCTCGTGCTCATTGATGCCGCCAACCGCTTGAAAAGGGGGGGTGAGAGCGTGCAAAAATCGGTCATACGTGCGGGCGGGCTTCGCTTTCGCGCCATCATTCTCACATCACTCACCACATTTGCGGGCCTCTCCCCCATGATCCTGGAAAAGAGCATTCAGGCCCAGTTCCTCATCCCCATGGCGGTGAGCCTCGGTTTCGGCGTACTGTTTGCCACCGGTATCACCCTGCTGCTGGTCCCCTGCGGATATGTGATTCTGGAAGACATCCACCGTCTCCTGGGAGCCGGAGAGAAACAAGACGCGGTTGGCGAGGCCGTAAAAGGCGCATAGGGGGCTCAGGTTTTTTTGCAGAGGAAATGGAGATTAAAGGCGTCTTCCGGTATTTTTTCCACGGAAACCTCCTTGAAACCCGCCTCCTGAAGCAGTCCGACCGCCTTTTCCCGTCCCCACATCATGCCAAGTCCCATGCCACCGCCAGAAAGCCCCACGGGCATGCAGTGCATGAGACTGACCGTGTAGAGAAACATCCCCATGGGATGTTCCATATTTTTCTCCAAATGGCTGCTGGCGGCGATATCCACCATGGAGAATACCCCCCCATTTCGCAGCATGGCGTAGATTCCCTTAAGTGCCTCAAGTGGCCTCGTCTGGTCATGTATGGCATCAAAGGCGGTCACATAATCCATTGATTCGGCGAGGTTGGGGTCATCCGCAAGGAGGGCCGCATCCCGGTTTTGAAAGGTGATGTTCCGAAGATTCGTGGCTTTTGCGGTTCTGTTGGCCTTTCCTATGACGGTCTCTGAAATGTCCATGCCCACAAAGCGGCTTTTTGGGAATGCCTCGGCCATGAGCATCAGGGCCACCCCTTCCCCGCAACCGATATCGCAGACGGAAATGCCCGTTTTCAGCCGTTTCACCATTTCACCGTGGGCCACCGAGGGCAGAAACCGGCTCACCAGTACCTGACGGTGCTTGGCGTCCGCCAGTTCGGTCATAAACTTCTGAAATCCTGGATACATTTCATATGAGACCCCGTCACCTGTTTTAAACCCGCCTAGAACGGCCTCGAATACGGAGGCGGTGAGCAGCGGAATCTCCTGGGTATAGACACCCATGTTATTGTTGCCGGCCCGCCGCGTGATCAGATCCCCATGGGCTTTCGGCAGATAAAAGAGGTCCCGGCCCTCTTGATCCTTGCTGAGAACCACAATGCCCCCGGTCACCATGACACCCAGCCACTCTTCTACGTAACGGTTGCTGAGCCCCGCTTTTTCCGCAATGACCCGGGCCGGCTCAGGTCCATGGAGCGCGTCCATGACGTCGAACAGACCGCATCTGTAGCCAAGGCCCATGGCCAGGTTCAATGCACCGTAATTGAGAATATCCGATAATTTTTCGGAAAAATCCTTTCCTTTGTCTTCCGTGTGATCCTTCATTTGCGACCTCTTGAGGAAAAAGACCCAGTGATGGTCCGCCGACGCTGCCATCTCTTTTCTTGCGCAATATCACACTATCTGCGATAATTTTCAACAGCTTTTGTAAATTGTGTAAATGCTTCTTTCTTGGCGGGAGCGGTCAAATGGTCATACTCATCATGGGGGTTTCCGGGTCAGGGAAGACCACGGTGGGAAGAATGGTGGCCCGGGTCCTGAAGGTTCCGTTTGTGGACGCTGATGATCTCCACCCAAGGAAGAACGTGACAAAAATGAAACAGGGTGTTCCCCTGACCGATGCGGATAGAAGCCCGTGGCTCAAGCGGGTGGCGGCGGAAATCGGCCGTCTCGCCGAAGAGGGGGGCGGCGTGGTGGCCTGTTCGGCCCTCAAGGAAGATTATCGCGGGATGCTCATGGGCGATAGATCCTCCCAGGTTAATTTGGTCTATCTCAAGGGAGAACGAAAGAGACTGCTAAAACGCCTATCGGAGCGCAGGAATCATTTCATGCCCCCTGAGCTGCTCGACAGTCAGTTGGAAACCCTGGAAGAACCTGATTCCGCCTTGACCCTTTCCATTGAACGGTCCCCCGAAGTCCTTTGTGAGAAAATTGTTCGTCGTGCGGCCCGTTCCTCCAGGGATCGGTCAGATCGATGATTAACGCGTCCTGAATCCATTTGACTCCTTTAGACATCTTCACTATAGTCCGGAATCAATTTAGACGGTTCTATTCTCTCTAACGAGGAACATCCTTATGGCGTCAGATAAGAAAGAATCAAAAAACGATGCTGCTTTGTGGAAAAAGAAACTGCTCACCTATTCCTCCGTGGCGGGTGCCGCGCTATCCATGGCCGCCCCGGCGGATGCCGCCATTCATTACAGCGGCAAAAAGGATATTCGGATCAACGGCGGTCAGACTTCCCAAAACATCGATATTAACGGAGACGGTGTAAATGATTTTGTTTTCAGCCTGTTCAGTAATGCAAACCCGCCACATTTCACTTATCAGAGCATAAACGTGCAGGGGGCTCTGGCCGGAAACAGTGCCCTGGGAGACAGCAGCTGGTGGTTTTTCGAGCCTTATCGGCTGGATGTGGGGCAGGTTGTTTCGTCTCTGGCCCAGGGGGCCTGGGACTCCACAGGTGCCCTCAATGCGCTTTCCCGATACACGTCGACCTGGTGGGGGTATACCACCACCTATACCTACACCTACGGCAATTTCATCGACCGTAGCGGCTATATCGGTGTCCGATTCGACATCAGAGGCAACAACCATTACGGTTGGATCGCCTATGAGGGGACCGGATACACGGAAGGAAGAATCACCGGATGGGCATATGAAGACGTGCCGGAGGCAGACATTTTGGCCGGCTATACGGGCACGGCGTCCATTCCCACCTTGAACCAGTGGGGCATCATCTTTCTCATGGGGCTCATCCTGTTGGAAGGGGCCAGAAGAATCGCGCGCACCCGTGATAGGGATAGGGAAAAGGAACCACGATCAAAACAATCTTGAGACGGTAGCGTTTCAAGAGGTGGTTATCGCCCGCAAAAGAATCCGGGTTCCCGTTTCATCAGGCGGGTCCGTAAAGCCGGGCCAGTTTCTTTTCGGCGCTCAATGCAGCGGATTTGGGTGATTTTTGTCCGGTGCAAACCTGGGAGAACATATCCACAATGACATATTCGCTCATTGCCGCGGCGGATGCGGGCCCCATGGGGCCTGCATAGCCGTTCCACAATATTCTTCCCATGCACTCTCGATAGGGCGTAATCCTGGGATCCTTATGCCAGGCCGGGAGATCGTAATAGGCCTTCAGCGTCTGGGTGACGAATCCCCAGGTGCCGCTTTCCCACAGGGCGTATTGGGGTTTTTCGAACATGAACATGAGATAATGCTTGGCAGCGTTGGGCACGCGGGAATGCTTGAAGATAAAGGCCTGGCTGAAGAGAGACAGCTCCGTAGGGCGCCCCACGGGTCCCACGGGAAAGTTCATTGTCATCAAGTCTTCGTTAATTTTCGGGAATTTTGTCATGGATACGAAGAAAATGCTGTTACCATTGGGCGTCAGGGAGATCTTTCCTTCCAGAAACGCCTTGTTGTTATGGGGATCAAGCCAGTTTTCCACCCCCGGAATCATGGTATCGTAAAGCTCCCGGGACATATCCAGGGCAACCAGGGTCTCTTTGCTGTTGATGGCGATGGTTTTACCATCCGACTCAACCGCTTTTCCCCCGAAAGACCACAACCACCAGTGGGTCCAGACGTTGGCATCACCGATGGCGTGGCCCAGCGCAAAGCCGGTGGGATGCCCTTTGGCTTTAAGGGCCTTACAGCATTTGATGAATCCTTCTATATCTTGAGGCACACTTTCGAACCCGGCCTCACGGACCCAGCTTTTCCTGTAGTTGAGGCATATGCCCGCGCTCCCGATGGGCAGGGCGATCCACTTGTTGGTACTGGAAGATCGGCCGTAAATCTCGCAGACCGGGTACCAGCCCCCATACTTTTTTCCGAGATAGTCGGCCACATCACTCACATCCACCAGCCGGCCGGGGTATAAGTGCGGATCATCGAACCAGCCCAGGACCACATCGTGTCCGGCGCCCAAAGTGGCTTCCATGGCAGCTCTGGCCCGTACATCCTCCCAGTAGATGAAGTCGGTGATGACCCTTCCGCCGGTCAGGCGCTCCCACTTTCTCGTATTGGCCATCCAGATGTCTTCATCGCTTTTCACGAATCCCATCCAGCGAAGGACCCTGATGACCGGCCTGTGCTCCAGGGTAAACCGGGGAGGGGTGATCGTTTCGGCCTGGACGGGATTTCCCTGAAACAACGCCTGCATGCCCAGGGCCGAGAGACCCGCGCCCGCAACCTTGATAAAATCCCTGCGAGTGAGTAGGCCCTTTTTTTCTCCCATCATAATTCCTTCCCTTTTGAAGGCTTCTATCAAACCGAAGATGACTCCCCGTTAAATCTGTTTCATCCTGCTTGGCCGTAAAGCCGCGCCAGCCTTTTTTCAGCATAAAGGGCCGCGGTTTTGGGGGTTCTCCTTTGAAGGCACACATCCACTATCATGGTTGGAATGATGCAGTCGCTCATGGCGGCGGCCGACGCCGTCCCCAAGGGGCCTGCACAGCCGTTGGGCAGCATCCTGTCCAGGCACTCCCGGTAAGGCGCAAGGCGTGAATCAGATTCCCATGTGGGTAGGTTCCGGTAACCCTCAAGGCTCTGGGTGACGTAGCCCAACGAACCGTTGATCCAATTGCCGTATTGCTCGGCCTCGAACATGAACAACAGAAAATGCTTGGCGGCGTTGGGCATCAATGCGTGTTTGAAGATAAAGGCCGGGCTGATAAGGGATAGTTCGGACGGCTTCCCGATCTGTCCCACGGGGAAGTTCATGGTCCCAAGGTCCCCATCAATGTGAGGATGGTGGTGTTTGGCGGCGTACAGGATACTGGTGCCGTTGTTGGTTGCCGATATTTTTCCGTCCAGAAATGCCTTGTTGTTCTCCGGATCGCGCCAGTTCAAAACGTCCGGAACCATGGTGTCGTAGAGTTCCCGGGCCGTTTCAAGGGCAAGCAGGGTCTCTTTGCTGTTGATGGCGATGGTCTTGCCGTCCGCCTCAACGGCCTTGCCTCCGAAGGACCAGAGCCACCAATGGGTCCAGGAATTGCGGTCACCCACTGCATCTCCCAGGGCAAATCCCGTGGGATGGCCATTGGCCTTGAGGGCCTTGCAGCATTTCAGGAATCCCTCCATGTGGCCTGGAACGGTTTCGTATCCCGCCTCTCTGACCCAGCTTTTTCGAAAGTTGATGCATTGGCCGCTACAGCCAATGGGCAGTGCTATCCATCTTTTGGTCCGGGTATCGCGGCCGTAGGTTTCGCAGACGGGATACCAGCCGCCGTATCTTTTATCCAGATAGTCGGCTATCTCCGTTAGATCAACAAGTTTGTCCGGATAAAGGTGGGGGTCGTCAAACCAGCCGAGGACGAGGTCATGTCCGGTACCGAGGGTCGCCTCCATGGCGGCCCGGGGCCTTACGTCATTAAAGGGCACGAAATCGGTGATGACCCGCCCGCCGGTCATTTTCTCCCAGCGTCTGGTATTTTCGAGCCACGCGTCCTCATCCCCCTGGACGAAAGCCCGCCACCGCAGGACTTTGACCGTGGGATTCGATTCCAGGGCAATTAGGGGGGCCGAGACTGCTCCGGCCGTTGCTTCTTTTCTCCCAAAAGGGAGGGTGGAGAGAAAATTCGCGGCCGATAATCCGGCCAATCCCCAAACCGAGCGCTTTAGGAACGCCCTTCGGGAGATGGATCTCTTCATGTATTTGCCCATATGGGATCCTTATTGTCGCAATCAATGATTCGGTAAAACGGATTAGAGATCCGTCGTCAAGATATGCTGCAATAAACATTGGTATTTCATCCGACCATAAATTATAATGATTTTGGGCATCAAGTAAACGGAAAAGCTGTTTAAACCGATTCCCGCAACCCGTTCTTATATTGTCCTTCGATTAGGAACCCAAATTGACGAGTGCGCGATTCTCCGCCGGATGTTCTAATGGCCGGAAATAGGCATATTTTCCCAGGATACAATGCACTTCAAATCAGATTTTATTTCGGAGCATAGAATTCATGTTTCGTGAAACAAGCATCTGGAAACTGACGTTCATGGGATTCCTGGTTGTCATCCTGATCCTGACCGTTTCTCTGGGAGCGTTCTTTATCCATGAGGCGTATCGCCATTTTGAGGCCGATTCGGCGGAGCTTGAAGCAGGATATTTGAAAACAAGAAAAGATCTGATACGCAAAAATGTGGATGAGATCGTTGAACTGAGCCGGTTTGAAGAAAAACGGGAGGAACGGCGGGTTAAGGAGACTTTGCGCAATCGGGTCATGGAGGCCTTCGCCTTGGCCACGGACATCTACGAAAGCAACCGGGACCGTTACAGCGTGGAAGCCATTAAAGAGATTGTCATAAATGAACTAGAGGGCATCCGGTTCGATAACGGTCAGGGTTATTACTTTGCCACCACCGGCGATGACGGGGGTGAGATCATCGCCGCGGACCCTGAATTGGCCGGGCGGGTGCTCAGGAATGTTTCCGATACCTCCGCGGAAGCGGTGGTCAGGAACATGGTTGGAATGGTGACCGGCAGCGAGGAGAGTTTTTTCAGTTACATGGCACCAAAACCGAGAATCCGGGGAGCGGCGTTTCCCAAACTCTCATTTGTCAAGTATTTCGAGCCCTTTGGATGGTATATGGGAACAGGGGCCTATCTGGACGACATGGAACGGGATGTTCAAAGACATGTTCTGGAGCGAATGTATCACCGAAAGACGGAACCGGGCAGGTCCCTTCTCATATTCCGCTATGACGGGACCGTATTGTACGATGATCAAAAACGGTATATCGGGCGCAATATGCTCCATCAGACGGATGCGGCGGGAAAGGAAATATACAGGGAACTGCGCCAACGGGGCCGAGAGCCGGGCGGCGGATATGTTTCTTATGCATGGGAGGATCCGGTTTTGGATCGACCGGTATCCAGGATCGCCTATGCCGACAGTTACGGGGATTGGCAATGGATCATTGCCATGAGTGCAAAGACCGATGACATCGCGGAAGTCCTGAAACGGAAAAAGGCGGCTTTGGGACGACAGGTTGACAGCTATGTTCTTAAAATCATGCTAATGCTTCTGGGCTTCATCGCCCTTGGGACTCTTTTGTCCCTCTATTTTTCCAGAAAGCTCGGTAAAGAGTTTGAAGTATTTAAAACCTTTTTCCGGGATGCCGCCACGAAGCTCAAAAAGATCGACGGGAACAACCTGAACACGCGAGAATTCCGCGAAATGGCGGTTTCGGCCAATCAGATGGTCAACGGACGCAAGCGGGCCGAAGAGGAAATGAAACACCTGCAAAACCTTTTGAACAACATTATCGACTCCATGCCCTCGGTACTGGTGGGGGTGGACCCGGACGGAACCGTCACCCAATGGAACAGGAAAGCGGAAGCCGCAACGGGAACGTCACCAGAGGATGCCCGTGGGCGCACCCTGGCCGAGGTTTTCCCGCAACTGGCAGACCGGATGAAGAAGGTTCGGCAGACCATACGGGACCAAAAGGCCAATACCGACGAAAAGGTCGCCAGGGTGGATGACGGTGAGACGCGGTTTGAGGACGTGACAATCTACCCGCTCATGAGCAATGGTGTGGAGGGGGCGGTCATACGGGTGGATGATGTGACAGAGAGGGTGCGCATGGAGGAAATGATGATCCAATCCGAGAAAATGCTGACCGTGGGGGGACTGGCGGCCGGCATGGCCCATGAGATCAACAACCCGCTTGCCGGAATCCTGCAAAACACCCAGGTGGTTCTGAACCGTATTTCAAAGGATCTTCCCGCGAACCGCCGGGCGGCGGCGGATTGCGGGACAAACATGGAGATCATCAAATCCTTCATGGAGAAACGGGACATCCCCAAGATGCTCGAGGCCGTAAGGTCTTCAGGGGGTCAGGCGGCCCAAATCGTTGAAAACATGCTCAGTTTCAGCCGGAAGAGCGAGTCCGTATTTCATCATCACAAACTCTTTCGACTACTCGACAAAACCGTGGAATTGGCTTCCAAAGATTATGACCTGAAAAAGAAATACGATTTTCGCCGGATCGAAATCGTGAGGGAATACGATCCGGACCTTCCGGATGTGCCCTGCGAGGAAACCAAGATCCAGCAGGTGATATTGAATCTTCTCAAAAATGCGGCCCAGTGCATGGCAGAGCAAACTGACCGGGCTGAACCGCCGCGCATTACCCTTAGACTGGAGAAAGCCGGGCCGATGGCCCGGATTGAAGTTGAAGACAACGGCCCCGGCATGGGTGAAAAGGATCGGAAACGGATTTTTGAGCCGTTTTTTACGACCAAGGATGTGGGAGAGGGGACCGGACTCGGTCTGTCGATTTCCTATTTTATTATCGCTGAAAACCACGGCGGCAGCATGACCGTCAAATCGGCTTTGGGCAAGGGATCTAAATTCATCATCCATCTGCCCTTTGTAAGGAACGAGGGCGGGGCATCCAAAACCGGAAAGGAGACCATTTCTCGGTAGGGGGAGTTCAGGACTATCAGGCCTCTTGGCAGTGGATGCAGTTCATCGTCTCTTGTTTTTCTTTAAAGGGTAACCACGGAAATCTCCGGTTTTTCCGGTTGGAATTGTCGTGTCCCCCGAATTTACGGTTGCTATCGTTGCCCGGCCTCGATATTTGCGTATTCCCGGAATTTGGGAATTCACTTTTTTTAACGTCTGCTTGCTTCTTCTTTGATTCTTTCAGCGATCCAGACCTTGATGATTGATTGTCTTGTAACGCCAATCCTGCTTGCCTCACGATCCAGTGACTCAATAATCCAGTCTGGAAAATCAACATTGACTCTTCTTTGTTTTAGCCCAGGTCTTCGTTTCGTTGATAAATCCAAGTGTGAAGTGATGTCTTCACCCTTGTCGAAAATTTTATCCAGTTCTTTAGCTTTCATAATAGAGCTCCTTTTCGCCTTTTCTTGAGCGACGTACAGAGATAAGTCTGATTCGTTTTTCTCTGACAGTGTAAAACGCTGTCCACAGTTTCTTATTCAACTCAGCTATCAGAGCGAATCTCGGTTCATCATCGCTTTTTGCCTGAACTTCAAGTCTAACCGCGTCAAGCCATAAGCCTTGGGCTTCTTCGAAGTCTATCCCGTGTTTCTCTTTGTTTGATTCACTTTTACTTGGATCATATTCGAATTCCATAATGCTCCAGATTGTATATATTTTTTATACCATTATTATAGTGTCGGAATTTTGATTAGGCAAGAAGTAATATGTCAATTTACCGGTTAACAAGCTATTGAGTAGAACTACCTATGATCCATTTCGGAATGATACGCAGAAGAATGAAATCCAATCTGAACGGCGGTTGTCTAGGCCTTTCTCTTGAGGAAACGCAGCCTGTAGACGACATTCCACGCATGGATGAAATGAACGTCAAAAGGAGCATCTTTTGTCTCTCGATGATGTTACGGCTTTTCATAGGTTACGGTGAATATGGCCACCTTTTCGGTTTTGCCCCTCAGTCTCACCTCACCCTGATGCTCCACAGTGAATTCCGGCGAGGTGGAAATTTCAGCCTTGATCTTCCCTGAAATAACAATCCGCTGTTCGTGTTCTTTTGAAAGTTCCAGCAGGCGGGCGGCAGTGTTGAGGGGATCACCGTGATAGGCGATTTCCCGTTTTATGTCACCCACCTCCGTGGCCGTCACGGCGCCCAGGTCGATGCCGCCCCGGAATATGGGCACCACCCCGAATTTCCTCTCGTACAACGCCTTTCTTTCCTTGATCTTTTCATCAAAATCGAAGAACACCCTCAAGGAGTTGACCGGGGAATGGCGATCCCGGTTCGACCACATGAGTATCACTTCGTCCCCCACGAACTGATAGATCTGAGCCCTGTAGGTGATGACGATATCGTTCAAATCAAAAAAGCACTGGCGCAGTAAACGGCTGTATTTTTCAGGGCCGAGTCGTTCGGCGATGGTGGTGGATGCCTTGAGGTCCAGAAAAAGAAAAATCCGGTCCTCCGTACGAGGGCGCCGATAGCGGCCGGTAAAAAGTGAAGAGAGATTTCCAGGCCCCACCTTTCTTCTCACTTCCATGACGAAATTGATCCCCAGAATACAGATGGCGAACCAGAGGGAGACTGAAACGAGGAATGGGGCCGTCAACTTCCCCATAAGAGCATCGATTTCAGTAGAGGAGAAGACAAAGAGACGGAATACCAGCAGGACGCAAGCCATCGTAACGGCCAGACTCGCCAGGTAGAGAAAACTTTTCAGTAAAATGATGAACCCGAAGGGAAGTCTTCTCACGCGGGGGGCATCACACCAGGCATTCACAATGGCAAGGAGCAACCCGAAGCTCAAACTGAGCATCAGGGCCTCCCAATGAACCACTGGCCCCATTATATAATCCTTGATGAGCCCTTCGGCAAGGTACGCCGAAATACCCCATCCCGCCACCAGGTAATACAAATAGACGGACATGGAGAACATTATCAGAATCAACACGCTTTCCCGCAGGAAGGTCGCTTTTTTAGCCGCTCTCATCAAGCACATGCCTTTCTCGTAATGGTTTCAAATCTCTAGTGTATTACCCTTACCGCAGATGATTGACAAACGCTTTGGCCAGTCCCGGAAAATTTTCTGGAGGGACATGATATTCCGAATATACCTCTTCCCACTGGGTCAGAAACTTCGTTTTCATTTGATCTATGATCTTTTCACCGTCCTCCTTTGGCAAACCAAAAACACCACAGGAAGATAAGGCGTTTTTCAGGGTTGCCTCCCGGCTCCCGTTCATTCCCACGCCGAGGGTTAATCTCCGGGGCTCTTCAGGTCCCATGTCCGGTTGCGGAACAATATCGTAGGCAGGCGAAAGCCGCCAACCTTGGCCTGAAATATGGATAAACCCGTGATTTCTGAGATGGTCATCGGTGTTGTTGCACAATACGTTGAAAACCATTCGCATAAAAAGCTGTTTTAGATCTTCGTGAATGGATGACGAAGCGCAATATTTTCTCATCTGAACGGCAATATCCTGATAGGTGCCTTCCGCTAATTGATCCGTTCCCAGCAGTGTAGCGGCAGAAATAAAGGGGATTCTGTTTCCGTTAAGATCCCGGTCAAATCTTAAAATCAAGAAAACATCCCTGCCGGCCACTGAAATGGTTTTTGTTTTAGGAGCAACAATACCGCACATTCGGGCAAGGTGCAGGTTTGCATTTTCAATGCGGCATGTGCTCCATGCATCGTACTGCCTGCTGAACTTAGCCACCCACATTCGACCTTCATGCATTGTGGGCGCTTTTGGCTGTGCGCCCCCTAAGGAAGATCCCCGAACAAGGAACCGGCGATATTCAGGTGAAATCGTTTTTTCATTTGTAATCTGATCCACGGCTTTCATCATGCTGTCCAGATCAAGTTCGGCCCCATGGGGCGGATAATTGGCCCACCCCGGATCAATCGGTCCCGGACCCTGCTCCAAAGAACTGCCAAACCCTAGGGCGCCGATTCGGTCCTCGACCGGAAGGGCGGTAAGATATTCGAATTCTCCCGGTGATTGGGGATCCGCTGCTCTGTCAAGGAGATGCCGGCCCCATCCGTCAGGCATTGTATCCCGTATTCCTCCGAAAATGGGTGATTTGGGTGTCGACCTGAAAAGGGCGTCACTTAGTGGAAGCTGAACCGGGTCAATGGATATGGCGTCTATGCGCCGCAGGTACTTTTTACCGTACTGGAACGTGGAAAGGATGTCTCGATTGTCTTCCTGAACGGTCAAGTATCCGCAGGGGACCCACTTTCCGTTTAGATGAATGAATACATATGCGTCATTCTGCTTTGCCATGGGTTTTTCTGCTAAAAATCCAGATCGACTTTACGGGAAGGTCGAATGCGTTTTTTTTGATCATAGCTTTGTTTGTCAATGATGTTTGCGGTGCGGTCGTTTTCGGGTTTCGCCAGATGGCTTAGATCGTTTTCAAGGCCCAAGGTCAATAGGGCCGCCGCCAGGATGCCGAAACTCACACCCGGATCTCCGGATTCAAGCCGGTTGAGCGTCTTTCGTGTGACAAACATACGTTCGGCCATGTCCTGCATGGTCAAACCTCGTCGCTTTCTGGCCAGTTTGATATTCAGGCCCACCTTAGCCATTTTTTGTCGCAACGATAGCGGCAACCCATCTTTTCCAAGCGATCTTTGAGTCATAAAATACCCTTTAAATAGTTTTAATGGGTCTATTATTACCCTTATCGTTGATTTGTCAAGTCCTATTTGACGGGAGGTGTTTGCGCTGCCCACGGCAATGCTCTCTGTTCGTAGCCTGGGGTCGCCCATCCGAACCCCATCCGACCATCCGATTGCAGTGATGCATGTCGAGGTGAGAAACTGCCGGCGATACGGCAGGCTGATTCAGTGATCAGCTATAAAATAAGCGACTTCATGTCGCAACGCATGCGGGGTGTTGTGGGGGCTGGGGGAGAAAGACCCCCGGCTACCCCATTAAGCAGTTGTCCACTCTGTTGATAATGCAGACATTACGATTTTATTATGAAAATCACCGTCTCTAAAAGCAGCATCACGCAATATTCCTTCACGTTTATAACCACTGTTTTCGTAAACTTTAACAGCCCTGTGATTTAATTCTGAAACAGTGAGGAATATTCTATGTAAATCCAACTTATTGAAACCATAGGATGTGATTGACTTGGAAACCTCAGTTCCAATTCCATGTCCCCAATAATTCATATCTCCGATAAATATGAAATATTCCCCTGATCTATTGATTGAACTAATATTAACAATTCCTGCGTAACCAATTAGTTTGCCTGAATTTCTATCACAAATGCCGATATTAAAACTATTCTTTGAAATCAATATATCATTTAGCCAATTTTCAAAATCATGAATTGATCTTTGATTTTGAAACCACGAAAGGCTAAATCTAATAACATCCTCGTTTTTGCACCATTGGTAAAATAATGTGGCATCAGCGATTTCCAATTGACGATAATGAACTTTATTTCCTTTTAGCATTCATAAATTTCTCTGTTTAATGCCGCTAATCAGCCGCGCGGTTTTTTTGCGTCGGCTGAATTAGCATGGTGGGGTTTAAAAATTCGATGTGCTGGAGGCTTCAGAAGATAGAAAGACCCCGGTTACGTAAGTAGTCCTTCAAGTCGCCAATTCCAATGGTCCCAAAATGGAACACAGAGGCGGCAAGTAAGATTGTAGCACCAGCTTCCACTGCCTCATAGAAATGATCCAATTCTCCTGCGCCACCGGAAGCTACCACATCGGCCGAGACCGCTTCCTTAATGGCTCTAATCACCGGCAGATCATAACCGGTCTGCACGCCGTCCCCCGCTTTGCTTGTAGGCAGAATAACCGGAACACCGTATCCGTCAACACGCTTTGCCCATTCGATCGCATCTGCGCCAGTGGCTGTCCGTCCTCCATCAATATATACTTCATAGCCTGAAGGCATAGCTGCGTTCTGATCTACATCAATGGCTACCGTCACCTTCTCGGCACCCAGCGCTTTAACCATTTCTTCAACCACTTCAGGCTTCCGAAAGGCGGCACTGCTGGTCGACACCTTGTCTGCTCCCGCGCTTAGCACTAACTCGGCCGATTTTACATCAGATATGCCACCGCCAACGGTGAATGGCACAGTTGTGACTTCGGCGACGCGTTTAACTACTTCGAGCATGGTGGCTCTACCTTCCACCGTAGCTGTGATATCCAGAAGCGCCAGTTCATCTGCGCCAGCCTCACAATAAGATCGTGCGCATTCGACCGGATCACCAGCGTCTCGTATGTCCACGAAATGGACGCCTTTGACAACGCGGCCGTCCTGCATGTCCAGGCATGGCATGATTTTAATTACTTGATCCAATGTTTCCCTCCTTTTTACTTCGTTTTATAGATCTATCCTTTTCCCTTACCAACTATTAAAAAAACATGGCATTGTCTGTTTCTACCAGGCCATCGATAATTTTTCATCAAATATTTCGATCCCACCTGGGCTATGTCCCCCAACGCTTTGGGTCAGTGGCGCTGTTGGCAAACCGACAACGTAGCCTGTAGCCTGGGTCGGGCCACACCAAGTTACTGATTATTCTCAGTTTATATCCCAATAATAGGCGTTTTCAGCGTCTATATCGTCCTTTTCGGCATTGGAAAGGACCATATAGGGAGCAGCCTCCTCACGGAGATCGTAAAAAGGGGGACAGATTTATTTTGCTGACATTGGCAGCGCTTAACAAGACGGCTGAAAAAATAGATCTGTCCCCTTTTCCCTTATTGATACCCCCTTTGAGGTGTGGATGGACATCATGACCGGAAAGGCCGACGGCCAGCAGATGTTCATGGAGCAGAAATACACCGACAGAGGAGACCTTTCCCTGATGATGCGAATGGGAGATCTCCTCGGAAACGGGTGATTTTGAGCTCTTCGCCTTATCCGGGACAGAAATGTCTCGGTTTAAGAGCAGACCTCGTGCCTTATCAAAGTCGCTTCCAACGCTTCACAGGGCACAAAAGAGATGCGGACTGTAAACGAAGTACGTGTAATGGTGAATGCAATATTTTTGATGCCGCCCGCCTTTTGTGCTCCTGCGCAAGCGGTTGTTGGCAGTTTTTTTTCAGTAATGATAGCGGGCTGGTACAAAATCGATCCTGTCATGACCCACGACATAAACAAGACGATGTTCCTGTGTTATTCGACGAGACCAAACACCGGATCCAAGAAATTTTAGAGGTTCAGGTTTTCCGATACCCTGAAAGGGATCACGCATTACTGATTCTATCAATTGAAAAATACGAAGAGCCGTTTTTCGATCAGTTTCGACCCAATACTTAAGGTCCTCTCTAAATTCCGGTTGGAATACGGATTCTCTTTTTGTCTTCTTAGTGGATCGTTTTTTGGTGCTTTTACTCAAAGCCGACCTCGTTTCGAAGGTCATCGATTGTTTGTGAAACACCAGTACCTTTTTTAACCCTATCAAGTGCCGTCAGAAGTCGCTTTGCATTTTTAGGCGAACGAAGAAGATGCGCTGTTTCGAGCACACCAGCGAGTTCATCGGCGGTTATCATTGCAACATCTTCGTGTCCACGACGCTGAATAATAACGATCTCTCGGTTATTAGTGACCTCATCCAGCAAAGAGGCCAAGCTTGCACGAGCTTGAGTGTATGTAGTCTGTATTGCCATTTTCCCCTCCCATGTTTATGTACAGATAAACAGTACATGTCTTGAAAGGAATTGTCAATATGTATCAAACAAGCTCGAATTTTGTTGTGTGGTCGGCTGGGTTGGTCGTTGGTCGTGTGCTCGTGGGTCGGACCAAGTAATATAGGGATTAAGCAAGCTGTCCCCGATCTGCCCAGTAGAATTATTTCTCAATAATACATATGCTAATAACTTTTGCATTACGATTAATCGTTTCAGCAAACCCCAACCATTTTTTATAGTTCATCTGTTCTATCTTGCGATTGCAGTGAAGTCGAAGTGAACCTTCCAGAGTCAGCGAGGTTCGATCACACATATATGTAAGGCCCCATCCACCTCCTTCTTGGCCATACACTGTCACATCAGAAATGCGGTGCTCTCGGAGACTTATTTTTTGTGTCTTTTCAATCCCTTTCAAAAAAGAAAGCCGCGTTTCATGGCAAAGGTCAAGTATTGCCATCGCAGCCTCCACTCGGCCAGGGAGTCTGGAGTTTTCCAAACGTTCAATCATCTTTTTCATTTTATAAGGAATCTTTTGGTTTGGTTTTGCTGCATGTCTTCTACGAGAGCCATACTGATACGAGTAATATTCATCAAACTGACCGGTATAAGACAATAAGCTCATCCTTGGTTTTCCAGATTCCTTTTCCAATTCCTCCGCAATATCATCGACATAAAGGCCCTCGTTCATATAGTAACCAAAGAGGTCGAGCTCATCATGAGCCTCCAAAATTCCTAGGTGTGCCACATTAACTCTTCGTTTGACATAATGAGGAAACATTGGAGGTAACTCGATGATATCACCAATCACAATGAGGTCATAAAGGCTCACCACCCATGAATATTCGCCATTTTTGAAAAACCCTATGTCAGAATCTGCATGCAAAAGTGCCGTTAGATGCCCCATAGTTGCCAACGAAATGGATATCAAAACAATGTCACGTATTCCAGGAGGTAAAATGAAGTCTGGTTCGCCGTCATCTCTACGAAAGATCGATTCCCTGTCTCGTGTGATGTAATTTTTTGCCCGAAGCGCCTGCAAATGCGATTTTGCGATCACTTTCTCCAGGTCACGGCGTAGCCGGTCAGGCGCCCCTCTGAGTGCGGGAGCCGTAATGTTTGCCCCTTTGACTTCAATCAGGAAGACTACCCCATCATAAACTGCGATAGCATCGATCTCCGCTTCGCTGGATTTGTTTTCCTTACTTAGATATAGAAGATTCTTTCCGATGCTGGCGCCAGGCATCATTCCCTGTAAAATATCCACAGATCGGTTAAGAACGTAATCATGCCGCTGCTTTTGATATCGTTGCCACACAGACTCGCCAACATTTTTCAAAGCTGTTTCAAAAGCAGGCTGTATTGCCCAATCTATCAGCATTGGCGCGCTTGCCAGATAACGTCCTTCGTGGTGCACAAACGGACGCTCGCGTAATGGATGGGTAGGAGATGGAATAATATCGAATTTAGCCGACAGACAGCCGAAATTCATCGACATAGAAGATAGAAAATTGCTGATTCTTTCGCGAGAGACCGAAGATTCCTTAGCCAGATCATCAACGGTAAAACTACAAATATCATCAGCACCAATAAGGAGCCATGCAAGCGTTGCTGACGTTAAAAAACGATCAACCTCTTCAGGTGAGCGGCGTAACAATTCGCTATAGAACTGAGATGTTGATAGAATGTCCTCTCCCTGAAAGTCCGTCTTATCAATGGAGAGTGATCCGGAACGCCTAGCCTTTCGGACAATCTTTTTGTAATTATTCTTAGCCTCACGAGCTTTGTGCAACCTTTCTGAAAATAAGCGATTAATACGATTACTGATCGCGCGAGATAAGGCAAGCGCATCATCAATTGAGAACCCAATCTGCGATAACAGCTCATTTTCGAACGGCTGGAAAAGACATTTAAGGACTTCATGATGATGATGTTCATACGCCGGATTTCTTACAGTAAGCTCGTGTGAGTGCATCCAAGTGCGGAGCTCTTCAAGCGTTGTTGGGTCTTCTAATACCTTTTCAGCGTCGATTTTTCGTCGGGCATATTTCCCTACTTCGCGCCAGTATGTGGCCTGAAAGACATGCTCAGTTTCTTCCTGCACTTTGTGTAGCACAGGAAGAATCGACAAAAATTCGGTACCGTTTGAATAGGGATTTTTTAGCGCCAACAGGGTGGCGTACTCAGAGACGAAGGGCCTGCCAGGATGGGAATACTCTTTGTACGTATCCGGGTTTGTAACATGATTCTGCAATGTCAATGCGCCAAGGATGGTGAATGTATTGAACTTTTGTAATTGGCTCTCAATAGACTGAACACGTTGTTCAATGTCAGCAAACAAAGTGTCGACAGAGTTCGCCAGGTTCTCCATTAGCGATTGCTGTTCTGATTCTGTACGTTTTGTTTCGCAATGAATGAATCTGCCATGCCGTTCCATCCGGAATCCCGGACCTTCAACCACATTAACAGTATCAGGAAGAGGAAGGCTTACAGAGATTCTTGATGCTTTTTTTGTTGTTTTCTTTCGTTTGGCCATTGTGTTCAAATGCCGGCGATGGTGTATTTCGTTCTTTGTTATTTGATGATCGCGTAGGTCAGGGGCCTTTCGGCCCCATTCCCCCCTAAGAACCGTGCATGACAGTTTTCCGTCACACGGCTCAAGCGTCTCAAAAGGCAGCCCTTGTGGGGCGGCCCGGCTGTATTACTTTCCTAAGCCGCAGCCATGGCCCGGTACTCCCGGGCGGCCATGGCCGGCAACAGCTTGCTCTCCTTTTTGTGCCGACGACGCCAGAAATAGCCGGCGTATTCCGGCAGGTAAGGATTGGCAGCCGCTTTGATCTTCACATATCTTCGAATCCCGGTTGCACTGACCCGCAAGACCTGGTAAAGCTTCTTTCCGGACCTGGCGGCCTTTGCAAATACGGCAAATACATTCTTCCCGGCTGCCGACCAATAATGCCGGATCAGCCATGCCACGGATTTCGTGGGGTGCCGTCGGCGCAGCATGCGCCGAAGTTGTTCAAAGACATAGGTGTCGATACGATCAAAGGCCTCCGATGCCACCACGTGGCGGTGGTAATTCGCCCAACCTCGAAGCGTATCGTTGAGCTTCTTGATCAGGACCGGCATCGGCGCACTGACGTGTTTACGGATCAGTTCTTTTATCTTCCGCTTGAGGGCGTGAACTCCCTCATTCGATGGCGTGATGTGCAGTACTCGGCCATGCTTGCGAAAGGTTTGCCCGAGGAATGTAAATCCGTCTTTGATGTGCGTGACCACGGTCTTCTCAGATGAGAGCTCGAGGCCCCGCTCGCTGAGGAAGCCCTCGACCACCGGCTGAATAGAATCTTCCAGGATGGATTTTGATTTTCCTGTGATGATGAAGTCATCAGCGTAGCGGACGAAATTGATACGGCACCGACGTTGGACTGCACAACGGACGGTTTCCTCCAATCCGTCGAGTACCATATTCGAGATGGTGGGACTGATGATCCCGCCTTGCGGAACTCCCTTGCGTGTGGGATAGAGGATGCCGTTTTCCACATATCCCGCTTTCAACCACTTACGAAGAACGGCTTTGTCCATGGGGATGTTCTCCAAAATCCATTTGAAAGAGATATTGTCGAAGCAA